>CAZSXX010000143.1:0-10401 GCA_964611245.1 uncultured Verrucomicrobiota bacterium | reverse complement strand
TGCCGCACCCGGTTGTAAAGGTCCACCGAGGCCGCGTCCGTCTTCGTCCAGATTCGCCCGTAATCCAGCGGGACATCAGGCACCGCCAACCCGGAATGCTGGTGGCGCAGGGCCGCACCAAGCATCAACTGCAAAAAAATCGCGCTCGTGGTGATGATCAGGATGGGCCGCAATCCCCGGGCCGCCGACACCTCCGCCGGACCACGCGCCCGGAAATTTTGCCACCATTTGCTGAGAAAAACCGCCAGCGCGACCATCAGGCAGAAAAACACCTGCGCCAGGCCCGCGTGCGGCACGCCCAAGCCATCCATTTTCCACACCACCCGCGCCCCCCCGATCACTCCCTGCAGCACCACCGCAAACACCGCCCCAACCCCCAGCCACCGCAGCCACGACCGGCTGTCTTTCAGCCAAATCCAAACCGCCAGCGCCACGGTCAACAGTCCCACCCACGACGCGAACAGCCGGTGGCTGTGCTCCTCGCGGATCCCCCCGACCCATTGTGAAATGGGGAACAGGAACATGTTGTACCCATAGGTCGTCGGCCAGTCCGGGACCGACATTCCCACCCCCTTGCTCGTCACCACCCCTCCAATCGCGATCAGGCACAAGGTCGCCACCGCCGTCACTGCGGCGAAACGCGCCAGCCAAGGATTGTGGGTGGACCGGGTCAAACTGGGAAAAAATGAAACCGCTGCAGCCTCGTGGGCCGCAGCGGCGCGTGTTCAGGCTGTGGTTAAATTACTGCGCGGGAACATTCAACGTCAGATTGACCGTCGCCGCCGCGTCTCCCACGGTGACTTTCTGTTCGGCCTTGCCCGCCTTGCGGTGGTGCGCCTCCACGGTGTATTCGCCCTTCGGGACGTTCTTGATGGTGAAGGTGCCGTCCTTCGCGCTGACGGCGAAATACGGATGCGGCAGCAACGTGACGTAGGAGAACATCCAAGGATGCACATCGCACTTGAACTTCAGGTACGGCTCCGGGTTCATGTAGGTGAACTCCAGATCCTTGCCCTTGGGCATCTGCGCCACGTTTTTCTCCGGATTGCCCGCCACAACCGGCTGCGGATGCACATTGTGCATCAACGGGTCGGAATTGCGCACCAGGATTTTCTGGCCCGCGCGCGCCGCGGAGACGTACGGGACGTACTCACACCCCTTTTGGTCGATCAAATGGCCTTCCGCCGGGACCGGAACGCTCTTGCCGTCCGCGTCCTTCAAATAAATGACGGTGTCCGCCAGCCCGCCGCCGGCGCCAACCGCATAAAAACGGGTCTTCGGCTTTTCGCCCGGATGCAGCGCGCCGCAGCCCGGATCCAGAGGAAGCTCCTTCTCCGGCGGCGGCGTGCCCTTCAGGGTGATTTTGCCGGTGATATCCGCGGCGGAAACGATCTGCACAGAGGCAGCGACGGCCGCCAGACCAAGCCAACGATTCAATTTCATAGAGTCAAAAGGCGTTCAATTTGATCAAACGAGGGGCCAACCTAGCCACGGGCAAACCGCCCCGCAAGTTCATTTGTGAAATTTTTCACAATCTTTCTCCCCATTCGACGCAGGCCCCCCTGCCATATTCAATCACTCCTTTTTCCCGCGCCCCAATCCGCCCGAAACGATTTGCGCTCCCGCCCCCGGTTGTGCTTCACTGCCTGAGTCGCCATTTTATGCACACGCCAGCTTCGCGCGAGTTCCGCTCCCTCGCCTTCACGTTGATTGAATTGCTCGTCGTCATCGCCATCATCGCCATTCTCGCCGGCATGCTGCTGCCGGGCCTCGCCAAGGCCAAGGAATCCGGCAACCGCACCTTCTGCAAAAACAACCAGCGTCAATATGTCCTCTCCCTGAGCCTTTACGCGCAGGACAACAATGACCGCTACATGAACCTCGACCACACCGTCGCCGGCGAAACCCGCGGCGGCTGGGCGTGGGACATGTCCACCCAGAAGTTCAACCTGATGTCCCAATACGGCAGCATCCGCAACGTCAACTACTGCCCCTCCTTCAAAAAGCAGAACAACGAGACGCTCTTCACCGACTGGGCCAGGCGGTACGGCTATTACGTGCTCGGCTACGGCTTTTTCCTGAAGCGCGACGGCGCCATCGCCGAAATCAATTGGCGCACCTCCGCCACCACCCCCAGCACGAAGACCAACATCTCCCCTTCCCAGGCGCAATTGCTCGTCGACGCGGTTATTTCCCAAAGCGGCAACTTCGCCAAGGTGGACGGCGGCTGGGCCGGGCATTCCACCAGCCATCTCAGCGGCAAGATTCCCGCCGGAGCCAACCAGGCCTTCATGGATTCCCACGTCGAATTCCGTTCCTGGCGCCAGATGGGCGGCTCGGGCAACCAGCCCAAAACGGCCCGGGCCCTCCAGTTGTACGAACCCAATTTCTGGTTCTAGGCCAGGCTCCACGCCCATCCGTCCTGTGGACCGCCCACCCGCTTCCCCTCGCGCCGTCCGGGCCGTCTCCTTTGACGTGGGCGGCACGCTGATGGCGCCGTGGCCATCGGTCGGCCATGTTTACGCCCGGGTCGCCACCAGCCACATCGGCTTCGCCGCCGAGCCCGAGCGCATCACCCGCCAGTTCATCCACGCCTGGCAGGCCCGCCGCGAATTCGACTATTCCCGCGAAGGGTGGATGGCGATCGTCCGGGATTCTTTCCACGGCATCGCGGACGTGACCGAATCCCTGTTCACCGCCCTGTACGACTCCTTCTCCACGCACGACGCCTGGCAGGTCTTCGAGGATGTCCGCCCCTGTCTGGACGCCCTGCAAAAAAAGCGGGTCCGCCTCGCCGTGATTTCCAACTGGGACACCCGCCTGCGGGCCACACTGAAAAGCGTTGGGCTGCACGATTACTTCGAGGTCATCACCGTCTCCGGGGAGCAGGGCATCAACAAGCCCGACCAGGAAATATTCCACCGCACCGCCCGGGCCCTCGGCCTGCCGCCCGATCAAATCCTCCACATCGGCGACAGCCACCGCGAAGATTACCTCGGCGCCCAAGCCGCAGGCCTCCACGCCGTGCACCTGGACCGCGCCAAGAACTCACCAACCGCCGTTGCCTCCCTCACCGAACTCATAAGCCTCACTGGGGAGTCCGCCTAACGCTGGCTGCGCTGCCAAGCAACCGGGTCCGGAATCACTTCGCGCAGCCCCCCCAACTCTCTGAGTCGGCGGAATGCCGCCTTCCGGCGTTCGACCATTTCGGGGGTGGCCCGGGGAATTCCTTCGCCGACCGGCTTCAAAGTTGCCGACACCTCGACCGTGCAGCCCAGCAACTCCTTCGGCAGGGGCAGGTGAAGCGTACCGTCGGTCTGCGCTGCGAGGACAGCATTGATCGTGATCACGTCCAAGTCAGGCAATGATCTGCTTCACGACGTTCCCATGCACGTCGGTCAGACGGAAATCGCGGCCCGCGTAGCGGTAGGTGAATTTCTCATGGTCAAAGCCGAGCAACTGCAGAATCGTCGCGTGCAGGTCGTGGATGTGCACCTTGTTTTCGACCGCTTGGAAGCCGAATTCATCCGTCGCGCCGTGGACATGGCCGCCTTTGACTCCGCCGCCCGCCATCCACGTCGTGAACCCATAATGATTGTGGTCCCGCCCGTTGATCTTTCCGGCGTTGGCCCCGGGCTGCGGCAATTCCACCGTGGGCGTCCGCCCGAATTCCCCGCCCCAAATCACCAGCGTGTCATCCAGCAGCCCGCGCTGCTTCAAATCTTTCAGGAGCGCGCCGATCGCCTGGTCGCAATCCTTGGCCAGCCGCCGGTGGTTCACCTCAATGTCATCATGGTTGTCCCAGGGCTGCCCTTCCCCGGTCCAAACCTGCACGAACCGCACCCCCCGCTCGATCAGCCGGCGCGCCGTCAGGATTTGCCGCGCCTGCGTCCCTTCGCCATACATCTTGCGGATGTTCTCCGGCTCCTTCGAGATGTCGAACGCGTCCGTGGCGTCCATCTGCATCCGGTAGGCCAGCTCGTACGACTCAATGCGGGCCTCCAACTGCGCGTCCTTTTGCCGCCGCTTGGAATGGCGGTCATTGAGCTGGTGCAGCAAATCCAACTGCGCGCGCTGCTCCGGCATCGACGTGTAGTTGTTCTTGATGTGCTCGATGAGCTTCTCGATCTTGGTGTGCTTGGTGTCGATGTACGTGCCCTGGAACACGCCCGGCAAAAAGCCGCATTGCCAGTTTTGTGATTCCTGGATGGGATATCCCCCGGGGCACATCGCGATGAAGCCCGGCAAATTCTGGTTCTCCGTCCCCAGCCCATACGTCACCCACGAACCCATGCTCGGCCGCACCAGCCGCGCCTCCCCGCAATTCATCAGCAGCAGGGACGGCTCGTGGTTCGGCACATCCGCGTAGCACGAGCGGATGACGCAAATGTCGTCGATCGACTCCGCCACATTCGGGAACAGCTCGCTCACCTCAATGCCGCTCTGCCCGTATTTTTGAAATTTGAACGGCGAGGGGTAGGCCGCCCCGGTCTTGCGCTCCGTCCGCAAATTCTCCATCGGCAGCGGTTTCCCCACGTATTTGGCCAGCGCCGGCTTCGGGTCAAAGGTGTCCACGTGCGACGGACCGCCGTTCATGAAGAGGTGGATGATCCGTTTGGCTTTCGGGGTGAAATGGGGTTGTTTGGGCGCCAGCGGCGAGACGTATCCCGTTTCCCCCCACGCCTGCGGACCCACCGCCCCGGACATCAGCGTGCCCAACCCGAGCGCGCCCATCCCCATCCCGCAACGGTTCAAGAATTCCCGCCGGGTCAGCGCCAGATGCTCCGGGTTAAACGCATGATGTGACATAGCAAATGATCAGCCCTCGGTCTCGGACCTCGCATTGGACAGCTTACCACCCAATTTTATTCGCCACGAGCCCGTTTTTCAATCCCCCGAGCGAGTGGCGGCGCGCGGTTGGCCCACCCGTCAATACTTCTTGGTGAAGCGCTTGCGCGATTCTTCGGGTTCCGGCGCCGGCGCGGTTGGAGGCGCGGTGGGCGCGGGGACCGGTGCGGAGGTCATCGTCGCAGTCTGGGCCGGGGCGGCTTCAACGGCGACGGATGCGCTTGCAGGCGCGGGCGCTGGCGCTGGAGCCGGGGACGCCGCGGCGGGCGCGGCCGTTTTCGGCTCCTCCAACCCGGCCACCGGCGCCGTCAAATGCTCGGGCACCGGCACGCCAGACCGCCGCATTTCCTCCACAAACGCCATCCGAAGCTGCGTCAGGCTCTGGTTGAGAAGCTGCTTTTCCTCCGCGTTCAGGTTCCCGCGCGTCTTGTAGGCGATCATCTCAAGCTGGTCGACGAACATCTGCGCCGAATCCAAATCTTTCACCATTTCGCCCGTCTGCGGATGCGGCGCCCGGCCCAGGAACATCGCCGCCATGTTGTGATTCTGGATCACCATGTTCGCAAAAAGCGCGGACATGATCTCCTCGGGCGAGGGCTCTTCCCCCGTCCCGGGGGCGAAATTTGGGTTGTTCATAAAAGCGAACTATCGGAAGCGCCGCCAGTTTCGGCGATTAAAAAATGGATCAGGAATTTCAGGCGCGCGGTCAGGTTGGGCGTTTCCAGGATGGTCTGCCGCTGCGTCGGCGTTGAAAGCAGGGTGCAGGAGACGAAATCCGCCAGGTGGTCCGGGTTCCGCACCTTGGCGAGGTAATCCAGCAAATTGCCCGCCGCCCCGATCTTTTTCAGCGCCTCCACAAATTGCGGCGGGAAGCTCGTCCCCTGCTTGAAACGCTCCGCCACCAGGTCGATCAGCTTCGCCGCCAGCGCGTCCACCGTGCCGGCGTCGTTCCCGGTCGTCTCCAGCGGAATGGCTTCATGGACGCGGTATGGGCGATATTTGACCGCTTTGCCCAAACGCAGCCGGCACAGCCCCTCCAGGATCAAATGCGAGGTGCCGTCCGGGTTGTTGATGGCCGCCCGGACCAGCCCCAGCCCGGCCACCTGCGCGGGCGTCTCCCGCTTGGACCCGGGCTTTTGCAGCGCCACCGCGAACATCCGGTGGGTGTCCAAGGAGTCCGCCAGCATCTTCCGGTAGCGGGGCTCAAAAATGTATAAAGGCAGCATGGCCTGCGGAAAAAGGATTGCTCCATTCAACGTCATCACGGGCACCTCGGCGGGCAGAACCATGAATATACTTTAGGGAGGATCGTCGCTATTTCAAGCGCGCTGAGTGTCTTCGGCGCGGAAAAGTGTCGCTCTCGCCCGGTCGGGAAGCGAAGATGACCCTACGCCGCGCGTCTGTTTCGCCCGGCCATGCCCTCGTTGGACACCGAAGTAGCGCTTGCCAAAGACGCAGCGCGACAGCACTGTAAACGCCTGTTTTATGGACGAAAGAGCCGATAAAAATCAGACCGCTCGCAACGCCCCGGGGGCTGCCGGCTTGGAACCATCCGGATCGTACAAGCCGCTGGTCATCCTGTTGATTGTGGTTTGCCTGATGCTCAGCATCGGGCTGTGGGTGCGCCACTCCAACGCCGAAAAGCGGGCCAGCGACGACGCGCAGAAAATCGCGCTGCTCTCCAACCAGGTGGCCCAGGCCACGGCTGACCTCAATGAGTCCAAGCAGGTCAACACCAGCCTGGAAGGCAACCTCACCACCCAAAGCGACGCCCTCAAGCGCCTTTCCAATTCCCTCAACCAGACCACCGCCACCCTCGCCAAGACCGAGGCCGACGCCAAAAAAGCCGCCGCCCAGGCCGCCGAGGAAATGGCCAAGCGCGACCAGCGCATCTCCGAACTGGAAGGCCAGCGCGACGACCTCACCAAGCGCATGACCGAGCTCAACGGCGCCATCACCGGCCTGGAATCCCAGATCGAGGAAACACAGCGCAAGCTCGCCACCTCCGAAGGCGACCGCGCCTTTTTGCTCAAGGAACTCAAGCGCATGCAGCAGGAGAAAATGGAGCTCGAACGCCAGTTCAACGACCTGGCCATGCTCCGCGACCAGGTCAAGAAGCTCAAGGATGAGCTCTCCATCTCCAAGCGCCTCGACTGGCTTCGCCGCGGCATTTATGGCACCCCCAAGGGCGCCGAGAAATTGCAGAAGAGCCTCACCTCCACCAACAAGAATTTCGACCTCAATGTCGAGCTGAAGCAGGACGGCTCGGTGAAGCTGAACCCCGGCGCCACCCCCCCGCCGCCCAAATAACCGTGATCTCAGGCTTGGTCGATTCGCATGGTCGGATCATGCGCGACCTTCGGGTCAGCCTGACTGAACGCTGCAACTTCCGCTGCCTGTACTGCCTCCCAGAAACCGAGGAGGCGGCCAACTTTTACCGCGCCAAGGTGGGCGTCGGCCCCGATCCGGCCGCCCCCTTCGTGTTCAAGCTGCCGCACAAGCCGCGCCACGAAATCCTCTCCTTCGAGGAGATCGAGCGCCTCGTCCGCATTCTGGCCCGCTTGGGCATCCAAAAAATCCGCCTGACCGGCGGTGAACCGCTCCTGCGCAAGGATCTTCCCTCGCTCGTCCGACGCCTCGCCGCCATCCCCGGCATCCAGGACTTGGCCCTCACCTCCAACGGCTTTCTTTTTGAGCGCGTCGGCCCCGAGCTCGCCGCCGCCGGGCTCAAGCGCGTCACCTTCAGCATGGATTCGCTGGACCGCGGCAACTTCAAAAAGATCACCGGCCGCGATGGCCTCGCCGAGGTCCAGTCCGCCATCCGCCTCGCCCAGGAACTCGGCCTCCAGCCGGTCAAGGTCAACTCCGTTGTCATCCGCGGCATCAACGACCACGAAATCGAGGCCCTCGCCCAGTTCGCCGCCGGCCACCAGGTCGCCCTGCGCTTCATCGAGTTCATGCCCCTGGACTCCAGCCGCGCATGGCTCAAGGAGATGGTCGTCCCCAGCGCCGAAATCCTCGGCCGCCTGCGCGCGCGTTTCGACCTTCAGGAGGCGCCGCGTGAAAAATCTGAAACGGCCCGCCGCTGGCGCATCGCCGGGACCACCGCCGAAATCGGCATCATCGCCCCGGTCACCGAGCCGTTCTGCGGCCATTGCAACCGGCTGCGCCTCACCGCCGACGGCAAAATCCGGACCTGCCTGTTCAGCATCGCCGAGCACGACCTCCGCGGCGCCCTCCGCAACGGCGCCGACGACGCGGCCCTCGCCCTCCGCCTCGCCGAAATCGTCGGCCTCAAGGAGGACCGCCACCACATCGGCGAGGAGGATTTCGTCCAACCCGAGCGCACCATGAGCTGCATCGGCGGCTGACCTTCCGCCCGCCTATTTCGCCGGCATCCCGCGCAGGTGCGTGTCAAACCAGTCGGCGAAAAGCACGACATCCTCCTCGATTTTCGGCCAGCCGTGCTCCTTGCCCGGCCGGTTGATCAGCTTCACGGGCACCCCCACCGCGCCCGCTTTCTCCACGAATATCTGCGCCTGCTGGTACGGCACCAACCGGTCCGCGTCCCCATGGATGATCAGGCTCGGCGCGGTCCCCTGGCTCACGAAATAAACCGGCGAAATCTCCTTCCCATATTCCTGGCGGCTTTCGGCCGTCTCCGTGCGCGGGCCGAACGCCGTCTGGAATCCCTTCAGCGTCCCGACCCCAACCGCGTCCTCTCCTTCCTTGCCGTAGTTCAGAAAATCGGTCGGCGGAAAAAAGCACGCCGCCGCCTGCACCGCGCTGCTCTCGCGGTCGACCGGATCCTTCGCGTCCGCTTTTCCGGGCTGCCCCTGGGTTGCCATCGTCAGCGAAAGGTGCCCGCCCGCGCTTGCCCCGCTGATTCCAAACTTGTCCGTTTTGATCCCGTATTTTCCGGCGTGGCGCCGCACAAACCGGATGGCCCGGTGGATGTCCTGCGTGATCTCAGGGATGATGAAGCGCGGCTGCGAGCCGTGCACCACCGCGAACACCGTGTAGCCCCGGTTCAGGAACTCCCGGTAATACGCCACGTTGATCGCCTCATGGCTCGAATAAAAGCCGCCGGACACCATGAAAAAGACCGCGCACCCGTTTTGCCGCTCCGGCGTGAACACGTCCAGCGTCAGCGCCGTGCCGAACTTCCTGCCGTACACCACATCCTCCGTCCTCTTATAGGCGACGTCCGCCGCCAGCGCGGTCGAAACCAGGAGGACGGCCATGGCCAGGAAAGAACACAGGAGTCGGCGGGGTGTTTTCATGATGGCGAACCCTAGACCATCTGGAGGCGCGGCTCCATGCTTTTTCCACCCCACGATCAGGCGCTTTCCGATGGCATGCGGGCGCGCGGGCCCGTACGGTCCTCCCAACGTGGCGACCGGATTGGCCAAAGCCGACTTGCGCGCCCCGGGCCAGCTTTATGGCCTGGGCGGGCGCCGCCTGCACGCGCTGGTCACCGGCGCGCCCACGGCCCGCCATCCAGTGGTCCTTGAGGCGGGCCTGACCGCCATGTCCTCCTGCTGGGCCTGGGTCCAGGAGGAACTGTCCGCCGTCACCCGGGTCCTTTCCTATGACCGCGCCGGCCTGGGCTGGAGCGACCCCGCCCCCGGGCCAAGGGACGCCCGCTCCATCGCGCAGGACCTCCATCAACTGCTCGAAGCCGCCAATTTCCCGCGCCCCTTCGTGTTCGTCGGCCACTCGATGGGCGGCATTTTCGGCCGGGCCTACGCCGCGCAATTTCCGGGCGACCTCGCGGGCCTGGCCCTCATTGACGCCTCGCACCCCGAGCAAATCGAGCGCAGTCCCAACATCAAAAAAGCCCTGCGCCGCTTCTTCTGGTTCCTCAAGGCCACCCCGTTCATGGCCTCCACCGGCATGATGAAAGTCTGCGGCGACTTCGGGATGTCCGCCCAGGCCGCGGGCCTGCCCGACATTCACCATTTGGTCGCCCGCAATTTTTACTCATCCTCCCGCCACATGCGCGCCACGGTCCGCGAAGCCTCCGCCTGGTGCGAATCCACCGCCCAGGTGCGCGGCCTCAATCTCGGCGGCCTCCCGCTGGTCACGGTCACCGCCCCGGAAAAATGCATGGACGGCTGGCTCGGCCTTCAAAAGGAGTTGGCCGCCCTCTCCACCCGCGGCCGGCACGTCATCCTTGATGGCGCCTCGCACGTCACCATCCTCACCCACCGCCCGTTCGCCTCGCGTGTCGCCCAGGAAATCGGCGCGCTGCTCTGAGCCGCCTCACTGCACGACGAAGGTGCAGACCTGCGCCCGCGCGCGGTTGCTGTTCGGCGAGAACGTGATGAACCCGCGGTGATAGCTGGCCTGCCCCTTGTTCACGACCCGCACCGTGAACGCCGTCGGATCGGGGCTCCCGTGGTTCGCGAAATGCACCACCTCGACCTTGTAGGTGCCCCGGGCCGCGCCGCGCGTCGGCCAGTACACATTCTCCACCGGCCGCCACGTCAGGCGGCTCGCGTTCATGTCCACATCCAGCACCCCGCCGCAGGCCTGGGTACGCTCGAAATA
>CAZSXX010000142.1:0-10413 GCA_964611245.1 uncultured Verrucomicrobiota bacterium | reverse complement strand
GCAGTGCCCTTTTAAGGCATTGGTCGTGGGTTCGAGTCCCACCCAACCCACCATTCAAAACCTCAATAAAACTCCTGCAAACAAAGGGTTTTCTTCACTTCCGCCACTTCCGCGCCAATGGAAGGCAATTTGGTTGAATTGGGTCGAATAGGTCAAATTCTGGCAACCGCTGGCAACCGGCTTTGGGGGATTGGTTGTCATTTTCTCAGGCAACCGAATGGCCGCCTGATCGGTGGATTTGATCAACTTTCCCCGCCTTACTTTCCCCTTGCGCCTGCCCTCCCTCGGCGTAGGGTCGCCACGTTCCAAACCCAATAAAGGTGCCCTCCATCGGTCGCGACACGGCGCCTGAAAAGCAAAACAAAGAATGATATGAAATTCTTCGCCATGATGTTGTTGGTCTCAACTGCAATTGCTGGCCCATTGGACACTTGGACCGTGCGCAGTGATTCCACAACACCCGTTTTGCAAGATGTCGTTTTTGGAGACGGCAAGTTTGTCGCTGTGGGGCAAGGTTTCTCCGTCTCAGCTGATGGCCGAAATTGGTCCCACAAGCCGCCGTTGGTCGGGATTCCAAATGTCACCAGCGTCGCCTTTGGAAATGGCCGATTCGTTAGTGTAGGCGGAACCTCGGCCTTCGTTTCTGAGGACGGAACAAACTGGATTGTTCGCGGCGTTTCCTCAGTCTCCGGTTTCAATTCGATTACATTCGGAAATGGAAAATTTATTGCGGTGGGAGCTTCCGGAGTAATTGCGATTTCAACTGATGGTGAATTCTGGTCAACTGTAAGGTCGGAGCAAGGAGATTTGAGCTTTGCAACCTACGCAGGCGGGATGTTTTTTTGGTCATCGTTAACGTCGGGCAAAACGCACACCTCGTTCGATGGTTTTGAGTGGCTGGAAGCCTCGCCCATTTCCCTGTGGGACGTTGCGACCATTGGTGAAAGATTTTTTAGCGCCCGGAATCAGCAATCGTCACTCAGCGGGACAAACTGGACTCAGAGCGGGAACGGTTCCAGTTTCACATTGGTATCAATGTCGTCGATGCCGGGAATGCTCATCGGTGTCAACAACGGCCTGGTTTGGAACTCAGTGGATGGGACAAACTGGATTTCCAGGGCAACTGGCCTTGCGACCGCGAACTACCTTTACGGAGTCGCGTTCGGACATGGCGTCGCGGTTGCTGTTGGCGCTACTCCGACAGGCAAGGGGTTAATAATCGCCTCGGGCGAAATCCCTCCACCTTCCACGACGTCACTGTCATTGGCATTCTATCCCGGAATCTCGGTGTCCGGTGGGATTGCGCGAACTTATCGGATTGATGCTGCGGATTCGCCGGAGTCGGCAAACTGGGATGCAGTTGGCCAGATCACGCTGACGAAGTCTCCGCAAATTTGGTTTGATGAGAATTCCCTTGGGCAGCCAAAGAAATTTTATCGCGCAATCCTAATACCGTAACTCGACCTTCGAATGTTTTTCGGCGCCATCGGCACCGCCGGTCGCGCTGGCTCGCATTGTTGAGCCCCTGAATTCGGGGTCGGCGTCCATCCGGATTGGTTGAGCGGAGAACATTTGGCCCAAGGGGTTCGAGTCCCACCCAACCCACCATTCCCTGGCCCCGCCCAAATCCCTTTACGCTCCACGCCCCGCAGTCTATGACATGGCCCATGTCTCTCTCGCCCCGATTCGCAGCCATTGCCCTCCTCGCGAATTTTCATCTTGCCCACGCCGCCAACCCAGCGCCCTCGCCCCAAAAATTCAGCCAGGAAGTCGCCCTCCACCGGACCCTCACCAACGGCCTGCCACCCGGCGTCATTCAATGGGTCGCGATCGGCGAGGATCGATCGCCCCGCATCGCCGCCGCGGGCGGTTGGCTCCGCTGGGACGCCGACCGCTGGGTCGCAACCGCCAACGACGCCCCCACCCCAACCGCCGACGTCGTCCAATCGCTGCGCGTGGGCCGCACAAATTTTGTCCTGACCGCCCGCGAACTGTTCGTCATCGCGAACGGAGCCGCCAAGCCGCTCGGCGCCCCCTCCGGCGCGCAACTCCGCCAAGTCGCCATCGCCCCGGATGGAGCGCCCCACCTCGCCTCCAGCGCCGGGCTCCATCGCCTCGGCGAAAAAGGGTGGGAACCGCTGCGGGTGGCCGATGGCTTGGGCCGTCTTTGGGCGGCGGAGGATGTCCGCGCCGCCGTTTTCGATTCCCACGGCCGCCTTTGGTTCGCCACCAAGGCCGGCGCGGGCCGCCGCGACGCCGACGGCTGGAAATTCTACGAGGGCAAGGACGGCCTGCCTTGGAACGACTTCACCTGCGCCGCGGCGGGCCCCGAGGGCGACGTCTGGTTTGGCACACGCCAGGGCGCCATCCGCTGGGACGGCCACGATTTCCATTACCGCCAAGGCCCGCGCTGGCTGCCCAACGACGACGTGCGCGGCATCGCGGTCGATCCCCTCGGCAACGCCTGGTTCGCGACCGCCCAGGGCGTCGGCCTGATCCAGCGCAGCCCCATGACCCTCGCGCAAAAAGCCGAGGTTTTCGAAGCCGAAATCGAGCGCTACATCAAGCGGACGCCCTACGGCTACGTCGCCGAGGCCCACCTGAAAACTCCCGCGGACAAAGGGACCGCCACCCAGCACGACTCCGACAACGATGGCCTCTGGACCGCGATGTATGGCGCGGGCGAATGCTACGCCTACGGCGCCACGCGCGACCCAAAAGCCAAAGCCCGCGCCGCAAAAGCCTTCGAGGCCCTGCGCTTCCTGCAAAAAGTCACCCAGGGCGGCTCCCCTGCCCCTCCCCACGGCTACGTGGCGCGCACCATCCGCCCCATCAACTGGCCCGATCCAAACATCGGCCGGATCGCCCGCGACATCGCCGAGCAAAAAGAGGACGCCCTTTGGAAAGTGTACGAGCCGCGCTGGCCCAAAAGCGCTGACGGCCAATGGTTCTGGAAAAGCGACACCAGCAGCGATGAACTCGACGGCCACTATTTCTTCTACCCGCTCTATTACGACCTTGTGGCCGAAAGCGCCGAGGAAAAGGAACGCGTCCGCGAAGTCGTGCGCGACCTGACGGACCATTTGATCCAGCACGACTTCAACCTCGTGGACCACGACGGCAAGCCAACACGCTGGGGTTACTACAGCCCCAAATCCCTCAACAACGACCCCGGCTGGTGGGCCGAGCGCGGCCTCAAATCCCTCAGCATGCTCGCCTACCTCAGCGTGGCCGAACATCTCACGGGCGACAAAAAATACGCCGCCGCCGCCCGCGAATTGCTCGACCGCCACAGCTACGCCCAAAACCTCATGTTCCCCAAAGTCCAGTTCGGCCCCGGCTCCGGCAATCATTCCGACGACGAAATGGCGGTCATGTGCTTCTACACCCTCCTGCGCTGCTCCAAGGACGAGGCGCTCAAAAACATGGTCCGCTACTCCTTCTACGCCTACGCCGTCAACGAAGCGCCGGAGATGAACCCATTCTTCAACTACGCCTACGCCTCCCAGGGCCTCGGCCAAAAAATAACGAACATTTGGGGCGCCTATCCCGTGGAGCCCTGGGCGGGCTGGCAGGCCGACTCCATCGCCACCCTCCGCGGAATCCCCCTCGACCGCCTCGATTGGCCTCACAAAAACTCCCATCGCCTCGACGTCGTCCCCCTCTCCGCCCAAAAATCCAAGGACCTCTACGAGCCCGCCCGCAATCCGCGCGGGCGCCGCGCCAACGGCAAGGTCGTCCCCGTCGAAAACCGCCATTTCAACCATTGGAACACCGACCCCTGGGACCTCGACTACGGCGGCAACGGCTCCCAACTTGGCGCCGGAACCATTTTCCTCCTCCCCTATTACATGGGCCTCTACCACAACTTCATCGAAAAGCCATGATCCCGGGGTGGGCGCCAAACCCTCCGGTTGGCATGGAGTTCTGACCCTCCCGCCACCCGTGGCATTAGGCCCACTCAACCTGATCGTTAAAAAATGATTTCTTTAGGCGTGACAATCCCCCGCCGATATCCAAAATAGCGCTCCCTCCCGTAGGAGCTCGTTATGGCCATCTTGAAGATTAAGTCCGGCGTCGCCAAAGGCGCTGTGTTTGCGTTGAAGCCCGGAGCCAATCGCGTGGGCCGCGCCGAGGGCAACGACTACCGCATCCCCGACATTTCCATCTCCGCCATTCATTGCGAAATCGTCGTCGGCGGCGACGGCAGGCTCTCCGTCCGCGACCTCGGCTCCAGCAACGGCACTTTCATCGAAGGCCGCCGCATCGAACTCGGCGTCCTCGCGGGTGGCGAACGCCTCTCCCTTGGCGAGGTCGAAATGGTCTACGACAACCGCTGGTGGAACGACTGCTCCGCCTCCAACGCCGAAATCCCCTCCCCGGACTCCTCCGCCACCTCCAACGACGGTTCCACTTCCTTCATCCGCCGCGCCCCCGTGCCCGAAAAGGCCTGACCCCCCAGCCCGCCGCGCGGGATTTTGTCACCTTTTCCCCTTTCGCGGCCACGTATGGCTGTGAATATTGACGCCATCTTGCCGACCTCACTGTCCGACGAACAGCTTCTCCGCCAATCCCGCGCGGGTGACCGGGACGCGTTCGGGCGGATTGTCGAGCGCTACCAATCCCTCGTCTGCTCGTTGGCCTACAGCGCCTGCGGCGACCTCTCCCGCTCCGAGGACCTCGCCCAGGAAACGTTCGTCACCGCCTGGACCCGCCTCAACGACCTCCGCGAACCCGCCAAACTGCGCGCCTGGCTCTGCGGGATTGTCCGGAACCGCGCCGCCAACGTCTTCCGCCGCGAGCAACGGCGTGGCGGCCCTCCCGCCTCCCTGGATTCCATCGAGCAAAGCCCCGCGCCGGAGGACGATCCCTCCGGCCAGGCCGTTTCCCGCGAGGAGGAGGCTCTTCTCTGGCGCGCGCTCGCCGGCCTGCCCGAGATTTACCGCGAGCCCATGGTCCTTTTTTACCGCGAGCGCCAGTCCGTCTCCGAAGTCGCCGCCGGCATGGACCTCTCCGTGGACACCGTCAAACAGCGGCTCTCCCGTGGGCGCGCCATGCTGCGCGAGGAAATGGCCGCGTTGGTCGAGTCCACCCTGTCCCGCACCCGCCCCAGCGCCCGTTTCGCGGCGGGAGTGCTCGCCGCCCTCCCCTTTGCCCTCCCCAGCGCGGCCGGCGCCGCCATCACTGGCGGCGGTGTGGTCGGCAAAGCCGCCGGTCCGGCCGCCACCACCGCCGCCTCCGGCATCGGCCTCGCCGCCATCATCGGGCCGGCCATCGGCCTCTCCATCGGCCTGCTGAGCGCCCGGCTGGTCGGAATGTCCGCGCGTTCCCCCCAGGAGCGCGCCATGATTGTCCGGCACGGAACCCGCATCGTCGTTTTTTGCTTCGTGATGAGCGTCGCCCTCGCCGTCACGATGTCCCAGGTCGGCAAGGTGTATCCCATCTCTCCCGGTTGGCTCGTCCTCGGCGTCTTCGCGTGGATCGGCGTCCTCCTCGGGACCATCCTTCGCGGCAGCTTCCAAATGCGCGATGAGGCGGCCCGCATCCGCGTTGAAACCGGCACCGGGGACGAACGTTACATGCGCACACTCGAGGCCGTGGGGCTGAAGCTCGAAGGGCCCATCCGCTACCAGTCGAAGCTCCGCTTGGCCGGCCTGCCCCTGTTCGTTTTCGCCACTGGCGGAACCGACGCCGGCGGATTTCGCGCCCGCGCCGCCGTCGGTTGGATTGCCCTGGGTGACCTGGCCATCAGCCCGCTGCTCGGGATGGGTGGCATCGCCATCGCGCCCATCGCCCTGGGCGGCATCACCATCGGCCTTCTCAGCCTGAGCTGGTGGGGCATCGCCTTCGGCGCCATCGCCCTTGGCAGCCTCGCGGTGGGCTGGTGGGCATTCGGGATTGTCGCCGCCGGTTGGGCCGCCGCCGGCGGCGCCGGAGCCGCCATCTCCAGGCATTTCGCGGTTGGCGGCTGGGTCTCCGCCCCGGAGGCCAACACCCAGGCCGCCAAAGACCTCTTCAAATCCGGTTTGCACATCGAATGGGTCATGCTCTTCTTCACGAACGTCCATTGGCTCATCCTCGCCGCCGTCGCGGTTTCGCTCGGCCTCATGGTCCGCCGCGCCTGGCGGCTCCGTCGGCTCCCCAACTGACCTCGCCTCCACCCATTCGGCGTCCGGCCAACCACCCATTGGCCGGACATTCCTTTTCGCGCGGGCGGATTTAAATTTCCGTTGAGCCTTCCGCGTCCATCCTTAGGATGTCGCCCATGATTTCACCTCGCCGATCAAAGTTGATCGCCCTCACGGCCGCCGCGCTTTTCTGCGCCCCGGCCCAAGCCGCCGACCCCTTCGCCGAGAACGTCAGGACCACCGAACCGCTCGCCCCCGAGGAGCAGCTCAAGACGTTCACGGTCCCCGACGGCTTTGAAATGCAGCTCGTCGCCGCCGAGCCCGACCTCCGCAAGCCAATGAACATGGCCTTCGACGCCAAGGGGCGCCTCTGGGTCAGCGAATCCCGCGAGTATCCATTCCCGGCGCCGGTCGACAAACCGGGCCGCGACACCATCCGCGTTTACGAAAATTTCGACGCCACCGGCCGCGCCCAAAAAATCACCATCTTCGCCGAGGGCCTCAACATCCCCATCGGGATTTACCCCTACCGAAACGGCGTCATCGCCTGGAGCATCCCCAACATCTGGTTTTTCCAGGACACCGACGGCGACGGGCGCGCGGACAAAAAGGAAATCCTCTACGGCCCCTTCGGATGGGAGCGCGACACGCACGGCAACCAGGCCTCCTTCCGGCGCGGCTTCGACGGCTGGCTCTACGCCACCCACGGCTACAACAACAACAGCCACGTCCGCGCCCGCGACGGCAGCGAAGTCCGCATGAATTCAGGCAACACCTACCGCATGGCCCTGGATGGCGGCCACATCGAGCAGCACACCTACGGCCAGGTCAACCCCTTCGGCCTTTGCTTCGATCCCGCCGGCCACATGTATTCCGCCGATTGCCACAGCGCCCCCATTTACCAACTCATCCCCGGCGCCTTTTACCCCAGCTTCGGCAAGCCCCACGACGGCCTCGGCTTCGCGCCACTCCTCATGCAGCACAGCCACGGCTCCACCGCCATCGCGGGCGTCGTCTTTGTGGCCGACGACCTCTGGCCCGACGATCTGCAGGGCGACCTGTTCATCGGCAATGTCATGACCAGCCGCATCAACCGCGACCGCCTCTCCCATTCGGGCTCCTCCCCGCGCGCCATTGAATCGCCCGACCTCGTCTCCACTTCCGATCCCTGGTTCAGGCCGGTCGACCTCCAGATGGGCCCCGACGGCGCCCTCTACATCGCCGATTTCTACAACCGCATCATCGGACATTACGAAGTCCCCCTCCAGCACCCCGGCCGCGACCGCGAACGCGGACGCATCTGGCGTTTGGTCCCCAAAAACAAGCTCCGCCCCGTCGCACTCAAGGGCGGCGATCCCGCCAGCCTCATCGACGAAATGGGCTCCGGCAGTTTCACCCGCCGCATGCTCGCGATGAACGCGCTCCTTGAAAGCCCCGGCGCCGCCGCCGCCGGCCTGCTCGCCTCCACCCTCAAAGACTCCCCCCCAGCGCAAAAGGTCCACCTCCTCTGGTCCCTCCACCGGATCGGCCGCCTCACCTTGGAGCAACTCAACGACGCCGCCCGCTCCTCCGACACCGAGGTCCGCGTGCATGTCCTGCGAATCCTCGGCGAAACGCCAACCGGGTCTGAAGAGCGCCGCGCGCTCGTCCAGAAAGGCCTCCTCGACGCCAACCCCAGCCTCCAACGCGCCGCCGCCGAAGCCGCCGCCAAGCAGCCCCACCTTTCCCAGGTCGCCCCGCTCCTCGCCCTGCTCGAACGGGTGCCCGACACCGACGACCACCTCCGCCACACCGCCCGCATCGCTCTCCGCAACCAGCTTCGCGAGCCCGCCGCATGGCCCGCCGTGCAAAAAACCACCCTCTCCGACGCCTCCGTCCGCACCCTGGTCGGCATCGCCACCGGCATCCCCACCCCCGAGGCCGCCGAGTTTCTCGTGGACCACCTCGACAAAATCCCGCGCGGCAAGGACGAGCAACAGCGCGCCCTGCGCCACGTCGCCCGCTACGCGCCCGCCCAAAAATCCGACCAGCTCGCCAAATACGTCCAGGAGAATTACCGCAACGACATCGACCTCCAGCTCTCGATGCTCGACTCCGTCCAGCAAGGCTTCGCCCAGCGTGGCCTGGAACCCTCCCCCGCCATCCGCAAATGGGCCATCCTCCTGTCCGGCGACGTCTTGGAGGAGGACCCCGCGTGGTCCTTCGCGCCGCTCGATGGCGCCGCCCCCTCCAAAAATCCCTGGTTTCTCCAGCCCCGCGCCTCAGCCGACGGCGACAAGGCCTCCCTGTTCCTTTGCAGCCTTCCTCCCGGCGGCGAAAAACTGACCGGCCACCTCCGCAGCCGCCCCTTTGAAGTCCCCGGCAAAATCACCTTTTTCATGGCCGGCCACGACGGCTTCCCCGACCGGCCCGCCGGCCGCAAAAACCTCATCCGCGCCCTCGACGCCGACACCCGCGAAGTCCTTGCCGAAACCTTCCCGCCCCGCGACGACACCGCCCGCCAGTTCACCTGGGATCTGTCCAAAGCCCGCGGCAAACGCGCCTTCATCGAGGTCATCGACGGCGACACCGGCGACGCCTACGCCTGGCTCGCCGTCGGCCGCTTCGACCCCAACGTCGCCCCGCTCCCCCGCATCGATCCCAGCCAGCTCGCCGCGCGCCAAAAATCCGCCGCCGAAATCGCCGCCAAATTCCGGGGCACCACCCTCATTCCCAAGCTCGAGGCCGCCCTCAAGCGGCCCTCCGGCGACGCCGAAGTCCGCGCCGCCCTCGCCGCCGCCCTGCTCGCCTTCCGGCCCGACGACATCCTCAACGCCCTTCTCCCCGCGCTCTCCGAGCCCGCCCTCGCCTCCTCCCTCCGCGAACGCCTCGCCCTCGCCGTCCTCTCCCGTGAAACCGCCGAACCCCTCCTGCTCGAGACCCTCCGCGAAGCTCCCTTCCGCGTGCAAACCAAAATCGCCCAGGGCCTCGCCGGCTCCGCCCCCGGCGCCGAAAAACTCCTCAAGCTCGTCGCGGAAAACCACGCCTCCCCGCGCCTCCTCCTCGACCGCGCCACCGCCGACAAAATAGCCTCCCTCAAACTCCCCGCCGGCGCCGACCGCGTCAAAAAAGCCACCGAGGGCCTTTCCCAAAACGAAAACGTCCAGCGGCTGATCGAACAGCGCCGCGCCGAATTCAAGCCCGGCCCGACCGCCGCCGCCGACGGCGAGGCCATCTTCACCCAGGCCTGCGCCGTCTGCCACCGCATCGGCTCCCAAGGCAACCTCGTCGGCCCCCAGCTCGACGGCATCGGCAACCGCGGCCTCGAGCGCCTCCTCGAGGACATCCTCGACCCCAACCGCAACGTCGACCGCGCCTTCCGCACCCACCTCATCGTCCTCAACGACGGCGACGTCGTCAGCGGCCTCCCCCGCCGCGAGGAGGGCGAGCTCGTCGTCCTCGCCGATTCCACCGGCAAGGAAATCAGCATCCCCAAAAAACAGATTCAATCCCGCCGCGAATCCGAAACCTCCCTCATGCCCGAAAACTTCGCCGACGTCATTACCCCCGACGATTTCCAAAAACTCATCGCCTTCCTCCTCTCCAAGCGGAAAGAGTGACCCCGTCGGCGGCCCTCGGTCACGGCCGCAGGTGCGACACAATTGTCCGGAACTTCGTCGGGTTGTCCCCGGGATTCTGCCCGGTCAAATGGTCGTCGCCCGGGTCCCATAATTTCGGGTCAAACGCCCGCTTGGTCGTGCTGAAGGAGACATGCGAATCACCCCACAGCACATTCAGCCCGGTCGGGCTTTTTTGCGACACATGCGGACGCGTCCGCAGCGTGTAGATCAAGTCTGTCACCATCGACCGGGTCGCCACCAACTGCGACGCCTTCGTCGCGACCATCGACCACAGCTCCTGCCCCGGCGGCGGATTCCGGAACGCGGCGGTCTCCGACTGCGGATAATACATGTAATTGCCCCGCACATGGTCCCGCTTGTCGTCCGCCTTCGGCCACGGATGCCGCTCGCTTTGGTAATGCTTCATCTCAAACCGGATCGCCAGCAGGTCCGGGTGCCGCAACCCCGGGTCATAATAGGTCTTCCCCGTGGTGATCAATTTCGACGTGTGAAGGTGCGCCAAGTTCAGCGGCGCCTTCGTGTCCGCGGGCTGCCCGGCGGGGCCGTAAAAAAGAAAATATCCTTGGAATGGCCCCGATCCGGGATTGACCTCCGGGTTGAACAATGCGGGCGGCAGTTTGTCCTCATTGGAATCCGCGTACAATCCCGCCCCGATCCCAAGCTGC
>CAZSXX010000141.1:0-10588 GCA_964611245.1 uncultured Verrucomicrobiota bacterium | reverse complement strand
CCCGGCATTTACACCCCGAACGAGCCCGACTACGTCGCCAAAATCGACATCCAGCAGTTGAACAGCAATTGGAGCTACATCAACAACCTCCCCCGCACCACCGTCCTCACCAACGGCCCCGTCGACGGCTCCTCCAGCGATCTGGTCATCGTCAACCTCAACGACCCCCAATACGAAAAGGTCGATCCGGTCACCGGCAAGAAACTCTACTACATCCCGTTCGCCTTCGGTTCCCACGGGTTCTTTGACAAGCCCAAAACCTGGACCTCCTCGCGCCAGTCGCCCGGCAAAATCCAGCAGTCCATCTCCGAGTTGATCCAGGCACACGACCGGATGTACTACGCCCTCGCGGCCCAATGCGAGAGCGACAAGCAGGACCTCGACAAGGCCGTCCAGGTCTTCCAGTCCCTCCAAAAATCCTATGCCTCCGGCGGTTCCATCCGCGGCAAGGAACAGGAGGTCATCGACGCCCAAAAGACCATCAACGACCTCGAAGCCGGTTTCGCCATCTCCGACCGCGTCCTCTCCAACCTCAGCGACCTCGCCACCGACACCCTGCAATTCATCGAGGCGGGCCTCCCACGCTCCTTGATCTTCGGCTTTTCCGTCGGGGGCGACACCATCCGCCCCGGGCCCGCCGTCGCCCTTTATGTCGCCGCCTTCAACATCAAACAGGTGCTCGAGGGCCTGAAAACAGCCGCCTTCATCACCCAGCAAATCACCACCCTCGCCCAATTGAATGATCAGCTCGACGACGCCCAGGCCGCCGTCGATGCCCAGCGCGACGAGGAGCTCAAGGCCGCCGTCTTCGAACTGGGCAACCGCCTCAAGGCCGTCCAGGGCGACTTCCTGGTGATCAACGAAAAACTCCGCATCCTCGACGACACCAAGCGCCGTTACGCGTCGCTCGTCGCCGAGGGCGACCGCCTCCAGCAGGAGCGCGAGGTTTTCCGCCAACGCTCCGCCGCCATCGTCCAGGGCTTCCGCACCCGGGACGCCGCCTTCCGCATTTTCCGCAACGAGAAGCTCGAGCGCTACAAGTCCCTCTTCGACCTCGCCGCCCGCTACACCTACCTCGCCGCCAACGCCTACGACTACGAGACCGGCCTGCTCAACACCCCCAAGGGCCGCGAATTCGTCAGCCGCATCGTCAACTCCCGCGCCCTCGGCCTCGTCCGCAATGGCGCCCCCCAATTCGCCGGCAGCAACCTCGGCGACCCCGGGCTCTCCAGTGTCCTCGCCGAAATGAAGGCGGATTGGGACGTGCTCGAAGGCCGCCTCGGCTTCAACAACCCCACTGCCTACGGCACCACCTTCTCCCTCCGCACCGAGAAGCACCGCCTCCTCCCCGGCGCCGAGGGCGGCAACGCCTGGAAGGACATCCTCCTCAACGCCCGCAAGGCGAACCTCCTCGAGGATCCGGATGTGAAGCGCTTCTGCATGCAGCTCGATTCCAACGGCGGCCTGCCCGTTCCCGGCTTGGTCATCGAGTTCGAGACCACCATCGCCGACGGCTACAACTATTTCGGCCAAACCCTCCAGGGCTGGGACCACAGCTTCGATTCGAGTTCCTTCGCCACCAAAATCTTTGGCGCAGGCGTCGCCTTCGAAGGCTATGTCGGCATGGACAACCCCGTCGCCAACAGCGGCGCCGTCGGCGGCGCGGGCGGCTCTTCCCCGCCCGATCCCAACCTTGCCTTCCTGGATCCCAACGCCCTCGCCGCCACCCCGGGCGTCTATTTGATCCCGGTCGGCTTGGACTCCATGCGCAGCCCCGCCCTCGGCGACGCCGGAACCATCCGCACCTGGTCGGTCGACGACGTGACCATCCCGCTCCCCTTCAACATCGGGAACTCCGATTTCTCGACCAAGGCCCTCTATCAATCGGCCGAATCGCTCTCCGAGCCCCTCTTCGGAATCCGCAAGCACCCCTCGTTCCGGCCGGTCTCCACCACCGCTGCTTTCAGCACGGGCATCTACGGCAACAACGGCTCCCTCCAGCGGTCGCAGTTCACCAACACCCGCCTCATCGGTCGGTCCGCCTGGAACAGCAAATGGAAGCTGGTTATCCCCGGCTCCAAGTTGCTCCACGACCCGGACGAAGGCCTCCGCCGCTTCATCAACACCGTCACGGACGTCAAACTCCACCTCGTGACCTATTCCTACGCGGGCAACTGACCCTCAGCACGCAATGACTATGACAACATTTGCCTCTTTCCTCTCGCGCCGCGCGGCCTCGTGGTCCGCCGCCATCTTGGGTGTCCTGCTCCTAGCCGGCGCGCCCGCCCTCGCCTATCCCCCCGCGTTGCCTCACACCTTTTACGGCATGGTCCGGGATGAGCAGGGAAACCCGCTTACTCCCGGCGCGTCCATCATCCTTGAGACCGCCTCCGGCGTGAAAGTTTACGGCGTCGTCTCCTCCCTCTTGGCCCCGGGCGTCAATTACCGGCTCCGCGTTCCCTTGGACGCCGGGCTCGCCAGCGTCGCCTACAAGCCCACCGCCCTCAACCCCCAGGCCCCGTTCAAAATCCGGATCAAGGTCGACAACGCCACCTATCTCCCCATCGAAATGTCCCGTGATTTCGCCCAAATGGGCCAGCCCGGCAAAAGCACCCTCCTCAACCTGACCCTCGGCGAGGACAGCAATGGCGACGGCATCCCGGACGCATGGCAACGCCGGATCAACTCCGACCTCAGCCAGGTGTCCCCGGACGGCGACGCGGACAATGACGGGCTCACCAACCTCCAGGAGTATCTCGCGGGCACCTACGCCTTCGACCCCGCCAGCGGCTTCATGCTGAACATCGTCCGCTTCAATGCCGACGCCCCAGTCCTCGCGTTCACGGCCGTCGCGGGCCGCACCTACACGCTGCTCGGCTCGGTCGATTTGGAGGCTTGGTCCCCCGCGCAGTTCCGGATCGCCGGCGCCGCCGCGGAGTCCGCCCCCCGCGACTCCTATTTCGCCCCGGATGTCCGGGCCATGGAGGTCGAGGCCGCCATTCCGGCCGGCCAGCCCGCCCCCCGCTTTTTCAAGGTGATGCTGGAATGAAGCTGGACCGCCCGCGATTGGCCCGAGGCTCCCGCCCGATTCTCGTTGGGCCGGTCGCCGCTCTTTTGGCGGCGTTCCTCGGCCTGTCCGCCTGCAATCGCCAGCCCGCTCCCCCTCTGGCCGCCGCGCCCCCCGAAGTCCCGCTGGCGGAGCTCAAGCTTACCAACGGCCAATTGTTCCAAGTGGGCCATACCAGCCCCTTCACCGGCCAAATGCTCGAAAGCTACGCCGGGGGCCAGGCCAAGTCCCGCTCCGCAATTTCCAACGGCGTGATGTGGGGCCTGTCCGAAGGCTGGCACACCAACGGCCAACTCCAGGTCCGCGAGCATTTCCGTTCCGGCGTCTCCGATGGCCTCCGGACCAAATGGGACACCAACGGCCTCAAGCTGTCCGAGGCGCAGATCGTCGCGGGCCAGCTCAATGGACTCTTCCTGCGGTGGCATCCCAACGGTGTCCTCGCGGAGCAGGTCGAGATGAAACACGGCCAACCAGACGGCCTCGCCCGCTCCTGGCACCCCAGCGGTTCCCTGAAATCCGAGGTGCGGATGGCCGCCGGGAAAGTCGTCGAACAGCGAAGCTGGAGCGATGGTGAGGCCAACGAACCCACCCTCGCGCGCGGAAAAACCCCCTGACATGTCAATTCAAGCCAAGCCCCGCTCCACCCGAACGACGAAGCCAACCGCCCCGTCGCTCCCGCTTCTCGCCATCCTGATCTCCTTGGCCATCCCCGCGCCCCTCTCGGCCCAGGTCCCGGCCGTCATCCATTACCAGGGCCGCGTGCTCGCCGCGGGGACCGCCTTCAATGGCCAGGGCCAATTCAAATTCGCCCTCGTCAACGCGGATGGATCCCAGACCTATTGGCGCAACTCCGCCGACGCGAATTCCGACGGCGAGCCCGATGACGCCGTCCTCGCCACCGTCACCCGCGGGCTCTATTCCGTGCTGCTCGGCGACACATCGCTGCCCCGCATGGCCGCCCTGCCCAACACGCACTTCTCCAATTCGTCCGTCTACCTGCGCGTCTGGTTTGGCGATGGCGCGGGCCCCATCGAGCGCCTCACCCCCGACCAACGAATCGCCGCGGTCGGCTACGCCATGGTCGCCGCCACGGTCCCCGACGCCGCCATTTCCCTGCCCAAGCTCGCGCCGGACGCACGCGCCGCCATTCAAAACGCCGTGGACCAGTCCGTCGCCTTCAACGCCGCCCTGCAAACCCGCATCGACACCTTGAGCTCCCGCGTGGACGCCTTGGCGATCGGCGGCGGCGCCACGCCCCCCGGCCTCACGGCCTCCTCCTCCGATCCCGCCGACCCCGCGCTTCTGGCCCAGGGCTTCGTCCCGTTCAATTCCACCGTCCCCGCGCCGTGGATCGACGGATCGGCCGTCGGCGCGCCCGCCGCAAGGTTTGGCCACTCGGCCGTGTGGGCGGGTGACGCATGGTTCATCTGGGGCGGCGACCTGGGCGGGGACGCCCTCAGCGGCGGCGGCTCCATTTATCGGCCCTCGCTCGACGCATGGGAAGCCATCGCCTCGGCCGGCGGCCCGGGCCCCCGCGCCCACCACGCCGCCGTTTGGACAGGCTTGGACATGGTCGTCTGGGGTGGATTCTCCTCGGGCGAATACGTCAACACCGGCGGCAGATATCGCCCCTCCTCCCGGCAATGGGCCTCCACCTCGGTCGTGGGCGCCCCTGCGGGCCGCGTTGGCCATGTCGCGGTTTGGACCGGCGCCCGCCTCCTCATCTGGGGTGGCCTCAACGCCTCCGGCCACCTGAACAACGGCGCCCTTTACGATCCCTCCACCGACCTGTGGACTCCCCTGTCATTGCCGAATCCGCCCGCCGCGCGCCGGGACGCGGCGTTCGCGTGGATGGACGACCGCCTGATCCTCTGGGGCGGGGCAGGCGCCAATGGTCCCCTCAATTCCGGCGCGCAACTGGTCTTCTCCAACCCCAGCCTCCCTCTGGAATGGCGGGCCATGGCTTCCGCCTCGGCCCCCTCCGCCCGCGCCGGCCATTCGTTGATCCGGAGCGGCGCCAAAGTCATCGTTTGGGGCGGCGAGGCCGACGGCCTTTTCCGTGGGGACGGCGCGGCGTTCAATCCCGCCTCCGACCAATGGCAACCGGTGTCCTCCGTCGGGGCCCCCACCGCCCGGTCCGGCCACGCCGCCGTCTGGACCGGCGCCGAAATGCTTGTCCTGGGCGGTGACTCCGCTTCCGGAACACTGGCCACGGGCGCCGCCTATAATCCCGCAACGGACCGCTGGCGTTCCATCACCAATGGAGGTCCGCTCCAGGCCCGCCGCGCCGCCACCGCCGTTTGGGACGGCGCCGAAGCCCTTGTCTTTGGTGGCCGTGTCGGGGCCCAGCCCATTGGCGCCCTCCAACGCCTCAATCCCCAGCCCGCCTGGACTTTCTACCGCAAGCCGTGAGCGCCTCCGGACATTTGCGCCGTCCCAGTCTCTGGCTTCTGCTCGCGGCGGTTCTGCTTGCCGCCCCGTTTCAGGATGCCTCGGCGGCTGATCCCGGCGCGGCCGGCGCCCGCTTTGTCGTCCCGCATCACGCCGTCGATTCCGGTGGCGGCCGCTCCTCCAGCGCCCGGTTTGAAATCGTCTCGGCGATCGGCGTCGGCGGCCCGGCCTCGTTGGGCTCCTCCGCCTCCTTCCTCGACCGGCGGGGGTTCGCCGCCCAGTTGAATGAATTCCCGGTCGCCGGGGAGGACCTCTTTTCCGCCCAGCCCGGCGCCTCCCTCCAAATTCCGTTCGCCTCCCTCCTCGCCAACGACGCCGATCCCGATGACCCGAATCTGGGTGTTGTCGGCGTTTCGTCAGTGTCGGCCAACGGCGTGCCCATGCGCCTCGTCGGCGGGGCCGTGTTCTATGACGCCCCTCCCGGCGACACGCTCACCGACCGCTTCGCCTATGTCCTCACGGATGGAATCGACCAAACGGAGGGGGAAGTGGTCATCGTCAAGTCCGCGCCCTCTCCCATCAACCTCCGCATCGCCCGCGTCGCGGCGGGCGGCGGCGATCTCATCACCTTCCTGGGCGCGCCCGGCCGCTCGTACCAAATCCAAATTGCCGCCTCCCTGGTCCCGCCAGTTGTGTGGTCCGACTTCGGGGCGCCCCTGGCCGCGGCGGGCGACGGGTTGGCCGAGCGCACCGACGCCACCCCGGTGTCCCCCCGTTTCTACCGCGCCCGCGAGCAATAGGCGGCGGCGGGCTCAGCGGGTCCGCACCAGCCAAATCACCAACGCGGCGATCGCCCCGGCTCCAATCAAAAGCCACGGCCAGATTGGATTCGACGCCTGCGCCGCCTTCGGCGCGGCGGCCTGCACCACGTAACGCTCCGCTCCTCCATCCCCGTCCCGCTTCGGCTGGTCCGGCTTCAATTTAAGCCATTCTTCGACCTCCTTCGCCACGCCGACTTCCGCCAGATACCGCTCATCCAATGCTGGCATCGCCTTTGGATCCTCATCCTGCGTCCGCCGATGCTCCGACACATTCGCGATGTGGACCGCCGTCAGCGCGGAGAATTCCTTGTCTTTGCACTCGCCCGGGTAATGGTGCCACGCCACCGCCTCCAGGATCGAATACGGAATCCCCCACAAGCTCAACAAGTACGCCCCCGTCTCGCTGTGCGTCGTCCCAAGCTTCACCCGCTCCACCAAATGCACCGAGCTTTTCCCCTCCGTCGCCTTCCTCAGCACCTCTTTGTAATCCTCCGGCTTGATCGACATCAACACCAGTTTGCCGATGTCATGGAGCAGCCCGGCGGTGAACGCCTCCTCCGCCCGCGTCTCGTCCTTCGTGTGCAGCAGTGTGATCTTCCGCGCCACCGCCGCCACCCCGACGCTGTGGCTCCACACCTTGTCGAACACCGCGTTGGACGTCGCGCTCTGCGGGAAATTGTTCAGCACATGCGTGTACCGGACCAGCGACTTCAGCGTGTCCACCCCCACCACCTGCGCCGCCTGCGTCGGGCTCGTGATCTTGGAGCTGAATCCATAAATCGCGGAGTTCGCCACCTGCAGCACCCGCGACGTCATCCCCATGTCCTTCTCCATCGCCGTGCCAATGTCCTGGATCGTCGAATTCGGCGAATTGATCGTCCGCAGCACCCCCTGGTAGTTCGACGGGATGGTCGGCAGCCCATGGATCCCCGAAACCAATTCCAGCGTCGTGTTGTTGGAGAGCCACGACACCAGCGAGGTCATCCGGTTCACCGCCGCCACCAGCGTGAACGCGGGCGCGTTCTTCGGGTGCCATTGGTGCCGCCCCGACGAATACGCCTGGTCCGACGATTTCGCGTCCGGGGCGAGGATGAAAACGATCAGCTTCGGATTGATCTGCGTCAGCGTGTTGGCCACCTCGATCACGTCCGTGTTCGGCGCCGACGCGCTGAGAAGCGCGACATCGATCGGCTGCTTGCGCGCGATCTCCAGCGCCTGCGCCCCGGTCAACGCGTGCGCCACCTCCCAGGACTGCGACTTCGCGGTCAGGCATTGCACCAGCCCGGTCACGAACTCCAGCGATTCGTCCAGGCACAGGACCGGCAGCGCCCCCTTGAGCCCACCCGCCTTCACCTTTGTCTCTTTGGGGAAATAACTCCCCATTCCGCTTACGGCCATAAGCAATAAATTTTAATTTCCCGCCCGCCGGCCCGCTTCAGTCATCCGACCGCGCCGCCCGCTCATTTCTCCGAAAAAAGGCTCCATCGTTTCGGCGGCGGATCCTTCTGCGGCGGCCGGGCCGCCTCCGCCCGCGTCACCTTCGTGGTTCCGCCGCTGTCCCCCCGCGTCCCCGTCTCCTCCACGGATTCGAGCCACGCCTTCACCTGTTCGGTCAACCCCAACTCCTCCAAGTACCGTTCATCCAAATCTGCCCCGGGCTTGGCCCCGGTTTTCTTGCGCGCGTGCTCCATCGCGTTGGCCACATGGACCGCCGTCAGCGCCGTGAATTTCTTCTCCGCGCTCTCGCTCGGGATATGGTGCCACGCCACCGCCTCCAGGATCGACCTCGGGATTCCCCACAAGCTCAGCAGGTACGCCCCCGTCTCCGCGTGCGTCGTCCCCAGCTTCACCCGCTCGCACAAATGCGGCTTGGTCTTGCTCTCCGCCGCGAACCGGATCGCCTCCTTGTACTCCTCCGGCTTCACCGACATCAACACCAGCTTCCCAATGTCATGCAGCACCCCGGCCGTGAACGCCTCCTCCGCCAGCGGCCTCTCCTGCGTCTGCTGCATCGTGAGGTTCTGCGCCGTCTGCGCCACGCTGATGCTGTGCAGCCAAATCTTGTCGAACTCCGCCTTCGACGCCGGCGTGTGCTGGAAATTGTTCAGCACGTGCGAATACAGCACCAGCGACTTCAGCGTCTCCATCCCCAGCAAATTCACCGCGTCCGTCGGGCTCGTCACCTTCGTGCTGAACGCGTACTGCGCCGAGTTCGCCACCTGCAATATCCGCGACGTGATCCCAATGTCCTTGCTCAGCGCCTCCCCCACATCCTGCATCGACGAGTCCGGCGAGTTGATCAACTGGATCAGGCTCTGGTAATTCGCCGGGATCGTCGGCAGGCTGTGGATCCCCGACACAATCGCCAGGGTCGCCTTGTTCTTCATCCACGACACCAGCGAATCCATCCGCTCCACCGCCGCCACCAACGCCGCCGGGTTGCACGGCTTCACCAGCCACTGGAACCTCCCCGACGCGAACGCCAGCCCCCCCCCGCTCTCCGCGTCCGGCGCCAAAATGAACGTCGTCAACTTCGGGTGCACCGCCGTCAACTGCTCCGCCACCTCGATCGGGTCCGTGTCCGGCATCGTCGCGCTCAACAGCGCCACGTCCACTTCCTCCTCGCCCGCCAACGCCAACGCCTCCGCCGCGTCCCTTGCGTGCGTCACCCGCCACGACGTTTGCGCCCGAAGCCCATCCCGAAGGTCCGCGACCAGCTCCGGCGATTCTTCAAGATAAATAATGCGGACTTCAGACCCGCTGCTTTTGCTTTCCACCATCATTGCTATAATCCCGAATTGCCCCGCGTTAATCAATGCGCGATTTTACGGAGATCCACTCATTTCCTGCCCAAATCGGGCGTCCTCCACAATCAACGTTCCCTTCCTCCCGCCCGTTGACTTGGAACCCGGGCGATTTATAATCCGCCGATGCCCGACCGCGCCGCGCCCTCCCAATCCCCCAAGGCCCGGCTCATCGCCTTCCTCGGCTCCCGCCGCCTCCGCCTCACCCCCCAGCGCGCCGCCATCATCGAGGCCGCCTTCTCCACCGACCAACATTTCACCGCCGACGAACTCCTCGCCTGGTCCCGCTCCCGCGACAAATCCGTCTCCCGCGCCACCGTCTACCGCACCCTCCCCCTCCTCACCCAAAGCGGCCTCCTCCGCGAAATGGACTTCGGCAAGGACCAAAAATACTACGACCCCAACTACGCCGAACACCCCAACCACAGCCACATCATCTGCGTCGACTGCGAGCGCATCGTCGAATTCGAAAGCGACAAAATCGCCCGCCTCGAGGACGAAATCAGCCACCAATTGGGCTTCCGCCTCAAATCCCAGCGCCTCCAAATCACCGCCGCCTGCGAGGAACTCCGCCGCCTCGGCGCCTGCCGCAACAAATCCCCCCGCTGACCCCCGCCTACTTCCCCCCGCCGCCGATCGCCACCAAATGGTGCCGCGTCCGGAACAACAACATCCCCCGGGACAACGCCGGCGTCGCCATGCACGTCTCCCCCAACTCATTCCGCGCCGCCACCGAAAACTTCGGCCCCGCCGGAACCACATGCACCTTCCCCAACTCGCTCGTGAAATAAATGTGCCTCCCATCCGACACCGGCGACGCCGTGAACCCCTCCTGCCCCGTGTTCAGCCGTTCGCTGTATTCAATCCTCCCAGTCCCCGCCTCGAAACACGTCACCACCCCATTGTCCGTGCATCCCAACAAATACCCCCCCACCAAAATCGGCGTCTGCATGTAATTCCCCTGCCGCGGATGCGCCCACACAATCGCCCCATTCGTGTCCCCCGGCGTCGGCGGCGTGATGTCCCCCTTCGCCTCCAGCCGGATCGCCCGCATCGGCCGGAACCTCCCATGCGCGCTCGTGAAATACGCCACCCCGCTCCCCAACACCGGCGTCGGCGTCGGAATGTCCCCGCCCCCGTCCAGCTTCCAGATCTCCCTCCCGCTCGCCAACTCATACCCCCCCGTGTGGCGCCACCCATTCACCAACACCTGCGCCCCCGCCCCGCTCCCCGCCACCGTCGGCGTGCTCCACGTTGGCACATCCCTCCGTGCCGTCCGCCAAATCTCCCTCCCATCCCCCAAATCAAACGCCGCCAAAAACGAGTTCGTCTGCACGTCGCACTGCACAATCACCTTCCCCTCATGGATGACCGGCGAACTCGCGAACCCCCACTGCGCGCTCGGCGACTGGAAATACCCCGAATCCATCGGGCCCAAATCCTTCCTCCACACCAGCGCCCCCTTCATGTCAAAACAGAAAAGCCCCTCCGACCCGAAAATCGCC
>CAZSXX010000140.1:0-10712 GCA_964611245.1 uncultured Verrucomicrobiota bacterium | reverse complement strand
GACGGCCACGGCTTTGTGTCCGATGCGGTGAATGGCGGCGCCGTTGCGGCCGTGGTTTCCCAATCTCAAATGGGCCTGCTCCGGAAGAATCTTCCCCTCGTCTCTGTGGCCGACACCCGCGCCGCGCTGGGGCTCTTCGCCGCCCGTTACCGCAAGGATTTCAGCCCGAAAGTCATTGGCGTCGCCGGGTCGAACGGCAAAACCACCGTCAAGGAGCTCCTCTGGTCCGTCCTCCACGAGTCCTTGGAAACCATCGCGTCGGAAGCCAGTCACAACAACGAGATTGGGGTCCCGCAAACGATTCTGCGCATCGAATCCAGGCACTCTGCGGCGGTCCTCGAGTTGGGCTCCAACCATCCCGGCGAATTGGCTCCATTGGTGGGCATGGCCGGGCCCGAAATCGGGGTGATCTCATCGATTGGGCGCGAGCACCTCGAGTTTTTTGGGGATCTTGACGGCGTGGCAAGGGAGGAAGGGACGTTGGCCGAATTGTTGCCCACGGATGGGCTCCTCGTCCTCCATGGCGATTCTCCAAAGGCCGCCTCCATCATGGCGCGGGCCAAATGCCGCGTCGTGTCCGTCGGAGCCGGTGACACCAACGATTGGCGGGTTCTGCCGCAAGCGTCGGGTGAGGAAGGAACGCGCTTTCAAGTGACCGGACCGGACCCGGCTTGGTCCGGTGAATGGTCGGTCTCTTTGCTGGGGAGGCACAATGCATACAATGCCGCCCTGGCAATTGTGGTCGGGAGGACCATGGGGGTGGGCCGCGCTGAAATTCAGCGCGGCCTCTCCCGATGCCAGCCCGCAAAAATGCGCATGCAGATCGAGCGCATTGGCGGCGTCACCGTCGTCAATGACGCCTACAACGCCAATGCTGACTCCATGTGCGCGGCCTTGCGGACCCTCGCGGAATTTCCCGCCCATGGACGCCGCATCGCGATTTTGGGCGACATGGCGGAGCTTGGTGAAACCGCCGCCGCGGCGCATCGGGAGGTGGGGACGCTGGCCGGCGAGTTGGGGTTGGACCAAGTGGTGGCGATTGGACGGCACGGGATTTGGACGGCGGATTGCGCCAAGGCCGCCGGGGCTGGCGACGCGTCCTCATTCACGGATTTTAACATGGCGACCTCGGCCATCCTCCACCTAGTCCAGGCGGGGGACGTGGTTTTGGTGAAAGCCTCCCGTTCATCCCGGATGGAGCGGGTCGTTGACGCCCTGAGGAAGGCGCCCCCGGGGTTTGGCCCTGGCACGGCGTTGGCCGCCTAGAATTGGGCCGGTTGGAAGGTCCAGAATGTTGTATTATTTGAGCCAGTACTTGCAGGCAGAGGCAGTGGGAACGCATTGGGAGCCAAAGCTCTCCGCGCTGCGGCTCTTTCTGTACATCAGCTTCCGCAGCGCTGGCGCCGCCATCACCGCCCTCCTCATCAGTTTGTGGCTGGGACCACGCGTGATCAAGTGGCTCAAGCAGCTCAAATTCGGCCAGAATTACGATGACAAGGCGGCCGAAGGGGGCGACCTCAAGGCGCGCATTCTTTGCAAGAAGGGCACCCCGACCATGGGCGGAATTCTCATCGTGCTTTCGATGGATATTTCAGCCCTGCTTTGGGCGCAGTGGAACGAACTGGTCATCCTGACGCTGCTCTCCCTGGTGGTGCTCGCGGGCCTTGGATTTTACGACGACTACGCCAAAATCACACGGCAGAACAGCCTCGGAACCACGTCGAAGGTGAAGTTGCTCGTGCAAACGGGCCTTGCCGCCTTCATCGCCGCCTACCTCTGGTTTTATCCGCCCACACGCGGTTTGGTCGGGGATGTGATGATTCCTTTTTGGAAGCACCCCGTCGTGACGGATGCGGCCATCGTCGGCGGATTGCTCGTGGTCCTCACGATCGTGGGAAGCTCCAACGCGGTGAATTTGACGGATGGACTTGATGGCTTGGCGATTGGCTGCACGTTGATTGTGGCCGGAGTGTTTGTTGTCCTGACGTATATCGCGGGCCACGCGCGCTTTTCGAGCTACTTGCAGGTTCCCTACGTGCCGGGGGCCGGGGAGTTGACGGTTTTTTGTTCGGCCATGATTGGCGCCGGGTTGGGGTTTCTTTGGTTCAATTGCCATCCGGCGCAGATATTCATGGGCGACACTGGCTCGCTGGCCCTCGGTGGCGCCTTGGGAATCATGGCCGTGTTGATCCATCAGCCATTCACCCTGCTGATCGCCGGCGGCGTTTTTGTGGCGGAGGCGGTCTCTGTGATGGTGCAGCGCGGGTGGTTCAAATTCACCAAACTGCGCACCGGCGTGGGCCAGCGCGTTTTTTTGATGGCTCCCTTGCACCACCATTTCGAAAAAAAAGGCTGGTATGAGTCGCAGGTCGTCACGCGCTTTTATATCCTGTGCGTCTTGTTCGCATTGGTGGCGTTGAGCACTTTAAAAATACGGTGATGGGCGAATTGACTGGAAAGCATGCGTTGGTGATCGGGCACGATGCGACGGCCCAGGCGGCGGTGCGCCTTTTGGTCGCGCAGGGCGCCCGTGTGTCCGTCTCGCCGTCGGGTCCCCGCCTGGCTTCGGAGCGGGAGGTCGAAGCATTGGAAAACCTTGGCGCAGAAGCGCTCGCGCCCGGCTCCGCGAACCAGCCTGACTTTCAACTCGGTGTTCTTGGCCAATCGATTCCGCGCACATCGGAGGTTGTTTACCCGATGATCGAGAAGGGCATCCCGGTCATCTCGGACTTGGAATTGGCCTATCGACACCTGTTTTGCCTTTCCGTCGCCATCACCGGGACGAATGGGAAAACGACGACGGCGGAGTTCCTCGAGGAGATGGTGAACCGGTGTGGGCGCCGGACGCTGAAAGCAGGTGGCAGTGACACGCCTGTGTGCGATATTGCGGAAGCCAGCCGCGAACTCGATTTCGCGACGCTGGAAGTGAACTCTTTTCAATTGGAAAGCATCGAGCATTTTCGGCCTTCCATCGCTGTCATTTTGAACCTCAAGCCCGATCACATGGATCGCTACGAGCGCATGTCCAACTACGCGCGGACGTTGGCGCGGGTGGTCATGAACCAGCAGCCCTTCGACTGGCTGATCATCCAGTCCGAGGCCTTGGCGCAGCTCCGCTCACTGGGCGTTGACATTCCCTCAAAGGTGGTGACTTTCAGCGCCAACAATCGCCGCGCGGATATTTTCCTCGACCGGACGCTGCTGATCAGCCAGTCGCCTGATTGGGCCGGCCCCCTTCTTGACTTGGACCATTGCCGCCTGCGCGGCCCGCACAACGCGGAGAATATTATGGCGGCCCTGGCGGTCGGACGCGTCCTCAAGCTCCCGCTGGAGGAAATGGCCGAGGCCGTCCGGGCCCACCTGCCCGGCCCGCACCGCTGTGAAGTCGTGGTGGAGGCGAATGGAGTCACCTTCATCAATGATTCGAAAGCGATGAACATGGACGCAGTCCAGAAGGCGTTGGAGGCGGCCCCCGCGGGCCGGGGCGGCGAACCCAACATATTCCTGATCGCCGGCGGAAAGGACAAAGGCCTTGAGTTCCACGACCTGGGCCCGTTGCTGGCCCAGCGGGTGAAGGGCGCTTACGTGCTGGGCGAAATGAAGGAAAAACTGCGGGCGGCCTGGAGCTTGTTCACGCCGTGCGCGGTTGTGGAGACGATTTTTGAGGCGGTCGAGCAGGCCGCCGCGCAGGCGGTCGAAGGCGACGTGGTCTTGCTTTCCCCCGGGTGCTCCAGTTTTGACATGTTCCAGAACTACCAGCAGCGGGGCGAATCCTTTCGCGGCGCTGTTGAACGCTGCCTGGCAGGCCGCACCGCCCCCGAATAAATGACTTTTAACCCGACAACCAATTTTGTCGCTGGATTCCCCGAGGAGGAGTCCCGCGCCGAACAAAACACCCCTCACCCCGAATTGACTGAATGAACCTACCAAGCCCATTGGTGCCGCAAGGCTCCATCCCCCCGAAAAACACGTCGCGATCCAAGCGGGTGCTGTTGATCGGCTTCGCTGTTGTTGTTTTCCACGCGGGCGGCCTGCTGCTTGTCCTGATGCAGGGCTGCCAAAAAGACTCGACCAAAACCGCGGGCCTTGGCGAGACCAACTCCACCGCGCTGTCGCTCCCAGCCCTGGACACAAACCCGCCCGCGCCTTATTACACCAGCGCCACAAGTTTGCCATCGGCGGCATTCCCGTCCATTTCCACGAACCCGCCGCCCATGGTGGCTTCGAATGCCAGCGTCTCACTGCAGGAACCGCCCACCTCGCTGCCGCAAACCTCGTTTGGCGGCGCCGATCCTGTCCCTTCCAATGAGAAGGACTACAGCATCGTCCGGGGCGACACGTTGTCGGAGATCGCCCGCACCCATCGCGTGAGCCTGTCCGCCTTGTTGGCTTCCAATCCGAACTTGGATCCGAAAAAATTGAAGGTCGGGCAGGTCGTCAAGATTCCTGTTTCGACGGCGTCGGCTTCCACAGCCACGGCCAGCCAGGCGCCCTCGTCCTCGGCGTCGCCGTCTGTGCCAACGGGCGGCACATACAAGGTCAAACCGGGAGACAACCTGATTCGGATCGCCAAAGCGCACGGGGTCACGGTCACCGAGCTTCGGGCCGCGAATAACATGCGCAGCACCCAGATTCAGGCGGGCCGCGTCCTGAAAATCCCGGGCCGAACACAGAAAACCGCCGCCGCGCCACAATAAGCAGCGAATCGCCCGAAGGGACGCCAACACCTCCGCCAACCAAGCCCATGAGAAGCGTGACTGTCCTGCTGTGCCTGAGCGCCGGATCCTTGATGGCGCTGGGGATGATCATGCTTTACAGCGCCGCCATGGTCCAAAAAGGCGCCCATTTCATGCTGATGCAGGCCATGTGGGGCGTGTTTGGGTTGGCGGCCTGCGCCATCATGGCGTCCATCGATTACCGCTTTTGGAAAAGTCCGTCCAAGTGGCGCAATCTTTCCATCTACGCCTGGGCGGCCGCGGTCATCCTTTTGGTCCTGGTTCTCCAATATGGAATTGTCCGCAACCACAGCCGCCGGTGGTTCGACTTGGGCTTCGGCTCCTTTCAACCCTCCGAGGCGGCGAAAATTGGACTAATTCTCTTCCTCGCCTGGTACGCCGAACATTATCAGCGCGTCATGGGCACATTCTTCCGGGGGATCGTCCTGCCCATGGGAATCATTGGCCTGGGCTTGGTGCCCCTTTATGTCGAACCGGATCGCGGAACCACGATCCTGCTGGGGGGCCTCACGTGCGCCATGCTGATCCTTGGCGGCGCCCGGTGGTGGAAGATGGCGGTGCCTGTGATCGTGGGCATCGTTTTTGTCGTCAACAGCATTTCCAGGGATTCCCTGCGCTCGGACCGCGTCCTAGCCTGGCAGAATCCGGAGAAGTATCAAACCACGATCGCCTACCAACAATGGCAGTCGATGCTCGCGATCGGGCACGGCGGCAAAGAGGGGCTTGGATTGGGCAATGGCCGCCAGAAATTGGGCTTCCTCCCCGAACACCACACGGATTTCATTTACTCAATCATCGCCGAGGAGCTTGGCCTGTATGCGTCGCTTGGGGTCCTGCTCGGCTTTGTCGTGTTCCTGTTTTGCGGGGTCTACATCGCATTGCGGGCGGATGATTTGTACGGGTTCCTCATTGCCTCGGGTTCGACCCTGCTGATTGGGATGCAAAGTTTCATCAACATGTCGGTGGTGACAAATCTTGTCCCCAACAAGGGCATGGCCTTGCCCTTCCTCAGCTACGGCGGATCGAACCTCGTCATGACTCTGGCGATGGTCGGGTTGCTCCTGAGCGTGGCCTGGCATCGGGAGGCTCCGGTGGAGGAGCTGGAGGCTGAGGACTTGACCGATCCCGAAATGGCCTCGGAGGCTTCATGATGGGCGCGCCGGAGAATTCCATCCCGTTCGTCGCGATCGCCTGCGGCGGCACCGGCGGACATTTGTTCCCCGGCATCGCCGTGGGCGAGGCGTTGCAGGCCGTGGGCGCGGATGTGTTGTTGATTGTGTCCGAAAAGGAGGTCGACCGGGAGGCGGTCAAGTCCGTGCGGGGAATGCAAGCGGCCGCGGGCCCCGCTGTGGCCTCCACCGCAGGATTCGGCGCTTTTCTGCGCGGCTTGTTTTCGTCCGTTCGCCACTCACGCGCGTGCTTCCGCGGGCGGCGGCCGGACGCCCTTCTGGCAATGGGCGGCTTCACCAGCGCGGGCCCGGCCCTGGCCGCGCGGTTGATGGGCGTGCCCATTTTTGTCCATGAAGCGAACTCCATTCCCGGCCGCGCCAACCGCTGGCTGGCCCCACTGGCCCGTGAGGCGTTCGTGATGTTTCCGGGCGCCTCGAATCGCCTGAACAACCGTCGCGTGACCGTCGCGGGCATGCCGGTGCGAGGCGAATTTCAGCCGGCGGACCCCGGCGCCGCGCGCATGGCCCTCGGCCTTGACCCGGAGCGCGAGGTCATCTTGATCATGGGGGGAAGCCAGGGCGCCTCGGCCATCAACGACGCGGCCATGGCCGCGGTTCCCAAACTTCTGGAGTCGCGGCCCAACCTCCAGTTTTTGCATTTGACCGGCCTGAAAGACATCGAGCGGTGCGCCGCGTATTGGCGCGAGAGCGGCGCCCGCGCGGTGGTTTCCCCGTTCTTGTCCGAAATGGACGCCGCGTTGAGCGCGGCGACCCTCGCCATCAGCCGCGCGGGCGCGTCATCACTGGCCGAATTCGCGGCCATGCGCCTGCCGTCCATCCTGATTCCCTATCCCTCCGCCGCCGACGATCACCAACTCCACAACGCCCGCGCCTTCTGCCAATCCGGCGCCGCGGCGATGATCCCGCAGCGGAATTTGACCGCAGCGACGCTCGTCCCCGTGGTTTTGAATCTCATCGAGGACAGCGCGCACCGCGCCCATGCCGTCGAGGCCTTGGCGCAGTGGCACGCCCCCAACTGTGCGGACCAGATTGCCCGCCGAATCTTGGCGGTTGCGGCTCCCCGCCATTCCATTCCCGAGAGCAACTTCATTTCACTTTTTGCCGCATGACCCTCGCATCGCCGAACACGACCGCCCTTGATCTCCTTGAGGAGATTCGCCAATGCCTGCCGCCGTCGACCGTGTTGCGCCCGAATGAGCCGCTCGCCCGCCGCACGACCTTGCGGGTGGGCGGCCCGGCCGACCTTTATGTGGAGCCCGCCTCCGAAGAGGAATTGTGCGCGGTCCTTGAGTTTTGCGCGGGCCATGCCGTGCCGTGGATGATGATTGGCCGCGGCTCGAATTTGTTGATTCGCGACGGCGGCGTGCGGGGGGTGGTCATCTCCCTGGGGCATGCCTATTTCAGCCGCGTGGAAGTCATCGACGGCCGGATTCGGGCCGGGGCCGGGGCGCGCCTCAAAAATGTGGCGATCGAAGCCCGCCGCCACGAGATGGCTGGGCTCGAATTCCTCGAGGGGATTCCGGGAAGTGTCGGCGGAGCCATCCGCATGAACGCCGGGGCGATGGGCGGCTTCATGTTCGCGGTGGTTGAAACGGTCCGCTACATGGACCCGCGTGGAATTGTCGTGGATGCCCCCGCCTCGCTGATTCATTCCGAGTACCGTGGCTGCGCTTTTTTCAAGAACCACATTGCATTGGGCGCAGTCATCAAAGGAACGCCCGGGAGCCGCGAGTCCATCGAGCGGCTCATGAATGAATGCAGCCAAAAACGGTGGCGTTCCCAGCCCCAGGCGCCGAGCGCCGGATGCATCTTCAAAAATCCCGCTTCCATCGCCGCCGGCCGTTTGATCGACGACCTGGGCCTGAAAGGAACCCGTGTGGGCGCCGCCGCCGTTTCGGGGGTGCACGGCAATTTCATTGTCAACGAGGGCGGCGCGTCCGCCCGCGATGTTTTGCGGTTGATCGAATTGATCCAGGCCCGGGCGATGAGCGAACGGGGCATTGAGTTGCGGACCGAAGTCGAAATCATTGGGGTGGACGAATGACCAAGCCGCTGAGAATCGCCGTGATGCTGGGCGGCCCATCGGCGGAGCGTGAAGTTTCGCTGCGGAGCGGCGCCGCCGTCGCGAAGGCGCTGCGGTCCCTGGGCCATGCGGTGTCCGAAGTGGATCCGAAGGAAAGCTGGGCGTTGCCCCCGCACACCGACGCCGTTTTTCTCGCGCTGCACGGCTCCTATGGCGAGGACGGCGCGGTGCAGGCGCAACTGGACGCGATGGGCGTGCCCTACACCGGCTGCGGGGCCGAATCGAGCCGCGTCGCCTTTGACAAAGCGCTGACGAAGGAACGATGCATCAAGAACCAGGTGCCGACCGCGCGTTATGCGGTGATTCGCTCAAAGGCCGCCGCCTGGCCCCCCGGATTTTCGCCTCCTTGCGTTTTGAAGCCCGTGCGCCAGGGATCGAGCGTCGGCCTGCGTTTTATTGAACGAGTCCAAGAATATCCCGCCGCAGTGGAGGAATGCCTCCAGTATGACACCGAGCTGCTCTTGGAAGAACGGATTATGGGCCGCGAGACAACAGTCGGCATCCTGAGGGGGCAGGCGCTTCCCGTCGTCGAGGTTCGCCCGAAGTCAGGCGAGTACGACTACCAGAATAAATACACGGTGGGCGCCACGGACTATTTTTGCCCCGCCCCATTCTCTCCCGCGACGACCCTGCGAATCCAGGAGGCGGGGCTGGCGGCTTTTCATGCCATTGGCGGACGGGACTATGGACGGGTGGACATCATGGTTGACGCCAATGAACGCCCGGTTGTCCTTGAGGTCAACACCCTCCCGGGCATGACCGAAACGAGCTTGTTCCCCAAAGCGGCCGCCGCCGCCGGGCTTTCATACTCGGACCTTTGCCAAACCATGGTTGACTTGGCGCTCACGCATTGAATCGATGTTCCAATTCTTCCAGGCCAAAAATGTCCGCCGCAAGGAAAAGCGGGAGGCCCTCAACGTGAAGATGCGCGCGGGCGATATTCGGTCCCGCCGAGTCCGTTTGCTCGGCACACTTCTCGGTTTTTCCTTGAGCCTGTTTTTGCTCGTGATGCTGGGCTGGAAGGGCGCCGAGTATCTCCTGCGTGAGGCGGTTTACACCAACCCACACCTCGCCATCGACCGCATTGACGTGGAGACGGACGGCGTCCTGGCGCCGGAGAAGATTCGGCAATGGGCCCGCGTAAAAAAGGGCGAGAACCTGCTCGCGCTGGACCTTTCCCGATTGAAACGCGATTTGGAGCTGCGCCCGATCATCGCGTCGGCGGCGGCGGAAAAAATCCTGCCGCGCCAGCTCCGGATTTCCGTCACGGAGCGCAAGCCGCTGGCGGTTGTTTACCTGTACCATGCCTCCCGGGCGGGGCTCCCCGCCGGCCTTGACCGCCTCTATTTGGACGCCGCAGGGATGGTCATCCCGCCGTTGCGGAGCGACGAACGCAATCCAGACGCGCGGATGAAGCCCGGTTCGCTCCCGGTCCTCACCGGCCTGAACGCCAACGAGCTTCGGCCTGGCGCGATGGTGTCCTCGCCGCAAGTCCGCGCCGCGTTGGACCTCCTTGTGTTGTATGAGCGGTCCCCGGTTCCGGCGCTGGCCGAGTTCCGGTCGGTGGACCTCAGTTCAGCCCGGACGCTGACGGTCACGACGGACCAGAAAATCGAGATCACGTTCAGTTCGGACAACTTCCCCCGCCAGTTGGCGCGCCTGGAAACGACGCTTCAGTTCGCGCGCCGCCAGAACCGGATTCCCTCCTCGCTTGACCTGGCTGTGGGCAATTATGTCCCCTTGCGCTGGGCCGAGCCCGCCACCAACGCGCCGATTTCCCTTCCCTCCATCCCACTCAACCTGAAACCGAGAAAGAAACATGTTTAGTTCACCGCCCGTCATCGTTGGATTGGACATCGGCACCTCAAAAATTTGCGCCGTCATCGGCGAGATCAATGCCCAGGGTGCGTTGAGCATCATTGGCTTGGGCCAGTCGAGGTCCCGGGGTGTCCGCAAAGGCGAAATCATCAACCCCAACGCCGCCGCTGAGGACATCCGCAACGCCATCGTCGAAGCCGAACAGACGGCGGACACCGAGGTTCGGAGCGTGTATTTGGGCGTCACGGGAGGCCATGTGCGCGGCTTCAACAACCGCGGTTTCCATCCCGTCCCCTCGGACGACCGGGAGATCACCGAGGACGACGTGCAGGATGCGATCCGCAACGCCAAGGCAATCAACCTTTCGGGGGAGAACCGTGTGGTGCATTTGATCCGCCAGCATTTCCTTGTGGATGGCCAGGAAGGAATCCTCAATCCCATCGGCATGTGCGGCGCGCGGGTGGAGGTCGATGTCCACGTCGTGCACGGCAATTTCAACCGGCTGCAAAACCCGATCCGGGCCGTCCGCAACCTCCAGTTGGATGTCGAGGACATCGTGTTCAACGGCCTGGCCTCGTCGCTTTCCCTGCTCAGCAACCAACAAAAGGAAATGGGCTCGCTGGTGATCGACATCGGCAGCGGGGCCACCGAATACGTGGTTTATGCGGACGGCATCATCAAGCACACCGGCGTCCTCGCGGTGGGCGGCGACCATGTTTCCAATGACCTCGCCTACGGCCTGAAGATTCCCCTGGGCCGCGCGGAACGCCTGAAAATTGAGCACGGCTCCGCGATTTGTGACGACACCTGCAAAGGCCAGACGCTCAAATTGACGGACGAGTTTGGCGTCGCGGAGGCGACCCTCGTCACCGAGGCGGAGGTACC
>CAZSXX010000139.1:0-10725 GCA_964611245.1 uncultured Verrucomicrobiota bacterium | reverse complement strand
GGAGCATCTTCGGCGACAACGCGAAGGCGCGAGCAATGCCCACACGCTGCCGCATTCCTTGGGAGAGCTCGGATGGCCGCTTATGCATGGCGTCAGACAAGCCCACCACACTTAAATAGTATTCGGCGATTTGCCGGCGCTCGTCCTTGTGGGCGGTGTAGAAGACCTGGTCCACGCCGAGCATGACGTTCTCGAAGGCCGTCATCCAGGGAAGGAGGCAGGGGGACTGGAAGACGATGCCGCGATCCGGGCCGGGACCGACGAGCTCTTTGCCGGCGAGGATGATGCCGCCAGCGGTGATGGGGTTGAGGCCGGCGACCATGGAGAGGACGGTGGACTTGCCGCAGCCGGAATGGCCGATGAGGGTGACGAATTCGCCCTTGCGGATTTTGAGGTTGAAATCCTGGACGATGACCGCCGGCCCCTTGGGGGTTGGGTAGGTTTTTGTCAGGTTGGAGAGGACGAGATATTCGCTCACGAGCCCACCTCCACGGTTTCTTTTTTGATCTCGCGCTTGCGGATGGGCTGCTTGCGGGGGGAGAACCAATTGCGGGGGACGGAGAGGTCTTCGGGTTCGATCTCCGGGAGGGAGAGGGTGCGGGTGACGGCGACCTTTGAGCGGGCGTTGGAGCCGAGGAGGAAATCGACGACGGAGCGGCGGATGGCCTTGAAACGGGGGTCGTGGTTGAGGGCTTTGCGGTCGCGCGGGCGCGGGATGTCCACCTGGATGCCGGAGCCGAGGGTGGCGCGGGGGCCGGCGCTCAGGGGGATGATGCGGTCGGAAAGGAGGATGCCTTCATCGACGTCGTTGGTGATGAGGACGACGGTTTTTTGATCCTGGAGCCAAATGCGGTTGATCTCGTCCTGGAGGGTGGCGCGGGTGAGCGCGTCGAGGGCGCTCAGCGGTTCGTCCAGGAGCAAGATCTGCGGGTCCATCGACAACGCACGCGCGACGGAGACCCGCTGACGCATGCCCCCGGACAATTCGCTGGGGCGTTTGTCGCGGGCGGGGGTGAGGTTGACCATCTGGATGTATTTCTCGGTGTGCTGGGCTTTTTTGGCGGGGGTCCAATTGGGGAAGACCTGGTCCACGGCCAGGTAAATGTTCTCGTAAACGGAGAGCCAGGGGAGGAGGGAGTAATTTTGGAAGACGATGCCGCGGTCGGGGCCGGGGGCGGTGATCTCAAGGTCGTTGAGGGTGATGGTCCCGGAGTCGGGCTGGAGGAGGCCGGCGATCATGGAGATGAGGGTGGTCTTGCCGGCGCCGGAGTAGCCGACGATGGTGACGAACTCGCCCTTCTCAATCTGGAGGTTGATGTCGGAGAGGACCTCGGTGCGGTTGCCGCGGGGGCCGAAGCCCTTGCTGACATTCTTGAGTTCGAGGAATGGCATGTCAGGCGGTCTTGAAACGGCGTTCAACGAGGCTCATCAAGCGGTCGAGGGCGAAGCCGACGACGCCAATGGTGAGGATGCAGAGGATGATGTGCTCATAGATGAGCGAGTTGTACTCCTGCCAGAGGAAGCCGCCGACGCCGGGGGCGCCGGTGAGCATTTCGGCGGCGACGATGACCAGCCATGCGATGCCGAGGCTGAGGCGGAAGCCGGTGAACATGTACGGGAGCGTGGCGGGGATGAGGACGCGAAAGAGGGTCTTGGTGCGGGAAAGCTTGAGGACTTTGGCGACGTTGAGGAAGTCCTGCGGGATGGCGCGGACGCCGACGGCGGTGTTCATGACGGTGGGCCACATGGCGCAGACGGCGATGGTGAAGAGGGCGCTGGGCTCGGGCTTCTGGAACAGGACTAGGCCGAGCGGGAGCCAGGCGAGGGGCGAGACGGGGCGGAGGATTTGGATGAGGGGATCGATGGCCTTGGTGAACATGGTGGAGAGGCCGAGGAAAAAGCCAATGGGGGTGCCGATGAGGAGGGCGAGGGCGTAGCCTTTGGCGACGAGGATGAGGGAGTACTAGGTGAAGCGCAGGATGCCCTGGTCCATCTCGCCGCGCTTCTCGAAGGGCTTTTGGATGTAGAGCTTGCTTTGCTCCCAGGTTTTGGAGGGAGAGGGGAGCTCCTTGGAGATGGTGGAGGAGAAGATGCTCCAGGCAAGGACGACGACGGCCATGCCGATGACCGGGAGGATGAGCCAATCCAGTTTGAATTTAAGCGTGTTCATAGATACTTCGGCGACGGCAGGCCGCCTCGGTGCGCGCGGCGGAGATGAGCGCGACACTCAAGGTGACCAGAGGGGAGAGGATGGATTTGATGATGACGCCACGGGTGACTTGGTGGCCCAGCCACGCGTCGCCTTGGTTGATGGCGACCTGGAGGAGGCCGACGGAGAGTCCAAGCGTGGCCGCGCGACCCCAGATGCCCCAGCGCGGCCACGTGTCGTTCTCAGTCGTATGCGTCATACTTGACTAAGCTTTGAGATTGTTGACAGGGAACCCTTTGGCGAACTCCTCGGGCTTCGTGGGGTCGAACGTCATGCCATCGAACATGGATTCGGGCGCCATGCTGGGGCCGCCGTGGGCGTAGCCGATTTCCTTCATGGCCTCTTCGTAGATGTCGGGGCGCATCACTTGTTTGGCGATGCCCGTGTAATCGACCGAGCCGTCGACCATGCCCCAGCGGCGGTACTGGGAGAGGAACCAGAGCGCGTATTTGTATTGGGGGTAATTGCAGTTGCGCTGGCTGAAGATCATGTAGTGATCATCCTTGAGCTTGCGTCCGTCGCCGAAGTCGTAGTCGCCCTTGAGGCGGCCGAGAATGACCTCGGGGGGGCAGTTGATGTAGGTGGCCTTGGAAACGATCTGGGCCTGCTCGTCGCGGTTTTTGAGGTCGTCGAGCCAGACACTGGATTCGTGGAGGGCCTTGAGGACGGCCTTCACGGTTTTGGGGTTTTTGTCGGCGAAGTCGCCGAGGAAGGCGCAGACCTTTTCGGGATGGTCCTTCCAAATGTCCTGGGTGTTGACGGAAGTGAAGCCGACGCCGTCCACAACCGTGCGGGCGTTCCATGGCTCGCCGACGCAGAAGCCGTCCATCTTGCCGATCTTCATGTTGGAGACCATCTGGGCGGGGGGGATGGTGATGAGGGCGACGTCCTTGTCGGGGTTAATGCCGCCGGCGCCGAGGTAATAGCGCATCCACATGGCATGGGTGCCGGGCGGGAACGTCATGGCGAAGGTGAAGGGCTCGCCGAGGGATTTGGCCTTGTCGACGAGGGGCTTGAGGGCCTTGGGGTCGTTGCCGACCTTGCCCTTGAGGCCGGCCTTGAGGCTGATGGACTGGCCGTTGCGGTTGATGAGCCAGGGGATGACCATCGGTTTTTTGGGAGAGCCGAGAAGGCCCATGGTGGAGGCGATGGGCATGCCGATGAGCATGTGGGTGGCCTGGATGTCGCCGCTGGAAAGGGAGTCGCGGATGGCGGCCCAATTGGCGCCCTTGGCGACGGTGGAGTCGATGCCGTACTTTTTGAAGAGGCCCTTTTCGTGGGCGATGACAATGGAGGAGCAGTCGGTGAGGGCGATCATGCCGAACTTCACCTTGGAGGTTTCGGGGGCGTCGCTGGCGAAAACCGAGCCGGCCCAGCGGGCGGGAAGCTGGGCCAGAAGGGAGGCGGCGGCGGTGCGGGCGAGGAAACTGCGGCGGTTGAGGCGGAGCGGATTTTTTTGATTCATCATTTTGGCGGGCGAGCAGTCTTCGCTCGCATGGCGAAGGCTTGAGCGGGGAGCGTGCCAAGAAAAGAAAGGTGGCCCGAAGAGTGCTGATCGTCGTTTCGATGGGAGACATGAAAGAGATTCATCGATGAACGTTCCACTAGACAGCAGGCAGTTGAGGGCCTTCAGCGCGCTGGCCCGCACGGGGAGTTTCACGCAGGCGGCGAAGGAACTTTTCCTGTCGCAATCGGCGGTGAGCCATTCCATGAAGGCGCTGGAGGAGGATGTGGGGTGCCGCCTTTTGGACAGGGTGGGCAAAAAAGTTTTCCTGACGCAGGCCGGGGAGCAGTTGCTGGCGCATTCGGAAAAAATCCTGAGGGAAATGAAGGCGGCGCGGGACTCGCTGCAGCAGTTGGGGAAGTGGGGCAAGGGCCGGCTGCGGCTGGGGGCGAGCGCGACGGCGTGCCAGCACATCATCCCCGCCGCGCTGACGGAATTCAAAAAGCGGTTCACGGACTGCCCGATCAGCATCGAGCCTGGGGACAACGCGACGATGATCGAGGCGCTGCAGGCCAACCGGATTGACCTCGCGATTTCGCTGAAGCCGCAATCGGATGAGGGGCTGGAGTTCCGGCCGCTGTTCACGGATGAATTGCAGTTCCTGGTGAGCCCGCAGCATCCGTGGGCGAAGATGGGGCACGCGCCGCGGGCGGAGGCGGCGCGGCAGAATTTCATCCTCTACAAGCGCGGCAGCCACACGTCGCGGTTGATCGACGATTATTTCCGGGAGGAGCGGATTGTCCTGAACACGTGCATCGAGCTGGGGAGCATGGAGGCGATCAAGGAGTTGGTGAAGTTGAACCTGGGGGTGAGCATCGTGGCGCCGTGGATCGCGCGGGCGGAAATCGCGTCGGGCGAGCTGGTGGCGCTGTCGATGGGGAGAAGGAAGCTGAAGCGGGAATGGGGCGTGGCGCTGTTGGCGGACCGGCGGCTGGGGCTGCCGGAGGAGACGTTCATCGGGCTCGCGCAGCAGGCCGCGGCGGCGAAAATGGTGGGGCCGTGAGGATGGATGGAACTAGGCGGCGGCCTCGATCTGTCCATCGACAAGGCGGATGACGCGGGGGGCGCGGGCGGCGACCTGGGTGTCGTGGGTGGCAATGACCAAGGTGGCGTTGCGCTCGTCCCGGAGGGCGCAGAGCAACCCGACAATTTCCTCGCCGGTGTGGGAGTCGAGGTTGCCGGTGGGCTCGTCGGCGATGATGAGGTCGGGGTTGTTGATCAAGGCCCTTGCGATGGCGACGCGCTGCTGCTCGCCGCCGGACAATTCGTAGGGGCGATGTTCGAAGCGGTCCTTGAGGCCAACGCGGGCGAGGAGGTCCTTGGCGCGGGACTCGAGGGCGCGGCTGCTGGCGCGGGCGATCCGGCCGGCGAGGCAGACGTTTTCAAGGGCGTCGAGCTCGTGGAGGAGGTGGTACGCCTGGAAAATAAGGCCAACCTTCTCGTTGCGAAATTGGGCGAGCTGGCGCTGGTTGAGGCGGGCGAGGTCGCGGCCCGCGACGCGAATCTCGCCGGCATCCGGGGCGTCCAGGCCGGCGAGGAGGTGGAGGAGGGTGCTTTTGCCCGCGCCGGAGGCTCCGCGCAGGGCGAGGAATTCGCCGCGCTCGACATCGAGGCTTACCCCGCGGAGGACGGGGACCTCGCGCTTGCCCATGAGGTAGGTGCGGCGCAGGCCGCGCGCCGTGACGTACGGTTCCCGGGAATTTTCCGCGCTGTTCATTCGTGGCGCAAAGATTCGACGGGCTTGAGTCGTCCCGCGTTCCAGGCGGGAATCAGGCCCGCCAACAGGCAAATGACCAGGGAGCCGCCGCAGACGACGGCGACATCGCGCGGGCTGACGATGGCGGGCAATTCGGAGAACATGTAAATGCTTTGCGGGAAGAGCTCGAAGTTGAGGGCGCTGCGCATGGCGCGGAGGAATTCGTTGCGGTAGGCGACGGCGAGGATGCCGAGGCCGTAGCCGCAAATGACCCCGATGACGCCGACAATCAGGCTTTGGAGGAGGAAGATGGACATGATCTGGCGGCCGGTGGCGCCGAGGGCTTTGAGCATGCCGATCTCGCGGGTTTTTTGGACGACGAAGGTGATCTGGGCGCTGGTGATGCCGAAGGCGGCGACGATCATGATGAAAAAGAGGAGGTAGAACATGACGTTCTTCTCGACGACCAACGCCTCCAGGAAGGCGGAGCTTTCCTCGAACCATGTGGAAATGTAAGTGCCCGGGGCCAGTTTGGAGCCGAGCTCGGCGCGGGCCTGCTCCGCGAGGGTGGGGTCGTGGAGCATGACCTTCAGCCCGTTGACCTGCTCGTCCATGTCGTACAAATCCTGGGCGGTCGCCAGGGAAGTGATGACGAAGCCGGCGTTGAACTCGAAATAGCCGACGTCGAAAATGCCGGCGACCTGGTAGTCGCCGGGGACCACCGCCTCCTCGCGGTCGCTTTCACGGGCTTCCTTCATTTTTTTGAGGTCACGGGGAGAATAGATGGAGATGCGGTCGCCGGGGTGGAGGCCCATTTCGCGGGCGAAGACCGAGCCGAGCAGGACGCGGTTGCCACGGAGGTCGAATTTGCCTTCGACGACGCTCTTGGGAAGGATGCTCACCGCGCCCTCGGTTTCCGGATCGATGCCGCGGATCATTTGGGCGGCGAACTGGGACTCCCCGGAGGGCGGCTCGCTGGCGATGAAGGCCTGGCTCATCACGTAGGGGGCAACGCCGGTGACGCGGGCGTTGGCGCGGACGGTTTCGGCGACTTTTTGCCAGTCGGAGAGGCGCTGGTCCGGGGAGCTGATGGTGAGGTGCGCTTTGAAGCCGAATATTTTTTGGCGAAGGTCGTGGTCAAAGCCGCTCATGACGCTGAGGACAATGATGAGGACGGCGACGCCAAGCATGACGCCGACGACGCAGATGAGCGTGATCATCGAGACGAACGTGCGCTTGGGGCGCAGGTATCGCAGCGCGAGCATCAACTCGAATGGGAGCCGTGACATGGCGGGGCGAAAACTACGCGGTGGAGGCGTGAAGTGTCAACGTGCCCCGCCCCGCCCTGCCCTGCCCGGCTGGAGGCGTCGCGTGGCCCCCGGGCGGTCCGTGACGCCCTCAGAATTTCATCGACAGAATCCGCGGGTTCGTCCTCCATGAGAACAGGCCAGGAAAGAGAACGCGCATGAAAACGAAGGTCTTTTGGTTGGCGATGTCGGCGGTCATTCTCGGGTTGACGGGATGCTGGCAGAAATCCCTGCACCCCTTTTACCACGACAAAGACGTGATTTTTGACCGGGCGCTGCTGGGGGAATGGCGGGAGCCGGACAAGGAGGGGGAAGACACGGCGACGTGGACGTTCACCCGGGGGACGGGGACGAATGTTTACAACCTGCATGTCGAGGACAAGGAAATGAAGCTGGATTACGACGTCCGGCTTTTCAAAATGGGGGAGCGCCGGTTTTTGGACCTTCATTCGCGGAGGCGGCCGTTGGGGGAGATTCCGGCGCACCATTTGTTCCGGTTGGAGGCGCTGGGGGAGACGCTCAAGTTTGAGGCGATGTCGTCCGAATGGGTTTCGAAGTGGGTCCGGGCGAATCCCAAGGATATCGCCTTCATCTTCGCGTCAGATCCGGAACACCCGGACGCGCCGGAGAAAGGGGAACACATCTTGGTCGCGGAGACGGATCGGCTGCAAAAATTTGTGCGGGACCATCAGGATGCGGAGGGGTTTTTTCAGGGCGGCGAAGAATTGAAACGGTTGCACCAACAGTATTGAGGCGAGAAAGAGGGGCTGAATGATGGTCCGGGTTTCTGAAACTCCAGTCCGATGGGTGGCGAGGTCGCCTGCCCTTTTTCAGGACTGCCGCTGAACGCGGAGGTCCCATGGCATATCCTTTTTGTTTCCAATGTGTTACGAACTCACCGAGCACAGAAAAACGGCTTTGGATGAGATTTCCCGCTGTTGGCATGGAATGAGGGGGCGTTTTTGCCGTGGGTGGGCAAGCTGTGCCCCGCCCGGAGGAGTGGATTGGGAAAAAAAGTGGCAAAACAAAGGGGTTTCGAGGGGTTTAAGGTGTTGGCACGGGCGTTGCTGAGGGCTCACAGCGATATGAGCACACTGGAGATGATCGAGACGGAGCTGGAATGCATGCGCGTTAAAACGGAAAACGTGATCCACATGCCGGCCGGATTGCTTGGCTTTGAAGAGATCAAGCGCTATGTGCTGCTCTCCAACGCCGAGGAGGCGCCCTTCAGTTGGTTCCAGGTGCTGGACGACCCGTCGCTGGCATTCCTGGTGTTGCCGCCGTTCGACGCCATCCCGGAATACGAGCCGGAGATCAGCGACGACGACACGGCTTACCTCGGGTTGAAGAGCCCGGAGGACGCATTGATTTACAATATCGTCACGCTGCGCCCGAACCATGCGACGATCAACCTGAAGGGCCCGATCGTCATCAACCGATTTACACTCCGAGGGAAACAGGTGGTTTTGCAGAATGCCCCGCGATGGAGCGTTCGCCACCCCCTCCCCCTGGCCAATTCCCAAGAATAACCCCAAACGGATCCAAGGACGGAACATATGCTCGTTCTCTCAAGAAAACCCGGTGAAAGCGTCATCATCGACGGACGCATCAGAGTCAAAATCGTGCGCTGCGAAGGCGACGTGGTCAAAATCGGCATTGATGCCCCGCCGGACATCCCGGTGCACCGGCAGGAAGTGTACGACGAAATCCAACTGAACAACAAGGGAGCGATCCACACCAGCCGGCCGGCCGCGCCGAAACTCAACCGGCACGAATCCAAACCAACAATTTCCGACCGGGCGCCCTTGGCGACGGCCGGCCTCGCAGCGTAAGAAGCCTCAAACCATACAGACATGATCATCAACACCAACACCTCGGCGCAGGTTTCCTCGAACAACCTGCAGGCCAGTTCCGCCTCCTTGACCCGGTCCCTGGCCCGGTTGAGCTCCGGCTCAAAAATCATCAATCCGTCGGACGACGCGGCCGGGTTGGCCGTGGCCTCGCGGCTGGATGCGCAAGTGCAGCGATTGTCCGCCGCCAACAGCAATGTGGGCAACGCGGTTTCGTTCACGCAGACCCAGGACGGATACCTGAAAAAAATCAGCAAGGCGTTTGACCGCATGAGCGAGTTGGCGGTGCTGGCGCAGGACGCAACCAAGACGGACGGCGACCGGGGGCTCTACAATGTGGAGTTCCAGCAGCTTTCGGCCTACATCACCAGCGCGGGGTCGCAGCAGTTCAACGGGGTGGACCTTTTCTCGCCATCGCCGGTGGACATCACCGCGGATGGCGAAGGGACGGCGTTTTCGATGCAGGGAATCGATCTCGGGACGGCGGCTTACACCGACGCGACGGACGGAACCAAGTCGAGCATCGACACCATTGCCAAGGCGAAAACGGCGTTGGACAACGTGCGGACGGCGATCAACCAGATTTCCTCGGACCGGGCGACCATTGGGGCTTACCAGTCCCGACTCAATTTCACCGCGGAACAGATCACAATCAGCCGGGAAAACCTCACGGCGGCAAGCTCGCGCATCCAAGACGTGGATGTGGCGGAGGAATCGACGGCGTTCGCGCGGAACAACATCCTGGTGCAGAGCGGGACAGCGATGCTCGCGCAAGCCAACCAACTTCCGCAAAGCGTGCTGCGTCTGCTGCAGTAAGCGGCGGCGGCCAGCGCGGGGCGATTTTTTGAAGGGAGCGTTGTCGAACTCTTCAAGAATTTCCCTTTTCTCAGGGCGCTTCCTATTTTCCCTCACGCGGCCAGGCCTTTTGCCTCCGTTCCATCTTTCAATCTGAACAATTCCAGGCCGGCCGCCACGGGCTTCTTTCCCCAAGGGGGATCGGCGGCGGGGTTGGCTTTTTATTTCCCGCCCGCTCCTCGCGCCTTCTCGTCCGGCGTTTCGACCGAGACGATGGCCGGGCCTGATAATCGGGAGACCGCAGCCGAACGCAATTCCGCACCCTTCTGTACCTCCAGCGCCCTCCGGGAGTCCGCCTGAGGACTTTTTAAAGGAGCAGTGATTCGCGGTTCAATGCCGATTGACAGTGGGCGCTCCTTTGTTACCCTCCCCGCTCTGGTTTTTCAGAAAGCTGGGAATCTCCGTTTTTTATTTTGATTCGGTTTTGATTTTATATGGCTAAAGCACAGAAAACGGCCAAATACGTGTACGTATTCGGCAACAAAAAAGCTGACGGCGACGGGTCGATGAAGGCCCTGCTCGGCGGCAAGGGCGCAAACCTCGCGGAGATGACCCGCATCGGCCTGCCGGTTCCCCCCGGCTTCACGATCACGACGGAAGTTTGCACTTATTACTACGCGAACAAGCGGACGTATCCGAAGGAGCTCCAGTCGCAAATGGAGGCCGGGGTGGCGAACATGGAGAAGATCATGAGCTGCAAGTTCGGCGACGCCAAGGGGATGCCGCTGTTGGTGGCCGTGCGATCCGGGGCGCGGGACTCGATGCCGGGGATGATGGACACGATCCTGAACCTTGGGTTGAACGACCAGACGGTGCTTTCGTTGGCGGCGGTGACGAAGAACGAGCGGTTCGCGTGGGATTGCTACCGTCGATTCATCCAGATGTACGGGGACGTGGTGATGGGCGTGCAGAAGCGCGAGGGGGAGGACCACGAGCCGGTAGAGACGCTGATCGAAGGGATCAAGCACGAGCAGAACCACGCCGACATTGAAGATTCGGCGATGACGGCGGAGGACCAGAAGGAATTGGTCAAGCGCTTCAAGGCCTTGGTGAAGGAACGGACGAAGAAATCGTTCCCGAACGACCCGTGGGACCAGTTGCGCGGCGCGGCGGGGGCGGTGTTCGGGTCGTGGATGAACGACCGGGCCATTGTGTACCGGCGCAAATACAACATTCCGAGCGAATGGGGAACGGCGGTCAACGTGCAGGCGATGGTTTACGGCAACACAGGCGAGACGTCGGGCTCCGGCGTGGCGTTCACCCGCAACCCGGCCAATGGCACGAACGAGTTTTACGGCGAGTTT
>CAZSXX010000138.1:0-10742 GCA_964611245.1 uncultured Verrucomicrobiota bacterium | reverse complement strand
CGTTCTCCTCCCATTCGGTCACCGTCTCATGGGTGTCCGTGTGCGCCCCGCGCTCGACCACCTCCCCACGAGCCGCCCAACCTCCCAGGGCCAAACACGCCGCCAGCCAACCACAAAACTTCCTCATATGGGTTTTCCCTTCCTTGGAGTCGCTCCGTGAACGCTGGTTGTGCCGGGTCCAATCTCAATGGACACAGTCGCCCTCCCCTTCAGCTATGTCGGTGAACAATCTCAGGAATAGGGTAATGCTGGGTGCGCCGCAAGTCTTTTTATCTGAAAAGTTATTGACAGGATTCGGGGCGCTTTTGCGTCCCGCGATTCCATCTCCAAACAACGTTGGAGCGGAGGGCCAGGCCCCAACCCCGCCACTCCTACTTCGGCCCACTGGCGGTGGATCGCAGGACTCCGCGGCTTCCACGGCCCGCCTCCGGCTGCCGCCCCAGGTCCAGCGGCAAATCTCTGGATTCACGTGGATCCCCCTTGCGCGCGGAGTCGCTCTCCGACTCAAATTGTCGCAGGGAGGACATAAAAGATAGCGTAGAATGGCAAAGAAAAATACTAATTGTGTTTGCTTTTTATCCGCTTCACGCCAAGCTGGTTTCGTCCATCCCGCGGGCGCTTTGCGCGCACCGCGCAAGAATGGGTTTCCATGCGGAAATGCTTTGTCCTTTCCTCGCTCAACAGGGCCCAGCGGGCGGCCCTCGCTGGCTCGCGCTCCCCGGCGTCCCTTCCACCTGCCCCGGAGCGGATCACCGCCCCGTTGCGGGTCGGTTCCCCGTATGCACGCTTCTGCCTTCCAAAACACACGCTTCCCCAGCCCAAAAACCCCCGCCATTCACGCTGTTTCCACGTTTTCCACGCTGTCAGATGAGGGGGACGTGCGTGACTGTCGTTGTCGAAGCCACCACCAATCTGATCAACATCGTTTGGATCCCGTTTCAACCAACACCCTCGCCGTCGGCTCGCTCTCCGCCACGGATTTTGTCGCCCTCGGGCGGTGTTTCCCGGCCGTCTCGGTCGGCTCGCCTTCCAATTCTTTGGCCCTGACAAACGCCCGCTTCGCGCTTAAAAGGACTGGGTCATGAATTGGAGATTGCCTTTTGTCATCGGGGTTCTGTTTTCGTTCACCGCCGCCGCCGAGGATTGGCCGCATTGGCGCGGTCCCGCCCGCACCGGCGTTTCGCAGGAAAAAGGCTGGCTCGCACAGTGGCCGGACCAGGGGCCGCCCGTCGCCTGGAAAGCGGAGGTCGGCCTCGGCTTCTCATCCATTGTCGTCGCCAACGGAAAGGCTGTCACGGCGGGCCACGCGGATGGCAAGGACACGGTTTTTTGTTTTGACGCCGCGAGCGGGAAGGAACTTTGGAGGCACAGCTACCCCGCCGAGCTCGGCGACAAATATTACGAGGGCGGCACCACGGGCTGCGCCACGTTCGACGGCGGGCAGGTTTTCTGGCTCAGCCGCTGGGGGGACCTGTTTTCGTTTGACGCCGCCACCGGCAAGATCCTTTGGAGTCGGCAGCTCCAAAAAGAGGCGGACGTCAAGATTCCGACGTGGGGATTGACCGGAGCCCCGACCGCGCTCGGCGACCGGCTCATTCTCAATGTGGGCGAGGCGGGCATGGCGGTGGACAAAAAAACGGGGAAGACCCTTTGGGCCTCCGCCGACAAAGAGGCGGGCTATAGCACACCCCTCCCCACACAGCGCAATGGCAAAACGGAGGTCTTGTTGGCCAATGGCGTGGCCTACCTGGCGGTGGACCCAGCCACCGGCAAGGAGCTTTGGCGCATGAAATGGCTCACGCAATATGGCGTCAACGCCGCCGATCCCATTCTCATCGGCGACAGAGTTTTCATCTCTTCCGGATATGGGAAAGGCGCCGCGCTGATCGAGCCCTCCGGGAGCGATGAGCCTGCGGTGGTCTGGAAAAGCAAGTCATTGCGCACCCAGATGGGGGCCGCCGTCTTGCTCGGCAAACATCTGTATGGCGTGGACGGCGACACCACGGAGAAGGCCTCCCTCAAATGCGTTGAAGCCGAGACCGGCGTCGAGAAATGGAGGCACGCCAATTTCGGCTCCGGCGGGGTGATCGCTGCGGACGGCCAGTTGATCGCCCTCAGTGCGTCCGGCGAATTGATGGTGGCCCCCGCCGTGCCCGAAAGCTTCAAGCCCACCGCCCGCGCCCAGGTCCTCGGCGGGAAATCGTGGACCGCCCCGGTCCTCGCCAATGGCCTTGTGTACTGCCGCAATTCCCGGGGCGATCTCGTCGCCGTGGACCTCCGCAAGAAATGACCATGAAACGCCGCGCCTTTCTCCGCGCCACCGCCTCGGGACTTTTCCTCGCGGGCGCCCCCTTCGCCCTGGCCCAGGATGCCCCGGCCAAATACCGCGTCGCCCTCATTGGCTGCGGCTGGTGGGGCAAGAACATCCTCAAGGAGGCCGCCGCCTCGAAGCGCTGCAAAATTGTCGGCCTTTGTGATGTCGACGCCAATGGCCTTGAGGTCTCCGCCGAGCAGGTCAACGACTGGAGCGGAGACAGCCCCAAGACCTACAAGCATCACCAGGAATTGTTGGCCAAGGAAAAGCCGGACATTGTCATCATCGCCACGCCCGACCATTGGCACGCCCTCCAGACGATCGACGCCCTTCACGCCGGCTCGCATGTTTTCGTGGAGAAACCCACCGGGCACACCGTCAACGAGAGCCGCGCCATGCTGAAGGCGGCCCGCGACACCGGACGGGTGGTCCAAGTTGGGCTGCATCGCCGCATTGGCCCGCACCACGTCAGCGGGATGAAATTCCTCAAATCCGGCTCGGTCGGCCAGGTCGGCAGCGTCCGGCTGTTCGCCCACGGCGGGGGCGGCCGCGAAAATCCCAGCGCCAACAGCCAGCCGCCCGACGGAATGGATTGGGATCTCTGGTGCGGCCCAGCCCCGATGCGCCCGTTCAATTCAAGGATTCATCCCGGCGGCTGGCGCAATTTCCTGGATTACGCCAACGGCACCCTCGGCGATTGGGGCGTGCATTGGCTCGACCAGGTCCTGTGGTGGACCGAGGAGAAATATCCCAAGCGGGTCTTCTGTTCCGGCGGACGTCCTGTTGGCGGCCCAGCCATCCTGAACGAGAAACACCAAACCACTGACGCCCCCGACCATCAGACCGCCGTCTACGAGTTCGAGAGCTTCACCTGCACTTGGGAACACCGGAAGTTCGCCGACAACAACGCCGAAAAACACCGCATCGGCGCTTACTTTTATGGGACCAAGGGAACCCTTCATATTGGATGGCGCGACGGCTGGACGTTTTACCCGACCGGAAAGGGCGAGCCCGTGGTCCACGAAAAATCCGGGTTGCAGGAGCCCGATGGACATAATTTAGCCTTGCTCTGGGCCGACTTCCTCGGCGCCATCGAAAAGAAAAATGACCCGGCCGCCGGCATCGAGCGGGCCCACCGTTCGTCGGTCCTCCCCTTGCTGGGCATGGTTTCGTGGAAACTGGGCCGGAGCATCGAATGGGATGGCTCGACCGAAAAAATAATCAATGACCCGAAGGGCAACGAATTGCTTCAGCGCCCGTACCGGGCCCCGTGGAAGTATCCCGTGGCGTGAGATTTGCGCGGATTTCTGATGTCCATAAGGCAAAATGTGGAGAAATCGTAAGGGAAAACCTTAAAAAAACAGTTGCATCAGTCGCCCGGTTTCCGTATTTAACGCGCAAATGCACCGTTTTTCGGTGTGGGGGGCAGCCATAACTTGCTGCCCGTCGCTATCCAAAAGACGTTAAACAAACGAAAAAATCGCAGGAGGAACTGAGAGATGAAGTTTAATCAATGGACATTGGCTCTGGCCAGCGTCGGTATCGTGAGCTTGGGTTCGGTCGCCCAGGCTGAAGAACACAGCGTGATGAGCACGGTCGCTTCGACCACCCTTTCCGGGTATGTCGACACGTCCGCCATCTGGAAAGTCGGCACCGGCCGCGGTCCGCTTCCCGGCCGCTCCTTCGACGGCGCGGACAAGGTTGATGGTTTCAACCTCAACGCCGTCAAGGTCAGCTTGGAAAAGGCGCTCGGCGACGAAAACTCATGGTCCGCCGGTTACAAGGCTGACCTGATCTTCGGCCCGGACGCCAATTACTACACCACCACCATCAACGGTGGCGCGGCCCCCGTCGCGGATGACGTCGCCGTCAAGCAGGCCTATGTCGCCCTCCGCGCGCCGGTTGGCAACGGCTTGGACCTGAAGATGGGCGTTTGGGACACGATCATTGGCTATGAAGTCTTTGAATCGGGCTCCAACCCCAACTATAGCCGCTCCTATGGCTATTTCATCGAACCGACCCACCACACCGGCTTGCTCGCCAGCTACAAGATCAATGATTTGATCGCGCTTTCCGGCGGCATCGCCAACGCCTACGCGGGCGGCATCAACGACAAGCACGCGGTTGAGTCCAAGAAGGCTTATCTCGCGGCCCTCACCATCACCCTGCCGGAAGGCGCGGGCGCGATGCAGAATTCGGTCATCACCATCGGTTACGTGGGCGGCCGCAATGGCGCTGTCACCGGCGCTTTCAGCACGAAAGACAGCCGCAGCTACTACGCTGGCTTCACGTTGAACACCCCGGTGGAAGGCCTCCAATTCGGCGCCGCGTGGGATTACCGCGAAAACGCCGCCGCGATTCCCGCCTCTGTTGGCGGTGTCAATGACGCGTATGCGGTCGCCGCGTACATCAGCTACGGCATGGACAAGTGGAAGCTGAACCTCCGCGCTGACTACACCCAGGCCACGGGCGGCACCTACTACGTCGCCGCGCCTGTCACCAAGCGCAACGAACTCGGCGCGGTCACCGCGACGTTGGACTACAACCTCTGGGAGAACGTCCTGACCCGCTTGGAAGGCCGTTACGACCGCGCCCTGAATGGCGACAAGCCGTTCGGCGCCACCGACGAAGGCGCGTTCACGGTCGCGCTCAATGCGATCTACAAGTTCTAATCGGACTCGCATCCAATCTCAAAACCCCTCCGGGAAACCGGTGGGGTTTTTTTGTTGGGGGGGGGGAAGAAATCGTCGAATCCGCCTCGGATGGCCCGGCTGACTGAAGCCCTCAATCCTCGTCAAACTTGCGCTTGAGCAGCGCGTCCAACTCATTGACCGCCGCCATGGCGTCAGTGCCCGCCGCGATCACCTTCAACCGGCTTCCGGGGCCCGCCGCCAACATCATCAGCCCCATGATGCTCTTGCCATTGACCCGCTCCCCGTCCTTCTCGACAAAAATATCGCACTGATACCGGCTGGCGATCTTCACAAACATGGCCGAGGGGCGCGCGTGCACGCCCAGCTTGTTGATGACGGTCAATTCGCGGGTGACATCCTTCGGTGATTCGGGTTTGCGGGCGGAACTCATTCGGTCGGCAGGACAATGGGCGAAATCAGCGCCGTTGCCAAATTCAAATTGCCGATTGCTTGGCCATTTTCGCGATCAGGCGGTCATTCAGCTCTTTCGCCGGGTTGTACCCCGAGGCCTTCAGGCTGTTTTGAAACGCGGCCACTTCGATCAGCCGGGCCAAGTCCCGCCCCGGCCGCACCGGGATGATGACCTGCGGCACCTCGACTCCCAGAATCTTGACGAATTGCTCCTCGATGCCCAACCGGTCCACATCCTTCACCTCGTCCCACAGCTTCAGGTTGACGACCATGTCCACCCGCTTTTCCCGGCGGATGCTCTTCACCCCGAACATCGCGGCGACATTCACGATGCCGATGCCGCGCACTTCCATGTGGTTGCGAGTCAATTCGGCGCTCGTCCCGATCACATCCCTCCCGTCGATGAGCGTCACCCGGGTGATGTCGTCGCTCACCAGGCTGTAGCCCCGCTCGATCAGCGCGAGGACGCTCTCGCTTTTCCCGATGCCGCTTTCGCCCTTGATGATCACCCCGACTCCCAGGATGTCGACCATGCTTCCCATTTCGCTCCCTTTGGGCGCGAACATCAATTCCAGCGCGAGCGTGGCCACGTTGATGAACCGCATCGTGATGTGTTCGGTGCTGAAAATTGGGATGTCGTTTTGCTCCGCCACCTTCAGGAACTGGCGGTCCGGGCGGAATCCCCGGCAGAACACCACGCAGGGGATCTTGTGCCGCAGCAGTTCAGCATAGCGCCGCACCCGCTCCTGCTCGGGCAGCGACTTGAGGTAATGGCACTCGGCGTTCCCCATCACCTGCACCCGTTTGCCCGCGAAGTACCGTTTGAAGCCCGCCAGCGCCAGCCCTGGCCGGTTCACTGTGGGCTCGCGGATGATTCGCTTCAACCCGTTCGCGCCGCCGATCAGCTTCAGCCCCAGGGCGCCCGCCTTTTCGGTGTAGAACCGCTCAACCGTCACTATGTCGCGCTGAATTGCCATACGTTCACATGTTGAATTCCGGGCCCAGATAAATGTCGCGGGCCTTGGGGTCGTTGACGATGAAATCCGCCGCGCCTTGGACCACCACTTCCCCCGCCTTGATCAGATACGCCCGGTCCACCAGCTTCAGGGTTTCCCGCGCGTTGTGGTCCGTGATCAATATCCCCAGCCCCCGGTCGCGCAGGCGGCGGATGATCTTTTGCACCTCAAAAACGGTGATTGGGTCGATCCCGCTGAAGGGCTCATCCAGAAGCAGCAGCTTCGGGGTCGTCACCAGCGCCCGCGTGATCTCCAGCCGCCGCTTTTCGCCGCCGCTCAGCGTGTAAGCTTTGCTTTTCGAAAGCCGGCGCAAGTCGAGTTCATCCAGCAGGTATTTCAGGCGCACGTCGCGTTCCGCGCGCGTCAGCTTGCAGGTCTCCAGGATTGCCAGCACGTTTTGCTCCACCGTCAGCTTGCGGAAGACCGATGGCTCCTGGGTCAGATACCCGATTCCCAGCCGCGCTCGGTGGTGCATCGCCAGCTTGGTGATGTCGCGGTCCTGGAATTTCACGGCCCCCTCATCCGGCGTCACCACGCCCACCACCATGTTGAACGTCGTGGTCTTGCCCGCCCCGTTTGGTCCCAGCAGGCCCACGATTTCCCCCGCCCCGACCGTGATCGAAACGCCGTTGACCACACGCCGCCGCCGGTATTCCTTCACCAAGGCTTCGGTGCGCAGCAGGGTCTCCCGGCCAGCGGAGGCGGTTGTTTCAGGATCGCTCAATGCGGGCCCATTGTGAAATTCCCGCGCGCGCATTGCAATCGCGTTCAATCGGCGGCCAACCGGTAGAAACGGGCGGTCCCCGGGGGGTCCACCGTCAAGACAAACGCCGTGCTTGGGCCAGTCGCAGTCAGCGGCAATCCCGGCGCTTCCACATCGACGAATGCCTCCCCCAGCGTGGACGCCAATTGCAGCCGGTATCCCCGCCCCTGCGCGGAATTCCAGTGGAATCGAATCTGGGTCCCGGAGACAAACTCTCCCCGGAAAGAAAACTCGTCTTGGGATGGGGTTGGATCCGGCGCGAGTGCGATGGCCATGGGCTCCAGGACCATCCGCCCGTCCGTTCCCGGCTCCAGGGATCGGCCCGCGAACGCCGTGTCGACCATCGGCTCCATTGGGCCCGATCCCAAATCGGCCAGCGCCACCGCGCCGACACGGATCAACCCAGGCGCGCTGGGCCTACCCAGCGCGGCAAGCGGGATCGCCACTTCGATCATGTCCGCATTCGCCTCCGGGAACTGTGTGGGAATGCCTTGCGGGGTGCGGTTGAACTGCTGGATCCGCGCTCCCGCCACCGTCGAGAAACCCGCGTCGAGGCGGAACACACCCTGCCCCGCGCTCCACCGCATCCCCGGGCGCCGGAAGTTCCGGAAGTTCCCATCCGCGTGCTCATCCCCCAGCAGGCACGCCAGCGACGGGCGAAAGTCTTTGAACTCCAGCTTGCCCAGCAGGTCGAGCGCATCCACGCCTTCCCCGGCGCCGTCCAAGTCCGGTTGGTTGTTGCCCAGCGGCGCAAGGTCCGTCACTCCCGGCTCGGCCGGGTTCTCCACAAAAAGGGCGATCACTTGGTTGTCCCGCACGGCCGCGCTCTCCAGGCCAAGGTACAAATTCACACGGTCGTTCCGCACGTGCAGCCGCCCCAGATTCGCGTGCAACCCGGCGCGCGTCCGCGCCGAGCCGCCCTCAAAGTTGAACACCTGCCCGAGGATGTTCCCGCTTGGATCATCGCCCGCCGTCGCCTCAACCATCGGCGTCCCCCATGCCGCCGGATGGACCGTTTCCCCGGCGCCCGCCAGCGACCGATAAAACCGGTCGAAGACAATCTTGTTGTGGTCAATGGCTTCAACCATCAGGTCCGGCCCGTCGATTGACACGCGCAGGAAATGGTAGCGGAAATGAAACTGCATTGAGCCCGGCTCCAGCCCGGCAATGCCATACAATCCCGCCCCACCGCCGCCGGTGATGAAATTGTTCACCCCGTTGAACGACCCGAATCGTTCGTAAGCGTGATCGTGCCCGTTGAAAATGATCTGCGCCCCGTGCCGCTCCGCCAGCAGGCCAATGCTCGACCGCAGTTGCAGCATGTCAGGAATTCCATCGGCGAGATAATCGTCGCTGGAATGGAAGCTGGAGCTCCGGATCACATGGTGGAAAAAGATGAATTTCCACGGCTGCCGGGTGGTGGCCAGATCCAAATCGAGCCAGTTGTACTGGGGGCTCCCCGCCTCGTACCGGTTGAACGCGTTGCCGACCAGCGTGTCCACCGCCAGCACGACAAAGTGAGCGTCCCCATGGTCGAATGAGTAATAATGTTCCGTCCCCGTCACGTTGTTGGTCGGCAAAAAGAATGTGTTCAGGTAGGTTTCCTGCCCCCCAATCCCATCATGGTTGCCCAATGAGAAGAAAAACGGGACCGACCGCATCTGATCCCGGTAAATGCTGAAGCACCGGGCGTCCACATGCAGCGGCTCCAGGTAGGGGTACACGATGTCCCCGCAATGCATCAGCAAGTCGGCCGGGGTCGCCCGCATTTGCTCGGCGATTTTGTACTGTGGAAAGGTCCCCACGCCGGTGTCGCCCGTCACCAAAAAACTGATCGGCGCACCGGGCGGCTTGAGCGCCCGAAACGTCGCCCAATCGCTGGCGGCCACGTCCCCGCCCCGCTCCGCGTAAACGCGGTACTGGTAACTCGCCCCCGCCTCAAGCCCGGTCAGCCTCACCGCGTGGTTGGTCGAGGCGGGCCCGCCGGAGCCCGCCACGTAAAGGTGGTCCACGTCCTTGCCATAAATGACGAAGCCGGTCGTCGGCAACCCCGTGTGCCAGGCCACGATCGTCGAATTCGTCGTCGTGTTCTGCACAAAGGGGCCGCGCGTGAAATTCGCCAGCAACTCCGTCGCCATGAGGAGGCCCCGGTTCACCGTCCCCGCGCTGTGCAACTGGATCGCCAGCACATTCGCCCCCGCCCGCAATCCCGGAATCGCGGCCGAGACGTCGATCCATTCCGTGGGATTCGGCGGATGATGGGCCGCCGGTTCGCCCAGCGGAACTGGCTGGCCCACAAAATTTGGAAATCCCCGCCGCGCCATCTCGACTCCATTCAAGTAAGCCACAAACCCGCTGGAGTAATCGATTCGCAACGTCAGCCACCGCACGAAATCGGGGTCGGCCACGGTGAATGTCTTGCGGAAACAGTAAGTGGTTATGCCGGTGGGATCCAGGTAGGTCTGCTCCGAAAGATACCCCTTGCTGCCCGAATCAAAGCTTCCCAACTGGTTGGCCCAGCCGGAATCGGGAAAGTCCACCTCCGCCCAGTTTGGTCCAGGGCCTGGCGCGTTCGTGGGCACTGCCTTCACCCGCCAAGTGTCCGTCACTTTGACCAAGGCAACCTCTTCCGCCCATGCCGAAAAAGACAGAACCAGACATATGAAAACCGCGCGGAGCATGCTGCCACCGTAGTGAATCACGCCGCGAGGGTCAAAGATTTGTGGCCTGCTTTTTCGTGGCCACCGGCCCGCCCACCGCAAGGTTTGACTCCGGGGAGGAAAACTTTAGCCTCGCGCCCATGATTATCGCTCCGTCGCTGCTGGCCGCGAACTTCGGCAAGTTCGCCGCCGAAGCGCGCCGAATCGAGGCGGCCGGCGCCGATTGGCTGCACCTCGACATTATGGACGGCCATTTTGTCCCCAACATTTCATTTGGCCCGGAGGTCGTCCGTGTCGTGCGCCAGGCCACCCGCCTCCCCTTGGATGTGCATCTGATGTGTTCGCGCCCTGAAATTCTCCTTGAGCCCTTCGCGCGCGCGGGCGCCACCCGGCTCACCATCCACATCGAACTCGGCGCCGCCAAGGTGAACGACTTGATCTGGAAAATTCACCAGCTCAAACTCCCCGTCGGCCTCGCCGTCAATCCGCCCACGGTCATCAACGAAGTCGAGCCCTTCCTCCCGCGCATTGATCTCCTGCTGGTGATGACGGTCAACCCCGGTTTTGGCGGCCAGCCGTTCATCCACGAAACGCTCCCAAAAATCCAGCAGGCCGCCGGCTGGCGCGCCCGCAGGAATTCCACCTACCGCATTGAAGTCGACGGCGGCATCACCTTTGACACCGCCGCCGAATGCGCGCGCAGCGGAGCGGACACGTTTGTCAGCGGCACTGGACTTCTCAAGTGCCTCCGCCTAAAATCCGCCATCAGGAAAATGCGGCAGACCGCCGCCGCCGCGCATGCCGCCGGCAAAAACTCGAACCGCTCATGAGCCAGATCAAGTTTGGGACGGACGGATGGCGCGCCGTCATCGCCGAGGATTTCAC
>CAZSXX010000137.1:0-10809 GCA_964611245.1 uncultured Verrucomicrobiota bacterium | reverse complement strand
GCGGAGGCCGAGGCGCGGCGCATTTGCGTCGATCCTTTCGTTTTTTACGACGGCGTCCCTCGTTGCATCGGGACCACATGAGACCACGCCAGCCGATGGCGCCTATTCGTGGCCCGCGCGGTAAAACACAGCCGCGCCGGTGGGGCGGGGGACGGTCGCCCGAAATTTGGCGGCGGGCACGACAATCTCAATCGCGGCGGTGTCATCAACAGTCCACGGCCCGCCGGGGAACGGACTTTTGTAAATGCGAAGCGACGGCGAACCAAGGACCGAGGAATCAAATGTGAACTGCACCGTCGATTGGGCCAGCGTGACGGGGGAGGAAATCACCAACGCCGCCGCCGTGGCGGTGAGGAATTTCGCCGGGCCGAATTCCAGCGCAAAGTCATTCCAGACCCGGGGGCGCGCCTCCAGCGAGTAAAGGCCTGGACCCGGCGGGACGAAGGTGAATGGCGCGCCGGCGGGGATGCTGGCGGTCGTTTGGCTCGAAACTGACGACGTGTTCACGAACGAAATGTCGTCGAAATACCACCCGACATTGGCGGCGACCGAATTGAAGGAACCGCCGCTGCTCAAATAGGCAAAGCGAACCTGCACTGGCCGGCCGACAAACGCGGCCAGCGACGCGCTGCGGGCTTGGAAGGTGGTTTCCTGCGGCAGTGAGCTCCCGTTGCCAGCCTGGCTGAAAACATCAATCCACCCGCCCCCGCCGTTCGTGGAAACCTGCACTTTTGCGAACTCCGTCGTGAGCGAACGCATCAGCATGCTCGAAAAGTTGATCTGCGCGCCGGCCGCGGGAAGGAACGTTGATTTGAAGGCGACCCATTGATTGGGCAGCACGGAATGGCACAAGCGGAAGCCCCGCGGGCCGCTCGCGAAGGAGTTCGAAACGATGATGGAATAACTCTCGGCGCTGTTGGTGGTGAAATTGGACAGGAATGCGTCGCCATTCTCGACCCCTGTGACGGTTTGATACGCTGTCGTGCGCAGGTCATAGCCCGTGGCCAGTGGGTCGGCGGCCACAGCCATCTGCGCGCCAACGCCCACCGGCGCGGAATCCGGGCCGGAAATCAGGGGAACGACGGTCCCCACGCCAGCCGACGCCGGGTCGAACATCTTGACCGAGTAATTGAAGGCGGTCGGCGCTCCGGCTCCCGTGACGTTGGAGATTGCGATCGCGAAAACAATGTCCGCGGCGGGTTTGGGCCATTCATATGGGATCACCACATTGAGCGCGCTCGGGCGCCACACCAACGTGTTCTCGCCATACCCGTCCGCGACCGCCTCGCGCGTGACGGGCACATTGACCCCGTTCGATGACATCAAGACGGTGGCGGAGCGAAAATTCGCCCCGGGAAAGGAAATCGACCACCGCACCGGCACAATCTGATAGGGGACAAAGCCTGGGGGCGGCCAGCTCACGAAACTGTCCCGGGTCGCGGGCCGGGGTTTGCCAAATTCGTCTCCCACCACATACAAAGCATTCGCTCGGCTGAACGATCCGCTTTCGGGAACGTCGCCCGTTCCCATGAGGGTCGTCTGTGGGTAAAGAATCCAGCGCCGGTGGCCCACCGCTTCGTTCCCCAAGCTCCGATCGATCATGTATCCATCAATGGCGGATGGCCCCGAAAGCCCGAACGCGATGTCGGATTTCGAGGCGGCTGTCGCCCCGTCGGCCGCATAACAAGTCCAGTTGGCCGGCGGGGTGTGCGACAGGCTGTTGTTCGCGCTGAACATCAACGCGGCCCGCTGGCACATCGCGTTGTAGGAGGAGCTGAAAGTGACCCCCGCGGGAACCCCAGCCATCGCCCGGTAATAATTGACCCGCAAGCGGATGCGCTCCTGCGCGGCCGCGGAAATGGTCCCGGGGTCGCAATTGCCAATCGACCCCGTCCAACCCAAGTCCGAATTGGTCGATGCCTGGAAAACAGCGTTGTAGAATGCGCGGGCTTCCTCACGGACTTGGGTGTTGACGGCAAAACGCGCGGCTTCCGCAGGAGCGGAAGAATTGACAAGGCTGGCAATCCAACAAACTTCCGCCGCCAGAACGAGATAGCGAGAGAACCATTTCCTCCGGAGCATCGGCAAAGAATATGGATTTAGCCCCCTGCTGCAATCAGAAAAGCCCTTGCGGCAGCGGAAAATCGGCCAAACCTGAGGGAGCAACCAAAGTCGGGAAAAAAATCTATTGCGCAATTCAGCGAAGTCTGGTAGAAACACACCCAGCTGAGAACTGGATCGCCCATCCATCGGAGGGGAAGTTCGGTTTTCAGTGAATAAAAACAAAAAAAGATAGTAGCGTATGAAAAACAAATCTACCGTCCGCCTCCTCGCGGGACTCGGCCTTTTTGCCGCAATGGGTCTCCCTTCAACCTTGGCTGCCCTCAGTGTCTCTGCGGGACACACTCCGAGCGATTTGGTTGACGAACTGCTCCCCGTGAGCACTTCCATCTCGTTCAGCGGCGCGACCATCGGTTTAACGGCTTCGGGCGGCTTGCCAAGTAACAGCCAAATCGGAAAATTCTCTGGTGGATCTTCCGCAAATAATTTGCCGTTTTCATCCGGAGTGGTTCTGACAACCGGTCGACTGGCGTCTGCCAGCGGAACGACATTGGGAAACAACGGGATCCTTGGGCCGAACGACCATGTTCGCACAACCCATGTCTGGACCGACAGCACGGGCGACCAGATCTTGGCTGACGAGTTTGGTGTTCCGATCGGGCAGACGGCCGATGCGGCTTCCCTGACGTTTGATTTTCAGTCGACCGCCTCGGCGTTTTCTTTCCAGTACATGTTCGCCTCCGAGGAGTATCCGGAAAATGTCAACGCGTTGAACGATGCGTTCGGCTTTTTCCTAATCGACAAAAACGGGTCGTCAAATCCATCGTTGTGGAACATTACAAATTTGGCGCTCCTGCCGGGCAACACCCCCGTGTCCATCAACACAGTCAATAATGGACCGCTCAACTCGGGCCCTGGTGTGAACCTCCCGTATTTCAACGCGAATCCCTTTGCGGCGCCCCTCTACGACATTGAATTCGACGGCATGGCAGGCGGTTTTTTTGCGACGAAACTTTTCGCTACCGCGACGATCATCCCCAACCACGATTACACGATCCATATCGTGATCCATGATGTGGGTGACAGCCTCGGTGATTCGGCGGTGTTCATCGGAGCCGACAGCTTTGTCGACGTGCCCTTCAATCCAGTTCCGGAACCTTCAACCTACATCGGCGCACTCAGTTTGGCCGCCTTGATGTTTGGCAAGCTCCGCCGCAAAGCCTGATCAGTCCCACGCTACATCCTTTGTTTTTAAGCGGTTGGTGCAAACCAGCCGCTTTTTTGCGTTTATCTGGACGCCCATGACACGGCGATTTTGACTTGGCGAACGTTCCCCTTTAGCCTCTCGCCATGGAGACGCTGCACGCCCCGTGGCGAATTGAATACATTTTGGCGCCAAAGGATGATCCCGCGACAGGATCGGTGTTCGCGCGGATTGCGCAGAGTTCCGAGGATGAAAAGAATCTGGTGGTCGCGCGGGATAAAACCTGTTTTGCGTTGCTGAATTCATATCCCTATACCGGCGGGCACTTGATGGTGGTCCCGTACAAGCAGGTTCCGGATTTCACCGATTTGGCGGACGAGGAAATGACGGATTTGCTCCGGCTGCTCCGGCGATGCCAAACTGCGTTGACCAAGGTGATGAATCCGCACGGATTCAACATCGGCGTCAACTTGGGCAAAGTGGCGGGGGCGGGCATCGTTGAGCATTTGCACATCCATCTCGTGCCGCGCTGGAATGGGGACACGAATTTTATGCCGGTGACCGCCAACACGACAGTGCTGCCTGAGGCGTTGCGGGAAATTGCGGGCAAACTGCGGGCGGCTTTGAGCGTTTGAATCATGGCGACTGAAACATTGCACTACGAGAGCGCGCGGTCCGCGCAGCAGCTTTTTAACAACGACCCAAAGAACCTCGACACCCTCCATTCGGAGTTGGGAGTCAAGGCCACCTCGCGGGAGGGGTGGATCAAGCTCGATGGCGGCGCCGAGGGCGTCGCGATCGCGAAGAATGTCTTCCAGTTTCTCGAGAAGGCGATCAAGGAGGGGCAACCAGTCCGAAATCGGGAGTTCGCCTACGCGGTGAATGTGGCCAAGCACGACGGAACCAAGGCCTTGGAAAGCTTGGGCGCGGAGCGGATTCAAACTTCGCCAAGGAAATCCTCCGTCACCCCCAAGACAGTGGGCCAACGGAAATACGTCGAGGCGATCCGGGCCCACGATGTGACCTTCGGGATTGGGCCCGCGGGAACTGGAAAAACCTACCTGGCGGTTGCCATGGCGGTGGCCGCCCTCAAGGAGGACAAAGTTTCCAGGATCATCCTGACGCGGCCTGCCGTTGAAGCGGGCGAGGCTCTGGGATTTTTGCCGGGGGATCTCTACGAAAAGATCGCGCCCTACCTCCGTCCGCTCCACGACGCGCTCCACGACATGCTTCCCGCGGAGGAGATTTCCAAGCATATGGAGCGGGCGACCATTGAAATCGCGCCGTTGGCCTACATGCGGGGAAGGACTCTCAACGGCGCTTTCATCATCCTGGACGAAGCGCAAAACTGCACTGCGGAACAAATGTTCATGTTCCTGACCCGATTGGGTCACGGTTCCAAAGCGGTGGTGACGGGGGACCCGACGCAGATCGACCTCCCGAGCCACAAGCGGTCCGGAATCGTGGAGGCGGCCCAAGCTCTGGCGAAGGTGGACGGGATAGCCCTGGTTCGGTTCGAGAAAAAAGATGTTGTGCGGCATGCGCTGGTCCAGCGAATCATTGCGGCCTACGAGGACCACCGTGGCACCGCGCCACGGACGTAGCATGGCCGGCCCAACCGAGATCGTGGTGGCCAACCGCCAACGGGCGCGGCGGTTGGACCGGCGCTTGGCTTTGGAGTTGGCCCGATGGGCGGCAAATGAGCTCAAAGTCGAATCAGTCCAGTTGGGGTTCCACTTCGTCACCGCGAACGAAATGGCCCGCGTGCACCAACAGTTCATGGGGATTCGAGGGTCAACGGACGTGATTACCTTCGACCACGGAAGCCAGCCTCCGGATTCGATCCATGGAGAGGTGTTCATTTCAGTCGAGGATGCCGTCGCCCACGCGCGCGAGTTCAAAACCACCTGGCAGGATGAAGTGGCGCGTTATGTCATCCACGGAATCCTGCACCTGCTTGGACATGACGATTTGGAGCCGAGAGTTCGCGCGCGGATGAAGCGGGAGGAGAATCGGCTGCTGAAGAAAGCGGCGTCGCGCTTCGACCTGCGTGCGTTGGAGAAAACGTGATGGACGAGCGGTCGACGGGAATCATCCTGCGGACGCGGCCGTTGACCGAGACAAGCTTGATTGTCCATTGGCTGACGCCTGAGCTCGGGAGGGTCGCAACGGTGGCCAAGGGCGCCCGAAAGGCGAGGTCCCCCTTTCTCGGGAAGTTGGACCTGTATTACGAGGCGGATTTTTCATTCCACCGGGCGCGGAGATCAACGCTGCACACACTGCGCGAGGTGAGCGTGCGAACGAGCCATCCCTACCTGCGGACCGACCTCGCGGTGTTGCGGCAAGCCGCACAGGCAAGCCGCCGGATCGAGCGCATCACCGAGGAGGAAACTCCATTGCCGGAAATCCATGCGCTCCTCCGCGGATTCCTGGAGGAGTTGGCAAAAAGCCCAATTTCCGAGGCGCTTCCAGCCGCCTTTGAAAGCAAGCTGCTCCGTGAGTTGGGATTGTGGCCAGACATGACCACGGCGCCAGTGACTCCGGGATCGCGTCGTGTGATGGAACAACTGGCGGCGCTTGAATGGGGCGCGGTCAGGAATCTAAAGTTAAGCCCAGCGCAGGTGGCGGAGTTGTCGTCCTATCTGGATCGCATGCTGCGGGCGGCGGTCTCGTAGCCGGGCCTCGCCGAACCCCGACGCGACCGCTCAGGATTTCGCCGTTCGGCGCAGTGTGCGCAGGTGGCCGTAGCCAACGAGCTTCCGGCGCTGTTCGTCCCAAAGCCGGAAGGTGAGGGACTTGAGGCTCGGCAGCAGCGTGATGGGCTTGACCTGCTGGAAAAGCGGGCTCGCTTTGTGGCAGCGCTCCAAGTTGTAGTTGGGGATTCGCGCGCTCAGGTGATGAATGTGGTGGAACCCGATGTTGCCGGAGAACCACTGGAGAACCTTCGGGAGCTTGTAGAATGAGCTGCCCTCAAGGGCGGCGCGGATGTAGTCCCATTCATCGGCCCGTTCCCAATAAACGCCCTCGAACTGATGTTGGACATAGAAGAGCCAGACCCCTGCGGCGCCGGACACGGCGGTGATGATGAGCTGGACGAGCAGGTACTCCTTGAGGCCAAAAATCCGGCTCATGCCGAAAATCATGCCGACGACGGCGAGATTCATCCAATGGACGGAAAGCCGTTCGCGGGGGTTGGCGCTCGGGGTGGGGATGCGCTGGCGAATGAGAAAAAGGTATAGGGGAGCGAATATGAAAAGGACGAACGGGTTGCGAGTGAGCCGATAGGCAAACCGTTTGGCGCGGCTGGATTCGAGATATTCCTGGACCGTGAGGGTCCAGATGTCTCCCATCCCCCGCTTGTCGAGGTGCCCGGAGGTCGCGTGGTGGACGCTGTGCTCCCAGCGCCAATGGAAGTAGGGGGTGAAGGTGAGCATGCCGGTGATGAATCCGAGCGTGTCGTTGGCGAGGCGTGATTTAAAAAAGGAGCCGTGCCCGCAATCGTGGAAGATGATGAAAATGCGGACGACAAAGCCAGCGGCGAGAACCGCCAACGGAACGACCAGCCACCAGGAGACGGACATGGCGTGGTAAATCAGAAACCAAAGCAGTGCGTAAGGGCCAAACGTGTTGACGATTTGCCAAATGGCCCGGGGACGGGACGGTTGTTGAAATTCAGCGACGATTTCCTTCCAATTGGACGCGTCCACGGTTTGGGCAGCTGTATCCTCCATAGTTGTCAAAGGAACCTCCCTGAGGAGAGGCATTTGTTCAAGCTGGAAGCGTTTGTATCCATTGCGGCGTTGCAGGTCAATTTATGTTCGTCGTCGATTTTGAGTTGAACCCGAGCGACCCATCGCACGGGCGGTTCGGGCGTGTCAGCCATGGCATCGTCGTAAAACAGGCTCCACTTGAGAATGTTCAAGGCTGGCAAGCATTTGTACGAACGGGCGGAAGTATCGCGCAATTTGAAAGAATAGCAACTGAAACGGAGTCGGAAATGGCGAAGCAATGGATAGGCCCGGATTAAAGGTCAAAAAAGGCCCCAATACGCACCGGAAAGGGGCAATGAGGTGGATTTAGTAACGCCTATTTGTCTTCGAGGATGATTTTACTTCCAACCCAGCGGAGATCCTTCTTGTCTTTTGGAGTGGTGGCCGGGACGAATCCGCCGGTGTTCTTGTAATAGGGGGTATTGTCCCCGATCCACCGTTTGACTTCGGCGTGGCCATCGGCAAACGACATGCCGCCAGCGCGGTTATGGCGGGAGGATGGGTAGTTTTGCCAAGTGGTGGTGCTGAACGCGTCGATGATGAAGTAGCCATCGTCGATCACGTACTCGCTTTCGTCAATAAACACGAGCGCGCCGGCGGGCGAGGGATTGTTGATGTCCGGGGCCTTGGTGAAGGCCTTGTGGGTTTTGACTTTGGCGCTGGGCTGGAGGTCGATGAAGAGCGGGTTTGGACCGCCCATGCGCCCTTGGATGGAATAACTGCGGTTCCGCTTCTGCTTGATTTTGGCTTTGGGCGGCCACGGCGGATCCGCCGGACATTGGTAAATGGCGTAGGAGGTGTTGTACTTCCAGAGCTTGCCGTTGTGGATGATGGCGCGGTTGGTCGCCTCGGGGGCCATCGTGGTGAGGTCCCCGCTGAGAATCCAAGCGCTGTCGATCCAAGAATTGTTGTCGAACGTGTTCAACACCAAACGGTCGTCAAAATCCATGCTGTAGAGATGCCAAGCCATGACAAGCTGCTTGGAGTTGTTCATGCAGCCGGTTCCCGTGGCCTTGGTTTTGGCCTTGCTCAGGGCGGGCAACAGCAGGCTGGCCAAAATGGCGATGATGGCGATGACAACGAGGAGTTCGATCAGCGTGAAGCCCGCACGCGAACGGTTTTGACGGAAGTGACGCATGGCAACAATTGGGTATGGTCGAAATCTACTAAACTGGGCGTGGAAAGCGCAAGCGGGGTTTTTCCCTGGCGGAATGAATTGAAAATTCGGCGCCAGGGCGCATGATTCTGCATCATGAACTGGTTTGCACGCATGGGCGCGGTGTTTTTTGGCGGGGTGGTTTTGCTGGCGGCGGAACGGCCGCCAGTGAACCGGGATGTCGGGGAAAACAAGGCGACGCCGCCGGGGCGCATTCGGGCGCCCAAAGACTTTCAAGTCGAGCTGCTGTACTCCGTCCCGGGCGGGGAACAGGGATCATGGGTGAATTTGTGCGTCGATCCGAAAGGGCGAATCATCGCCAGCGACCAGTATGGCGGGCTCTATCGGTTCGCGGCGCCGGCGGCGGGGCAGAAACTCGATCCGGCAAAAGTCGAGAAACTGGGGACGGAGATCCGGGCCGTCAATGGGATGCTGTTCGCGTTCGGGGCGCTTTATGTCGCGGTGAACGATTACGAGAACAAGATCGAGAGCGGACTCTACCGGATCACTTCGTCCAACGGAGGCGACTCCTTGGACCAAGTGGAAAAGCTGCGCGCAATGAAGGCCCGGGGCGACCACGGGGTCCATGCGATCCTCCCCACGCCGGACGGGAAAGGGCTGTATTTGATCACGGGAAATGGAACGACGCCAACGGCGTTCAGCGGGTCGCGGTCGCCGTTGATTTGGGGCGAGGATCATTTGCTCCCGAGGATGCCCGATGGGCGCGGGTTCATGCGGGATGCGCTGGCGCCCGGTGGAATCATTTACCGAGTGTCGCCGGACGGAAAGGAATTTGAGGTCTATTCCACCGGTTACCGGAATATTTTCGACGCGGGGATCAACCGGGAAGGCGAGCTGTTCACCTACGACGCGGACATGGAGTACGACTTCAACACGCCATGGTACCGGCCGACGCGGATCAACCACGTGACCAGCGGAAGCGAGTACGGCTGGAGAAATGGCGCCGGGAAGTGGCCCGAGTTTTACCCGGACAACCTGCCGGCGGTGGTGAACATCGGGCCTGGGTCGCCGACGGGGGTGACGTTTGGATATGGGGCGAAATTCCCGGCGCGATACCAGGAGGCGCTCTTCGCGCTGGATTGGAGCTGGGGAAAAATGTACGCGATCCACCTGGAGCCGAAGGGGTCCAGCTACACGGCGACGAAGGAGGAGTTTCTCTCGGGAATGCCCTTGCCGTTGACCGACGCCATCATCCACCCCGGGGATGGAGCCATGTACTTCGCCATTGGCGGGCGGAAGGTGCAGTCAGGGTTCTATCGGGTGACCTACACTGGCAAGGATTCCAACGCGAGAGCCAAGGCGGGATCGTCGAAGGGGGCCAAGGAGCGGGAAATCCGCAGGCGCCTGGAAAAATTTCACGGTCCCGCCCAACCGGCCGCGGTCGTGGAGGCATGGCCCGCGCTGGACCACCAAGACCGCTTCATCCGGTGGGCGGCGCGGACCGCGTTGGAACATCAGCCCGTTTCCGCGTGGGCGGACAAGGCGCTGGCCGAAAAAAATGGAGCCAAACGGGTGGAGGCGTTGCTCGGATTGGCGCGCGCAGGCGGGATCGATCCGGCGCACCGGAAATCGACCGACGCGCCGGTGGACACGGCTCTGCGGGCGCGTTTGCTTGAGTCGTTGGATGCCGTGGATTGGAAGAAACTCAGCCACGAGCAACGGGTCACGCTGGTGCGGACCTACGAGATTGTGCTCCATCGCTTTGGCCGCCCGGACGACACGGCGGTGGCGCGGATCACCAAAAAGCTGGAGCCGCTCTTCCCGGCGGAGACGCCGGAACTGAACTGGCTCCTGTGCGAGACGCTGGTTTATCTGCAGGCGCCATCCGTGGCCGCCAAAGGAGTGGCCCTGCTCCGGGCGGCCCCCACGCAGGAGGAGCAACTGGAATACGCGCGGTCCCTCCGGATGCTCAGGGCGGGGTGGACGACGCCGCTGCGGGCGGAGTATTTCGAGTGGCTGTTGAAGGCCGCGAATTACAAGGGGGGAGCGAGCTTCGAGAAATTCATCGAATTCATCCGCACCGACGCATTGGCGACGCTGACCCCGGAGGAGAGGCTGGCGTTGGCCCCGACGCTGGCGAAAACGCCGCCGAAAGTCTCGCCGCTGGCGGCGTTGGGCGCGGCGCTCGCGGGCCGGGAAGTGGTGAAAGAATGGAAGCTCGAGGAGCTGGCTTTGGCCGCCGAGAAGGGGCTTCGGAAACGGAACTTTGACAACGGCCGGAAGATGTTCGGCGCGGCGGGCTGTTTCGCCTGCCACCGCTTTGGCAACGAAGGCGGAATGACCGGGCCGGACCTAACCGGCTCCGGCGGACGGTACTCGGCGCGGGATTTCTTGGACCAAGTGTTGAATCCGAGCAAGGAAATCAACGAGCAGTTCGTCCCTGTGGTCCTGACCAAGACGGATGGGGAGACGGTGACGGGGGCGATTGTGAACCTGAACGGCGACACCGTGAGCGTCAACACGGATCCGGCGAGCCCCAACCAGCAGGAACGGGTGGACCGCAAGCTGGTGAAGAGCATCGAACCGTCAAAAGTTTCGCCCATGCCCGAGGGGCTATTGAGCTTGCTGACGCAGGACGAAATCCTGGATTTGACCGC
>CAZSXX010000136.1:0-10834 GCA_964611245.1 uncultured Verrucomicrobiota bacterium | reverse complement strand
GCCCCACAACCATCCGTTTCACCGCCAGCAAATGGCCCATCGCGATCTCATCCTCGGACAATGGCGTCGTGAGGACCATCTCCAGCAGCCCCGACGTTCGCTCCTCCGCCAATGCACGGCACGCCCGCCTCGACACCTCGAACGAAAGCGTGCAATGCAGCAGGACAATCAGCCCGGGAGGAACGAAGAATGCCACTCCCGGCTTCGCAAAGATTCCCGTCACCACCCCAGCCAACACCGCGAATCCGGCCATGGTCCAAAAAACGCGCGGCCCCGCCATCCGCTTCCCGTTGATCCAAAGAACTGGATTGACCCCGCGTGCCAGCGGCCCCCGCCTGCTGCGCCGCGCTGGTCCTCCCTCGATCCGCGCTGACCCCTCATCCCTCCACCCACGGTCCAGGCGGCGCCCCGCGCCGAGCAGCATCGCGATCGCGCCCAGGTTGGAAGCCGCCATTACGGCCGGAAAGATCGAAACCCACGCCGGATTCTGTGAGAACAGGATCACCAGCGGCGTCACCGGGCTGGTTCCCGCCAAAACTGCCAGCCCCAATTGCCCGCCCTGCAACGCCAGCGCCGCCGCGGCCGGAGCCCCCAGCAAAAACCATAGCAGCAGCGCCACCCCCCGGACCGTGGTCGCCCGGCGGTCCCGCTCACGGCACGAAACCAGCAAGCCCAGGCCCAGCGCGAATAACAGCGCATTCGCCAGCACAAGCATCAATTGCAGGTAATCCCACCAAGTCACCCCTCCAAAAAGGAACGTGATCGCCGGCGCAGGGGCCGCCGCCAGCAGCCCGAAAAACGCCCGCATTCCCGCCCCGCCAGCTTTTCCCGCCACCACATCGTGGCCCGTTAGATTGGAGAGGAACAACAGTCCCAGCGTCCCTTCCCGCCGCTCTTTTGAGATGGAGTCCACCGTCAGCAAAACGCCCTCCAATAAAACCCACACCATCCCCATCGCCCCCAGCGTCCAAAACAGCGCCCGCCCCGCGTAAACCGGGTCAATCCCTCCCCGCACGGTCGCCATCACAATCGCCAAGGCCCCCACGAAAGCGCATCCCGCAAGAACCGTCCGCACCCAATAGGTCGCGGGCCGCTTGGAACACATCAGCAATTCCCTGCGCAAAAGTGTGTGGGCGTTCATCCGACTCCCAAAAGGTAAAGCCGGTAAGCCAGGGCGTATCCCCCCTCCACCATCAGCGCCGTCACTCCAAGGCCCGTCCCGCCCAGCGCGGCCCCCGCCCACGCCCACTGCCTCGCGGGATTCCACAGCGCCTTGGGGGTCGCGGCGGCACGCGCCGCGAACCAGGCGCAATTCACGCCGCAAAGGAAAACGGCGTTGACCGCCGCCGCCGGCCACCCGAGGCCGGTCTGGAGCAACGGATTCATCGCCAAACCAATGATGAGGAGAGCCGCCGGAAAATCGCCCCGGACCCTCTCTCCGCTCGCGGCCATGATCCGCCGAAAAAGCCCAATTCCCTGCCAGGCGACCAGCGCCCCGACCCCCGGCGCCAACCCCGCCGCCCCAAACCAAAAACACCGCATCGATTGCCGGATGACCAATGGCTCAACGGCGTCGCAGGTGGTCGCGTTCATCCCGCTTCAATAATCCCTCAGGCTTCGGTTCATCGGCCCCGACTGGTACCTCCCGCTCTTCCCTTTGGTGTCCAGTCGCGGGGGGGTGTCCATCGGCACGCCGTCATTGTCCTGCGGCGCCTGCGCGATGGAGGGCTCCTTCCCTCCCGGTTGCGGCTGGGGTTGGCCACTCTCCGCGAGTTGCTTCCGCAGTTGCTCCAGAGCCTGGGAGGCGGCCTCCGCTTTTTCGGAGGTCTGCGGCGTCGGTTTCAGTGATTCCAGTTCGTTGAACGCCTGCGACGCGCCTTCCATCCGCATCACCTGCTGGTCCAGCGATTCCTGGCCCGGCGGCGCCTTCATCAGCCGGTCCCCCAATTTCTCCAGCGCCTGCTCCAGCCGCGCCTGCGCATCCTGCGCCTTTTGCGGCAGTTGGCTTTGCTGCGGCTGCAACGCGCTGGCCTGCTGGAAATGATCCAGGGCGTTGCTCAAATTCTGCGTCTGCTGTTCCAGCGAAGCTTGGCGGGCCTGCTGCTCCAACCGGTCCCCTTCCATTTCATGCACTTCCGCCAACCGCCGCTTCACCTGCTCCAAGGCCGCCTGCGCGCGTTGGTGCCGCTGGCGTTCGGAAATCGCCTTCTCCAGCAATTCCATCGCCATCCGGAGGATGCCCAACTTCTCGTCCACGCGCGGGATGCGCGGCTCCAAGTTCTGGTAAATTTGCGCCTGCGTGGTCAGCGCGTCCGCCAGCCGGTCCTGCCCGCGCTCCAGTTTTTCCTTGATCGACGCGTCCTCCGGTTTCAGCCCGTGCGCGTCCTGCAGCATGTTCACTCCCTCCTCGATCTGCGCTGTGTCCGGCCTTGCCACCGGCGGTTCATGCCGCGCTGCCGCCACCAGGTTGGTCGAAAGCGTTTTCCGGTCGCCCTCTTGGGCCAGCGTGTTGGCCAGCAACTCCCTCGCGCGCCTCTCCCCGTCTTTCGCAACCCCATTCTCCGGATCCGTCTCGGTCGCTTCGTGAAATTCCTCCATCGCCGCCCGCGCCCCGGTGATCTTTTGGTCCATCGCCCGCGTCTTCTCCGCCGCCGCAAGATTCTTGGCCCCCAACTTCAAAAGCAGGTCCAGCAGCCGTTTCTGAACGTGATTGTGGTTTGCGCGTGCGTCCGCATGGCCCGCCTCGCGCTTCAGCAACTCATGATACTCGCCAATCGACTGCCTCCATCGCGACAGGGTCAATTCCGGGTCCGACCCAATCGAGGCCAGCCCCAGCCGGAAATGCGCGTTGCCTTTCTGGAACCGCGCCTTGTTCACCAGCGCCGTGCGCCGGGAATCCTCCACAAGGTCCAAATCCACCAGCGCCTCCTCGAACTTCCCCGCCGCGTACAGCGCCACCGCGCGGTTGTACAGCAGGTAAGGGTCGCGCGAACGCTCCGCCACTTCTCGGTTCAGGGTGCGCACCGCCTCCTCCGGTCTGCCTTGGTCGACCTTTTCCTGAAGCCCCGGCACGTCCACCCCCGCCAGCAAATCAACGGCCAGCAATCCCAACAACATTGGAGTCGTCAATTTCATTTCGCGCCCACAATGCTCGGCAGCGTGCGCCGCCGCGCAAATCGGTCCGCCCCCAGCGCCACCCGCGCCAGCAGCGCCAGGAACGCCGCCGCCAGCGGCACCACGCACAACTCATCATAGTTGCGGAGGTCATTCCGCGCCATCCTTTCCGCCAAGGGCCGCAGGACCTCCTCCCGCAACTGCCGCAACCCCTCCCCATTCTGCCCCAACCGGTAATATCTCCCGCCCCCGGCGTTGGCCACGCGCCGCAAATTCGGCTCGTCCAGTTTCGTCACAATTCCCTGCCCTCCACCACTCCCCTGATAGGTCCCCTGCCGCCATCCAGGCACGGGCGCCCCGCCCGGCGTGCCGACCCCAATCGTGTGGACGGTGACCTTTTCCAACTGGTGCAGGCGCCGCGCCAGGGAGATTGACTGCCCATCCAGCTCCTCCCCGTCGGAAATCAAAACCACCGTCCGCTCCGGGATTGAATTGCTGCGGAAAAAACGCCCCGCACGGTCCAGCGCCGAAGCAATCGAGCTACCCGGGTCCACCAGCACGTTCGGGTTGACGTAGCTCAGGATCGTCCGCAACGCCATCATGTCGTAGGTCAACGGCGCATTGAGATTGGCGACCCCCGCGAAGGTGATCAGGCCAATGTGATCCGCCTTCGCCTCCGCTAAATACCGGTCCAAGGCGATCACCGCCGCTCCGTACCGGCTCGGTTCCTCGTCCCCCGCCAGCATGGACCGCGACGCGTCCAGCGCGATCAGATACGGCGCCCCCTGCAATTCGTCCCGGTCATCCCGCTCGAAACGCAGCGGACGCGCCAACGCCACCACCAGCGCGCTGACCGCGATGGCGAACAGCAGGCGGTCCCAAATCTCCCGCCTCCGCGAAGCCCCCGAATGAGCCCATTCCAAATCCGCCCCGCCCGCGAACCGCTCAAGCAGCGCCCTCCGGCGGCGTCCCGCATGCGAGATCGCCCAGCCAATCAGCAGCCATGCCAGGGGCAAAAGCCAAAGGATCCACGGATGCGCGAATTTCAAGGAATCCTCCTTCGCCCCACCGTCCCGAACGCAAAATCCAAGGCCAACAGTCCCAGCGCGGCCCCAGCCAGCCACGGGAACAATTCCCGCCAAGTTTGAAAATGCTTTTGCTGTAGCGCCATCTTCTCCAGTTGGTCGATCAACGCGTACACCTTCTGCAGCGCCAGCGTGTCCCGCGCCTGAAAAAACTGCCCCCCCGTGATCCGGCTCGTCCGGTTCAATTCATGCCGCGCCGCCGCCGAGGGTGTCACAATCTCCGGGCCAATCAGGATGCTGTACAGCCGGATGTTGTCCCGCAACAGCGTCGGCGCCAATTGCAACGGCGGCCGCCCCAGCATGTTCTGCCCGTCCGTCACCAGGATGATCACCTTGCTCCGCTGGCTCATCCGCTTCAGGAATTGCGCGCTCGCCGCCAGCCCTTCCCCAATCGCCGTCCCTGTCGAATGGTCCGTTTGCCTCAGCGACTCCAGCGCCCACTCATGGTCCAACGTCAGCGGGCTGACCAAAAACGGCGTCCGCGCAAAACACACGATTCCCACCCGGTCGGACGGACGTTTCCTCACAAAATCCTCCACCACCCGCGTCAGCGCCTCCCTCCGCGAAACCCGCTTCCGGTCAAAATGAAAATCCTGTTCCGCCATCGACCGGCTGAAATCCAGCGTCAGCATGATGTCGATCCCCTTCGTCGGATCCGGCACATCCCCCCGGGGAACCCGCGGCCGCGCCATGGCCACGCACACCAGCGCCACAATAGCCATCGGCATGGCCAGGCGAAACCGGCCCGCATGTTTCCGCGGACTCCGGCCCAGCCCCGCCAACGGCTTCAGCGATGGCAGGACAACCGACGGCAGCGGCCCTCTCCTTCCCAGCGCCCAGGCGATCGCCGGCAGCGCAATGAGTCCCAGCAACGCCCACGGATGCCCGAACTCCAACCCCTGCAATGCTTCCGCCCAATTCACGCCGTCCCCCCCGCTTGCTCCGATCCTGCGGGCGCTTGGATGCACTTCCTCACAAATCCCTCGGCCTCGTCGATCGCCCGCGCCGTCCGCTCCGGGGCGGCGGTCTGCTCCGCGAACTTGATTTCGTCGAAAAACTCCAGGAAACCGCCCAGCTCAATTCGACCCGCCAGCCCAATATCCGGATTGGCCTGCGCGTGGCCCAGAAATTCGCGCGTCGTTTGGTAGCGGATGGGCGAGGCGAACCTCCCCTCCACAAAACGCCGCAGGATGTCGGAACACTCCAATGCCACCTCATAGGCCGTCAGTCCCGCGTGCCGTGCCCGCAATTCACCCAACCTTCGCAGCGCCTCGATGTGCGCGGGCGGCCCCGGCGGCGTCGGTTTCAAGGCCTTCAACGGCAATGGCCGCCCCCGGCGCCAACGGCGCCACAGCCACCCCATCACAATCAATCCCGCGGCGGTCGCCACCCACGCCCACGGGTCCTCCCACCAGCCCGGCATCGGCGCCAACCGCAAATCTTCGATGATCGTCTCGTTCGTCACGGTCTCACGCCACTCTCCGCCGCGCCTGTTGCGCGAGGAATGTCCTCAACGCCCTCGGCCATGCCCCATGCCCTGCCCCGGACCCAACCTCCAAATGCCCAATTCGCGCCCCGCGGAAAAACTGCCGCAGCTCCGCCTGCCGGTTCCGCGCCCCAATTTGGTAGGCGAGCCGGACTTCCGGATTCCCCGTGTCCACCTCCATCACCTCGCCCGTCTCGGCGTCCCGCACCAACGCAAGCCCCACATCCGGCAACTCGCCCTCCCGGGGATCAATTATTTGCAGCGCCAATAAATCGTGCCGCTGGTTCGCCGCCTTCATCGCGGATTCGAAATCCGCGTCGTGCAGGTCGGAAAGAAGGAACATAAGCGCCGGCCGGTGCGTGACCCGCATCGCATACTCCAGCGCCTTCCTTACGTTCGTCCCCTCTCCGCGCGGCGTGTGCGCCAGCAAATCCCTCATCAGCCGCTGCGCATGCTTCCGCGTTTTGCGCGGCGGCACATAATGTTCCACGTCGTCCGTGAAAAGGATCATCCCCACCCGGTCGGAATTCCGGATCGCGCTCAGCGCCAGCGTGCCAGCCAACTGCGCCGCCAGCTCCCGCTTGGTCTCGCCCGTCGTTCCAAAATGTCCGCTGGCGCTCAAATCCACCAGCAACAACACCGTCAATTCCCTCTCCTCCACCAGCCTCTTCACGAATGTCTTCCGCATCCGTGCGCTCACATTCCAGTCAATCCTCCGCACGTCATCCCCCGGGGCGTACTCCCGAACGTCCACAAACTCCATCCCCCGCCCCTTGAAAATCGAGTCCGCCTGCCCCGCCATCAGCTCCTGCGAAACCAGCCGCGAACGCAGCTCCACCCGCTGGAATCGGCTCTGGAAATCGGCTGCGGTCATGCGGGGCGGACGGTCGCGGTTGCTTTCTGGAACTGGGCGCCCGGCCCCAATTTCGCGGATATCCCCAACGTGTTCAAAGCAGTGTTCAGTGCGGTCATGCGCCCACCTCAAGGCCCAGCCGGCCTCGCCCTGTGGAATCGCGCGCGAACATATCGCCTGCCCGGCCCCTCGGCAACCCTTCGGGCCAACCCGCCGCCGTCGCCCCCCTGCCCCGTTTTTCCCCGTCCTTCGGGCGAATTCCTTGAAACCGCAGCCCGGCGCGCAAAAAGCCCGGCAGGCTCGCTCGCGTCCGGCCGCCAGTAAACCAAGCCTATATGATAAACCGGCTGCCACCGAACCAAGCGGACGAGCCTGCCGGGCTCTCCCTTCTCCTTCGGGCTCCGGCTGCCTCGACAACCGGAGCCCCGATCCTCTCAACGGTCAATGCGCGGCCCCCGCGCTCGCTCCCGTCAACCGACCTTGGACTCGTCCACCACCAGGAACCGGCTCGCGCCCTTGCTCCAGATTCGCAGCAGGATCGCGGAGTTGCCCTTGATCTTCTTGCTCAGCTCCACCGCGTCCTCCGCGCTGGCCACCGGTTTGCGGTCGATCTCCAGGATCACGTCGCCCGGCCGCAATCCAGCCTGGAACGCCGCCGATTCCTGCTCCACATCGCTCACCACCGCCCCTTTCAGCGTCGGAGGCAGCTCGAACTGTTGACGAACACTCGAATTCATGTCCGTCACCGCGACCCCCTGCAGCGCGTCGGTGTCCCCCGGCAGCTCCGCGTCTTTCTTCGCAAGCTGCTCGCCGGGCAGTTCCTTGAGCTTCAGTTCGACGGTCTTGATCTTGCCGTCGCGGTTCAGCTTCACCGGAACCTCCACGCCCGGCGCCAGGGCTCCCACCGCCAGCTTCAGGTGCCGGCTGTCCTGCACCGTCTTGCCATTGAACTCCACGATCACATCCCCCGGCTGGATTCCCGCCTTTTCCGCTGGGCTCTTTGGGGTCACCTCCGACACCAGCGCGCCTTTTTGGTCCTTCAGGTCGAACTGCTTCGCCAGTTGCGCCGTCACATCCTGGATGTTCACGCCCATGAACCCGCGCACCACCCGACCGTTCTGGATCAATTGCTCCATCACGTTCTTCGCCAGGTTCACCGGGACCGCAAAGCCAATCCCTTGGTTGCCTCCCGAGCGGCTCAGGATCGCCGTGTTGATTCCAATCAAGCGGCCTTCCGCATCGACCAACGCCCCGCCCGAGTTCCCCGGATTGATCGCCGCGTCAGTTTGGATGAAGTCCTCATAATCCAACCCCAGCGTCGCCCGGCCCGTCGCGCTCACAATGCCGCTCGTGACCGTCTGCCCCACCCCGAACGGGTTCCCCAGAGCCAGCACCATGTCGCCCACTTCGATCTTGTCGCTGTCCGCAAGCTGCGCGTACGGCAGGCCCGTCGCCTCCACCTTCACCACGGCGATGTCGCTTTTCGGATCCCCTCCCACCACCTTCGCGTCAAACTCGCGTCCGTCATCCATCGCCACCTTCACCTTGCCGGCGTTGTCGACCACATGGTTGTTGGTCAGGATGTATCCGTCCTGCGTCACGATCACGCCGGACCCAACCCCCTGCTCCCGTTGGTGCGGCATCGGTCCGCGCCGGCCCCGGAACTGGTCGCCGAAAAACCGGCGGAACATCGGGTCATTCAGTTGCCCCATCCCCGGCGTTTCCGCGCCCATCGCCTTCCCCGTGGTGTACACCTTCACCACGCTCGGGGACACCCGCTTGACCACCGGCGCGAAGCTCGTCGTCAACTTCCCCTCCCGGTTCACCGGCGCCGGATCCACATGCAGGCTCAGGGGCGCCTTGGCGTCCGTCGCGACCACATTCTGGAACGCGAATTGCGCGCTCACTCCGACCAACGCGGCGGCGAGGATCGCCATCCGCGCGTTTTGGGCTGCTGCTTTGATTGCTCGTTTCATAATCTTTCTTCGAATTTCAGGTTCGTTGATGCCTCCACCTTCCCACCGGCGCATGACAGGGACCTTTCCGCAGAATTACACGTTTGTAATCCGGCGATCCCGCCGGGAACCTATTGACCAATAAAGTCGTCCCGATATTGTGGGCCCATGAACCGCGCTCTGCTCATCGCCCTCTGCTCCGTTTGCCCGCTTCTCGCCGCCCCGCGCGCCATTCCTGAGGGCCAAGTCCCCAAGGACATCCGCACTCAGCCTGTCAAGGATCTCGACAGCTATTTTCCCTTCACCCCGCCCCCCAACCCCGAAATCTGGGCCAAGCGCGCCGCCTTCGTCCGCCAACAGTTGTTGGTCTCCCAGGGCCTCTGGCCTTTGCCGGACAAAACGCCCCTCAACGCGGTGATCCACAGCCGCATGGACCTCGGTGATTACACCATCGAGAAGGTTTTTTTCGAAAGCATGCCCGGCTTCTTCGTCACCGGGAGCCTCTACCGGCCCAAGGGAAAAACCGGCCGCCTCCCCGCCGTCCTCAACCCCCACGGCCATTGGGACAACGGCCGCTTTTACGACAACAAGAACGGCATCCTCCGCGAAATCGCGGACGGCGCTGAGCGTTTTGAGGACTCCGGCCGCAGCCCCCTCCAGGCCCGCTGCGTCCAACTGGCCCGCATGGGCTGCGTCGCCTTCTTCTACGACATGATCGGCTACGCCGACAGCCAGCAAATTTCCCAGGCGCTCGCACATGGATTCTCCAAACAACGCCCCGAAATGAACGCCGCCGAAAATTGGGGCCTCTTCAGCCCCCAGGCCGAATCCCACGCCCAAAGCGTCATGGGCCTCCAAACTTGGAATTCCATCCGCGCCCTCGACTTCCTTGAAAGCCTCCCCGATGTCGACCCCAAGCGCATCGCCGTCACCGGCGCCAGCGGCGGCGGCACCCAGACCTTCATCCTCGGCGCCCTCGACTCCCGCCCCGCCGTCGCTTTCCCCGCCGTCATGGTTTCAACCGCCATGCAAGGCGGCTGCACCTGCGAAAATGCGTCCCTCATGCGCGTGGACACTGGCAACATCGAGTTCGCCGCCCTCTTCGCCCCCAAGCCCCTAGGCCTCACCGCCGCCGACGACTGGACCAAGGAAATGCCCTCCAAGGGATTTCCGGAACTCCAAAAGCACTACGCCATGCTCGGCGCCCCCAACAACGTCTTCCTCAAGTCCGCCCTCCATTTCGGCCACAATTACAACCAGGTCAGCCGCGTCGCCATGTACAACTGGCTGAACCGCCACCTCAACCTCGGCTTCAAGGAACCCGTCATCGAAAAAGATTTCCGCCGCCTCGCCACCGAGGAGCTCACCGTCTGGGACAACGAGCATCCGAAACCCCTCGGCGGGCCCGAATTTGAAAAACAACTGCTCCGGTTCTGGCACGAGGACGCCCAAAAAAAACTCGCCAAGGCCAGCGAATCCCTCCCGGATTTCCGAGCCCTCGCCCTGCCCGCCGCCACCGCCATCTCCCAGCGCACCCTCGCCACCGCGGGCCAATCAGAATTCGAGGTGCTCCACAAATCCAGCCAGCCCCAATATGTCGAAATGGTCGGCCTCCTCCGCAATAAAACCTACAAGGAGGAGCTGCCGGCCGTATTTTTCTATCCAACCGAGTGGCGCGGCCGCACCGTGGTCTGGCTCACCGATTCGGGCAAGGACGGTCTCCGGGACGGGAACGGCCTCAAGGACGGCGTGCTCAAACTTCTCGCACAAGGGACCGCAGTGGCCGGCATTGACCTTCTCTACCAAGGCGAATTCACTGTTCCCGGCCAGCCCGTCTCCCGCACCCGCCGCGTCAAAAACCCGCGCGAGTCGGCCGCCTACACCTTCGGCTACAACCATTCCCTCCTTACGCAACGGATCCATGACGTCCTCTCCATCGTGAACTTCATCGCCAACCACGAGCGCCAATCCACCTCCATCGACCTCATCGCCCTCGACCAAACTTCCCCCATCGCGGCCGTCGCGCGCTCCCTTTCCGGCTCGGCCATCCGCCGCCTCGCCCTCGGCCATTCCGACTTCCGGTTCGCCTCCATCACCGAGATCCACGATCCCTCATTCCTCCCGGCCGGCGCCAAATACGGCGACCTCCCCGGCTTTCTCGCCCTCGCCGCCCCGGGTGAAACTCTGCTGGCGGACGCCAAATCAGCCCCCGCCCTGACGCAAAAAATCTACCAGCTCGCCGGAAAGCCTGACGCCCTTTCCCTCGGCACGGATGTCATCGGCTGGCCTCCAGTTTCCGCGTGCGCTGCACCAATTGATAAAGATTAAAAAAATCTTCCAA
>CAZSXX010000135.1:0-10964 GCA_964611245.1 uncultured Verrucomicrobiota bacterium | reverse complement strand
AAGGTTGCGCAGGGATGGTGACGATGGCAGACATGACGTAGCCTCCGTTGGGCGCCACCGCGATGGTCCGCGGAAAAGTGCCGAGCGGGCGATCCAAAAGGTCGAGCGTGGCATCTGACGAAAGATAGATACCATCGCTCCAGCTCGGCCGGGCTTCATCGGGCCCGGCATTGCGCGCGGTCCAAGTCACTTCGAACGGCCGGCCGATCACCAGGGAGGATGGCGCAGAAATGGTGAGCGCTTCCAGATCGGGACCGGCTTGAACAGAGGGTGGCGAAGCCAGCAAGACCGCAGCCGCAACGGCGAAAGAAAATGAAAATGCCGAGAAAGATGCCTTTTTCATAAGTTGCTTCACACGACCGGCGCAGAGCCAAATCTTGGCGGTCCACTCCTGTGCGAATAAGATAAACCAATTCAATGGAGTAGGTATGAAATGTCAAGGGGATTTATCAGGCCCAAATCGGCGGATAATCGCGTCGCCGATTTTTTTGGCGGCTGAAGATTCTGGTGATTTATCATAGTGGGCACCGGCGCAGGCCTTTCCCCAAGCGGCAAACGAAAAAAGGCCCCGATTTTGGGGGGTGTTTTCAACTCATCGGGATTTCCAGAAACCCCGCTTTTTGAGCCGGGCGTTTGCAATTGAGAATGGGGTTACAAACGGGATGGCGGCCCGGCCCCAGTCCGCCATCCCGTTTCTCCCCATTGTTCGCCTCGAACGCTCCGCCTCGGACGGCGAGGCTTGAGGAGTGGAAGTCCCTACCCGTTGGATCGGCCTCCGCCTCCGAGGCGTCGCCGCACCGCCCGCGCATAGACCGCGATGGGGACCATCGAAAGAAGGGCAATGACGGCGACCAAAAGGATCTGGAAATGCGGCGCGTGCGGGTCGGCCAACATCACAAACGCCTCCTGCGCCAGGGCTTCGCTCTCGCTTAGGCTTCCGGTCGCGGAGTAGGCCAGCGAGCAGAGGAGCCCCTGATGGCGCACCACAATCCGGCTGAAGGCTTCGCGGTCGCCGGCCAGACACGCTGCCACCAGCTCCGCATCCGAAATGAGTTCAACGGACGTCATATTTTCCGCAACCCGCAGGATGCGTCACCGGTATGTGCCCGAAAAGCTCGAACCGGTGACAAGTTTCTTTCTCCCGCCACCAACAGCCGATCCCGAAATCGTGGAAAGCCTCGAAAACCACACCATTTTCGTCCGCCCGGAAGAAACTTTGTCACCAACGACTCCTGTTCCGGCACCCATAGTCGAAATGTCACTCATGAAAATGGAACTCATTCGATCCTCCTCGGCAACCTTGATCGCGGCTCTGCTCGTTTTTGGCTCGGTCGCGGCGCAGGCCGCGGCCGCTCCCATGTTGCTCGACGACTACTCGGATCCCAAGCGCAACAAGCACGGAGTCGAACGCCTCCTGATCGACGACAAGACCGCTGGCAGCAAATCGAAGGCGACCCTGAAATGCGAGAACGGGGTGCTCACGGTCAAGGGTGACCTGGCCCCGGGGCGCGGGGTCCCCGCGTTCATCAGCCAGGTGTCGCTCCTGTCGGCCGACGGCAAACCGAAAGATTTGACCGGCTGCCAGGGCGTTCGCCTCCGCGTGAAGGTGATCAAGGGCCTTCTGTGCGTCCAGGCAGCCAGTTCCGAGGTCGCGAACTTCGACTATCACACGGGCGCCCCCATCGTGAGCAAGCGCGGGGAGTTCCAGGAAGTGCGGATTCCCTTCAAAGAGATGAAACGCGCCTGGTCGGAGCAGACCTCGCTCAACCTGAAATCCATCACGAGCGTCAACCTGGTTTCCTTCGGCATGGCCATGGACTCTTTCGCCTACGAAGTCGATGAAATCGGTTTCTATTGAACCGCGCCCGCCAACCCCGTTCCGATTTATGACTCCATCCGCCGCTCACACCTCCTTGTCCCCTCCGACAAACATGGATCACGCCCGCCTGGACTACCTCGACGCGACCCGGGCCTTCACGCTCCTGCTTGGCATCGTGTTCCACGCATCCCTGTCGTTCATGCCGGTCTTCATGGGCTGGGCGGTGCAGGACATCTCGACCAGCCCGCTGGTGACGATGTTCGTCACGGTCAGCCACGCCTTCCGCATGGAAGCGTTCTTCCTGCTCGCGGGCTTTTTCAGTCATCTGGCCTTCCATCGCAAAGGCGCGGGCGAATTCGCGCGCTCGCGGACGATCCGGATCGTGGTTCCGTTCGTCGTCGGCTGGTTCATCCTGCGCCCGCTGGTCATCTCCGGCTGGATTATGGGTTCCGCAAGCCTGCGCGGCGACGTTGATGTCCTGGCTGGGCTGTTGGGGGGCCTTCAAAGCTTCTCGACGCTTCCCGCCGGGATTTTCGAAGGGTCGCACCTCTGGTTCCTGTACTACTTGGCCCTGATCACCGCTTTGGTCCTTGCCGCTCGGGGATTGCTGAACGCGGCCGCTTCCTGGCGGGGCGCGCTGGTCCGCAGGGCCGACGCGCTCGTCCGTTGGCTGGCCCACTCCCCGATGTGCCCGGCAATCCTCGCGGTCCCGACCGCTGTGGCGCTGTGGTTCATGCGCTCCTGGAGCATGGACACGCCGGACAAATTGTGGCCGCACTTTCCGGCGCTTGTCGTTTACAGCGGTTTCTTCGCCTTGGGATGGATGTTGAGCCGGCAACGCGGGCTGATCCCACTGTTCGCGGCCCCCACGCCCCCGCGGTGGATCCTGGCGGGCCTCGGCGTCGCCTCCGTCCTCCTGCTGGGCGAGATCGAACGCGACCCGGGCCATCCTTGGTTTCTCGCCGCGCATGTCGCCTACGCCGCGGGTTACGCCCTGACCATGTGGTCCCTCGTGTTCCTGACCATCGGCGTCTTCAGGAAACTGTGCCCGCGGCCCAACGCCATCGTCCGCTACCTCGCCGACGCGTCCTACTGGATGTACTTGGTCCACCTGCCGATCGTGGTCTGGTTGCAGGTCGCGGTGGCCGAAGCGTCGCTCCATTGGTCCCTCAAGCTTGCGTTCATCTCCGCCATGACCATCGCCATTTGCGTGTTCACCTATGATCTCTTCGTGCGCTCCACGTTTATCGGGTGGACCCTGAATGGCCGCCGCCGGGACTGAGCGATGGCCGCCTGGATTCCCAGCCGCATCCGCCAACAGTGGACCGACAAACCATCGAGATCATTGGGGCTCTGAGCTGGTTGCGGGGGTCAGGAAGGGGCGGGCCCGCCTCCGGACGTGATGGCCAAGGCGGCCGGGTGCGTCATTTGGCCTTCCGCGCTGATGGCGTAGAATTGCCGGTGGCAGCCATTGGCGCGCCCGACAATTTGGAAGCCGAACCGCGCGACCCCCAAACTCCCGCATGACAAACGAACTCTGCCTCTGGATCGGTTTCAACACCTTCGTTCTGGCGATGCTGGCGTTGGACCTCGGGGTTTTCCCTCGCAAGTCCCACGTCGTCTCGGTCCGCGAAGTGATGGCCTGGACGGTCGCGCGGGTCACTCTGGAGATGGTCTTCTTCGCGCTGGCGGGCGACATGCTGCTGGCGCACACCGCCTACAAAATCGACACGCTCCTTTCGCTCGGCGTGATCGTCTGCACCCTGGCCACTGCGGTCGTGATGTCGCTCCTCCGGCCGAAGGGAACCGTGATCCCCGTCATCGCCCCAAAAACACTGGGCCGTCAATGACCCAACATATCCACCCGCGCGTTGGGCTGGATTGCGTCCGAAACCTCAGGCCGACCCGTTGTTTGCGAACTCAAAGTTCAACCCGGGATTTCATGCCCGCGCTGAAAGGCCCGCAAATCCCCCAGGAGCGCCTCGGCGTTTTGGTAGCGCCCATCCACGATCGGCTCGCACGCCCGCGTCAAAATTTGCATGAACGCCCGAAGCCTCGCCCCGTCCGGTCCCTCCACCACCGAATCGGGCACGCGCGGGAACTCCTTGGGCGCGCACCCCGTGGCCGCCACATAGAGCAGCCGCCCCACGCTGAACACATCCCCCGTCGGCCGCCCCGGCCCCTCCGGCGGCATGTAACCGTGCGTGCCAATGTAGCTGATCTCCTCCCCCGGCGCCGCGATCTCCGTGACCAGTCCGATGTCCGCCAGCTTCGGTTTCCCATCGACAAAAATGATGTTGGCCGGCTTGAGGTCGCGGTGGATCAACCCGTTTCGGTGCAGGAAGGCCAGCGCCTCGACCACCTGGATGGCGTCCGGCAGCAAGCGGGGCAGGGGAATCCTGCCCAGGGAAGAGATGTCCGTGGCGAGGTTGCGCGCATTGTAACTTTCCGGGTTGATGGCGGCGCCGGAAACCTGGTCGTCGCCAATCTCCATGACGTAATAGACATACCCCGCCGCATCGTCGCGCCCCACATGCAGAATGTGCACCAACCCCGGATGCGAGCGCGACAGCGGCGTGAACCGCTGAAGCCCCTTGAACTCCCGCTCAAATGGCCCGGCCTCCTTGAACGAGGACCGGCGCAGGATTTTGGCGGCGTGATAACTCCCGAGGGCGTCCCGTGCCAGCCACACTTCCCCATACGCCCCATGCCCGATCTTCCGCAGCGCCTGATGGTCTGGGATGGACGGCTTGTCCGGGTCGGCATCCGTCGCCGTCGCCAGTGATTGCGCCAAGGCCCCATGGGCATGCGTCGTCGCCTTGGGCGCCGGCGAGGGCGACGCGCGGACCAGTCGCTGGCGCATCCCCGCAGCCACCAGGATCGCCACCGGCGCCTGCCCGGCGGCCAGGACCATCCACGGAAACCAAATCCGGGACATGGACACTTGGGCCGCCAACCCGGCGGCGGCGGCAAGCCCCAGCGCCGAGCCAAACAACAACGCGTGCCCCGGCCCCAACAGCACGCACCCATAGCCCACGGCGGCGCCAAACAGCAAAACGCCAATAAGCTCCACCATCGGCGGCAGCCGCCGCAGCCAGTCATCGCGCACCAAGTTCGCGTAACTGGTCGCATTGACCTCCACGCCCGGAATCTCCCGGTCCGTCCACAATGTGTAAGGCGAACGGAAATAATCCGTCCCCGGCTTGCCGTGGTAGCCGATCGCAGCGTTGGCCCCAACGAAGACCACTTTGTTGGAGAACGCGGACGCCGCCACTTCATTCGAAAGAACGGAGATATATTTGTAACGCTGGATCGTCCCGGGCGGCCCGTAATAATTCAGCCACGCGCCGCGCGGCGTCTTGACCTCCCGGCCCAGCGCCACCAACGCAATGACCTCGTTCATCGCCGGGCTCTCCAAGACCTGCCCGATCGGGCGGCGAATGAAGCGCCCTTGCAACGCCCGCTCCACAACTCCCCATTTGGCCACGGACCGAAATGGCTCGTGCGGCGCCGCGATCGAAATGCTCTCGTCCCCCAGCGAACTGCGCATCGTCGCCGCCCCGAGCACGGCCACCTTCGCCTCCCGCAACGCGCCCTGGAACGCCTCATCCTCCTTCGGATCCCGGGCCGGGCCGCTGAAAAGGATGTCGAACGCCACCGCCCGCGCCCCCATTGCCACAAGGTTCGTGAGGACCCGGGCGTGCAGGGCCCTGTTCCACTTGTCGTCCGACGGCTGGTTCAATTGCAGCGTGGAATCACTGTCCATCTCCACCATCACCACCTCCGGCGGCTTCACCCGCGGCCGCAATAAAAAACCAAGGTCATAGCTGAGGCCCTCGCCAACTCCCCCCAGCAGCAGCAACGCCCCGAACAACGCGGTCACCCCCGCCCCCACCGCCGCCGCCTTGCGCTCCTCGGCGTTTGGCCGGACGAGCCTCTGGCGCACCGTGCGTTCATCGCGCAGCCCCGTCAGCGAGGACGCCGCCGTCAAATCCGCCACCCGCGCGGCCTTGGGCGAGTCGGGCGGTTGGCGCAACGCGGCGATTCCCCGGGCGCCCACCTCGAACACCTCCAGCGGTTCGTCGGTGCCCTTCAGCAAATAGCGGCCATGCCCCTGCCAGATCAACTCCGGCTGCCGGCTCGCCTCGATGCGCGGGTGCGCCCGCACGTTCCGCCGCGCGTCGTCCCAAATCGGGCGCGAAAGCAAAATCTGCTTGCCCCCCGCCAAGTCCATCAACCGGGCCACCTGGTTGATCGCCATCCCGACGTGGCGCGCCTCCCCGGAACCCGGCTGCTTCAACTCCGCGATCTCCCCCAGATGCAGCGCCGTGCGGGCGATCAGCCGCTCCGTCTCCCACGGCTCGTTGAACAGCAGCCACTGAAAACGAAGCGCCGCGTTGACCGCGTCCGTGGGGCTGGAAAGCTCGGCGAGGAACCCGTCCCCCGTGTAATTCAGGATGCGGCCGTGCCCCTCCGTCTCGATCGCCTGGCGGAACAATTCATTGTGCCGCGCCAGCATCCGGGAGTAAGCCGCCGTCCCCACCCGGCTTTGCAACGAAACCGAGCCCACCAGGTCGCTGAACAGGAGCACAGCGATGCGCATGGACTCCTGGGCTTTCATTCCGCGCGATGTAAATGGATTTGCGCCCCCCCCGCAACCGCCATTTCCCAGCCAATCTTGGCGCAAGGCTTGCCGAGTTAGTTGAAATGCCCAACGAATTCCTTTGGTCAAACTCGAACCCGGACCAAACCGCAAATCCGCCGCGGACCGGGTGCGGCCCGGTTCACCGCATCCTTTTCCCCGTCCAATTCAACCCCGCGCCGACCGCCACAACATCGGAACCCCGCCCCACTGCCGAATCCGCGCGTCGTTCGAAATCAAGCGCAGCCCATGCGCCAGCGCCGTCGCCACAATCAACTGATCGGCTGGATCCTTGTGAAAACCCCTCCGCTCCAAGTTCGTCGCAATCTCCGCAATCTCGGCGGTGATTGGAAGCGCCGTCAGTTCCGGAGAAATCGCCTTCCGATAAAACTCCGCAAGCGGAACATCCATGTCCAACCGATCCAGCTCGACCAGCTTGGCCACCTCCCAAACTGAAACGTCCGCGATGGCCAAAGTTTCTGCGTGCTCCCGCAAAGTCTCCTCCACCAAAATTGGGAGCGGCTCGCCCGCCACCCGCTGCACCCACGCGTGCGTGTCAAGCAGGTGCGTCATTTCATCGCTTCCCACTCCACCCCAGTGCTGAAGATGTCCCCCGTGATTCTAACCTTCCCCTTCAACGCCCCTTGCCACGTCCGCGGTTTCACCGCCTGGAAGGTGAATTCCTGGCCCCCCGACACGACGGTCACCGTTTCCCCGCCGGCCGCAGTCGCCTTCATGCGGGCAAAGTCCCGCTGAAACTCGCGCGAGTTCACTTTCATGTCCGTCAACCTGACAGACACCGGACCTCCCGTCAACTTTACTGGACGGCTTTTAGCTGAGCCCTTTTCATTCCTGAGACACGATGTGCTGGTTGGAGTGTGAGGGCGCGGTGGCGCCGGCGGCCGGATCCGGCCGATCCGAATTGGGCGCCGAGGTTCACTGCCCAATCATAGGCCGCCCCCGGACTTTCGGACACGTCGCTTGGATTCCGTGCGGGAAGGCCGCTCCGCAGATTTTCACGCCCGTTCCACTTCACGAGGGGCGTATCGCGCATCGCCTGCTGTCGAATGGATTTTTGTTCCGACGATCGGCCTTGTCGCTCCGTTTCGAGCCTTGTATTTTTTTCCCATGGCGAAGGACGCAATCGAAGTTCCCTACAACCGCGACCTCAAGTCCCTGGAAGGTTTGCTGGCCCGGGCCCAGCGACCCGGGGATTTCTTCGTCCAAAGCGCCATCGAGGCTCCTATGCCCCGCGTGGAGGTCGATGGCGTCGGAATCCTTTCATTTCCCGTCACCGCCGGGCAGGCCGCCGAATTGATCAAATCCGCCACCCGCGCCCCCTATGGCCGGGGCGAGGAAACCATCCTCGACGAATCCGTCCGCAAAGTCTGGCAGATCCCCGCCGAGCGCGTCTCCCTGGGTGGAAAATCGTGGGAGGCGACATTCCGCCAAATCCTCGACCGGACCGTGGCTGGCCTGGGCTGCGGCAAGGCGAAGGTCACGGCCGACCTGTACAAGCTTTTAGTCTACGAGGAAGGCGGATTCTTCAAAGCCCATCGCGACACCGAAAAGCAGGACGGCATGTTTGGCACGCTTGTCGTCGTCCTCCCCGCCCCCCATTCGGGCGGGGAATTGGTCGTGCGCCATGCGGGGCGCGAAGCCCGGATCGACCTCGCGGGCGAGGAGTTTTCCGAGCTGCGCATCGCCGCCTTTTACGCCGATTGCCAGCACGAAGTCCTGCCGATCCGCGGCGGCCACCGCGTGTGCCTCGTCTTCAACCTTTGCCAAGCGGCGCCTGAACCCGGCCTGCCGCGATTGACGGCCCCCCTTTACGATGCGGAGGCGGCGGGCGTGGCGGAGCAGTTGCGGAAGGTTTTTTCCGGCTCCACCCCGGCGAAGTTGGCCTGGCTTCTGGAACACCAATACAGCCCCGCCGGATTGTCCTTGGCCGCCCTCAAGGGGGAAGACGCCGCCCGGGCCATGGTTCTGTCCCGGGCCGCCGCCCAAGCCGGGTGCGCGCTCCACCTCGCCATCGTCCATATCTCCGAATCCGGATGGGCGGAACACTCCTACGACCCTTATTTCCGCCGCCGCTCCCGCTGGCGTGACGATGACGAGCCCGCAGGGCGCGAGGACCCGTCGGAGTTTGCCGTCGGTGAAGTTTGCGATGGGTCCCGCGAGATTGACCAGTGGCGTGATTCCGAGGACGGGCCCGTGGACTACGGACCCCTCCCGCTGGTGGACGGCGAGCTCCTGCCCGCCGGCGGCCTTGACGGGGAGCGCCCCGACGAACAGCGTTTCACCGAGGCCACCGGCAATGAAGGCGCCAGCTTCGAGCGGGCCTACCACCGCGCCGTCCTGGTCGTCTGGCCGCGCGCCAAATTCTCAAGGATTCTGCTCCAGTCCAGCATCGGAGCCGCCCTGGCGCACCTTGGCCGCGTCGCCGCCGCCCCCGCGCTTTTGCCCGCCGAGCGCGAGTCCATCGTCCAGGACTTGGCCGATGTCATTGAGGCTTGGGATTCGACCGGTTATTTCCGGGGTCATCCGAGGACCGGGCAAAAGTCTGACCGCGCGGAAATGCTCGAAATCCTCAACCGCATCCGCGAGAAGCCCCTGCTGAAGCAGTTCATTTCCAACGTGGTCACGCCCGAATTCGACGGCGCCGAAATTGGCCCCCTCGCCGCGAGCCTCGTCCTCCTTGGGCCTGAGGTCACGTCTCGGCTCCTTGCCCCGGTGGCCCACGCCCATGCTTCGCTGCGCCCCAATTCCTGCGTCGAGTTGCTCGCCGAAATCATTGGCAAGCTCGGGGAGGGCCGCAATGCCGCATGGGACAAGGCACTCGGCAATGCCGCCGCCGAAATCGTCTCCACGTTGCCCACTTTGAACAGCGTCGCCCAGGCTGATGCGCGTCCCACTTGGAACGTGGGCCCGAACGTGACCCCGCTCAATTCCGCCTCCGTGGCCAGCTTGTTCGACGTCCTGCGCGCCATCCACGCCGAATCCCTCCGCGCGGCCGCCTCGTTGGCCATCGCGGGGAACCTGCGCAACTTTGATGCCTGCCAAGTCGTCGTGCCGGCCCTCAAACGCCTCCATTCCGCCAGATCCTGGCCCATCGAAAAGGACCCCGACGCCTTGAACCTGTGGAAGGCCGCCGCCGAGTTTTTGCTGGGCCGGAGCGAACGGCCGCCCGCGCCCCCGTCCGATTGGCGCCAGGAAATCAGCCTCGCCTGCAAATGCGCCGAATGCCGCGACCTGACGGCCTTCGCGAAAAACCCCGCCGAACAAATCCACCGCTTCTGCCTTCGTCAAGACCGCCGCTCCCACCTCGAAAACCAAATCCAACAAAACCGAATCGACATGGCCTGCGAGACCGACCGCAGAGGCCGCCCCCAAACGCTGGTCTGCACAAAAACTCAGGGAGCCTTCCAGCGCCAGTGCGCGCAGCATGGAATGGATGTGGCGGCCATGCGAGTGCTCATCAAACTGTGCCCAGCCCCCGCGGCCAAGGGCCTCGCCGCCCTGGCCGCCCGCATGGAAATCGCCGCCTCCCAAACCCCGGACACTTGAGATTCAGCCGTTGGAAAACTAATTCCGCGGCGCCATTCCCGCAGCCGGGGGGGCCACCCCGCTGACGGATCCCCGGGCGGGTGGGGCGAAATCGGTTCTTTCGGCGCCTACCGCGCGGCCGGCTGGTTCGTCGGGGCAGGGGACGGCGCTTCGGCCACCGGCGCCGCCCTCTTGACGGGGGCTGGGACTGGCCGTGCGCCCGCGCGTTCCGCCACCTTGTTCCAGATGAACACCCCGGCCGTCGCCGCCGCGAGCACGGCAATGAAAACCCACGCGATCCGCCGCCCGTAATTCTTCTTCACGTAAGGATCCTCCAGCCGCCGTTCCGCCCCTTCCGGCAGGCACGCCGTGCTGGTCAGGGCCGCCCCGAACGGAATGTTGATTTTCATCCGCCCGTTCACCGCCCAGCCGCACGCGTCCAGCAGCGGCCCGATGTTCCGCTGCCGCAGCTTCAGCCACGCGATGATCGCCGAGGGCGCCGAAATCGCGACGAGCACGCCCAGGATCGCCAGCGGCATCTGCCACGCGTTCAGCTTCAAAAACCCCGTCACCACCGACGCCAACGCCGTCCCCAACGCCCCCACCGCCAGCCCGATCGCCGCGAATATCCCCGCGAATTTCGCCACATCAAACGAGCGCGGCCTCTTCGCCGCGGGGGACGCCGCCGGCGCCCCGGACTCGAGAGCCTTGGTCGACGACGCCAAATTGGCCGACGCCTTCTCCGTCAGCGCCTTGTCCCGCGACGCCGCGAATTTCTCAATCTGCTCCCCCACCATCCGCGCGAACCGCTTGTACGGCGCCAGGACCGCCTGCCGGATGCTGATCGGGTGCTCCACCACCTTCACGATCGTCGCGTCCCAATCCTGCCCAGCCCGGTCGTAAAAAATCCCGTTGCGCCCCGCCATTAGGTTGTCCGAATCGCCCCCCGTGAACCCG
>CAZSXX010000134.1:0-10991 GCA_964611245.1 uncultured Verrucomicrobiota bacterium | reverse complement strand
TGCAACGTGGTCGGCAGCACGATCGCGCGGGAGGCGCATGGCGGGATTTACCTGCACGCCGGGCCGGAGATCGGCGTCGCGTCCACGAAGGCGTTCACCTCGCAGGTGACGGTGCTGCTGCTGCTGGCCATCCACATGGGGCGGATGCGGATGATGTCCACCCGGCGCGGGCTGCAGCTCATCCGGGCCCTGGAGGAGGCGCCGGCGCAGATTGAGAAGATCCTGGGCCAGAGCGAGGAGATCCGGCGTATCGCGAGGAAGTACGCCCACGCGGAGGATTTTTTCTTTTTGGGCCGGTTGTACAATTTCCCGGTCGCGCTGGAGGGGGCCTTGAAGCTGAAGGAGATTTCGTATGTCCACGCCGAGGGATATCCGGCGGCGGAAATGAAGCATGGGCCGATCGCGATGATCGACGAAAAGACGCCGACCGTTTTCCTGATTCCGAAGGATGGCCTTTACGAAAAAACGGTGAGCAACCTCCAGGAGATCAAGGCGCGCAAGGGGCCGATCATCGCCATCGCGACGGAAGGGGACGAGCACATCGCCCAGCAGGTCGAGGACGTGATTTACCTGCCGGAGACGTGCGAGCCGGTCTTCCCGCTCCTGGGCGTGATCCCGCTGCAACTGCTGGCCTATTACATCGCCGTCGAGAGGGGCTGCGACGTGGACAAGCCCCGCAACCTCGCCAAGAGCGTGACGGTGGAATAGCTTTCGGCAACCATGGACGCAAAATTCATCCACGTTTCCCCCGGCGACGGGGCCGCGTTTTCCGCGGTGGGAGACATCTATCGATTCCTCGTGACCGGCGAGCAAACGGGCGGCGCTTTCGCCTTGGCGGAGGCGCGGGTTTTGCCGGGGGGCGGACCGCCACCCCACCTCCATCGCCGCGAGGACGAGTCCTTTTACATCATTGAGGGAGAGATCACGTTCACCGTGGAAGGCCGGAGGATCCTCGCGAAGGAGGGCTCGTTCATCCAGGCGCCGCGCGGTGTCCCGCACGCCTTCAAGAACGAGGGCGCGACGGCGGCGCGGATGCTCATTTTCGTGGCGCCGTCCGGGTTCGAGAGATTCATGGCCGAACTGGCGCGACCCGTGCCGTCCTTCGATTCCGCGCCATTTCCCGTGACGCCAGCGGAGATCGAGAAGTTGCTGGCCTTGGCGCCCAAGCACGGCATCGAGATCCTTCCGATTCCAGAATGAGGCGCCCGCCAGGCCGGCACCGGGCGAGGTGGGCAACTCTCCAACCGGTTTAGTGAGCGAAGCGGAGGGCTTTTCCTGGTCGGTTCGTGGTTGTCGCTGAATCTTCAAGCGCCGGCGTTCCATTCACCAGGACGTGTTGGAAGCCCTGGGCGTATTGGTGGGGTTGCGTGAAGGTGGCGGCGTCGGCGACGGTTTTGGGGTCGAACAGGACGAGGTCGGCCCAGAATCCCTCCTGGACCTGGCCGCGGGCGGGGATGCGAAAGGTGTTCGCGGGGAGGGAGGTCATGCGGCGGATGGCCTCCTCGAGGCGGAGGGTCCGGAGTTCGTAAACGTAGCGGCGGACGGCGCGGGCGTTGTTGCCGTAGCCGCGCGGGTGCGGCACGCCCTGGTTGAAGCGGCGCACGCCGCTGTCGGAGGCGAGCATGGTGTTCGGGTGCCGGAGGAAGGTTTGGAGGTCGTCCTCGCCCATGGAATGGAAGACGCCGGAGGCGTCCGCCTGGATTTTGAGGATGAGCTCGATTTGGTCGGTGACGGTGGATGAGCCGAGCTTCTTTTGCGCGGCCTCAGCGATGTTGAGGCCGTTGAGCGATTTGTCGGGCTCGTAATAGGCGATGACGGCGTAGGAATAATCCTCGAAGCCACGGCGCTTCAATCCGTCGCGCATTTCCTGGACGATTTTGGCCTTGGTCTCGCGGTTGCGCACACGCTCGGAGAACTTGCCGCCCTCGCGGGCCCAATCGGGAACGAGCTGGGCGATGCCGGTGCTGGAGGCGGTGTAGGCGTACTGGTCCTGCGTGATGTCCAAGCCCTCCGCGCGGGCGCGCTCGATGCGTTCGAGAATGCCGCCCGCCCCGCCCCAGGCGGATTTGCCGCTGAGCTTGATGTGGGAGACATGGGCGCGGAGCTGGCCCTCGCGGGCGATGCGAAAGAGCTCATCGAGCGCGCTTTCAATTTCCAGGCCCTCGTCGCGCATGTGCGAGACATAGATGCCGCCGAATTCGCCGGCCACGCGGGCGAGTTCGATGATTTCGTCGGACTTGGAAAACGTGCCCGGAAGATAGATCAAGCCGGTCGAGAAGCCGAAGGCGCCGGCCCGCATCGCTTCGCGGGTGCGCTCCTTCATGAGGGCCATTTCATCGGGATTGGGCGGGCGGTCAAACGCGCCGCCCATGACCGCGCGCCGGACGGTGTTGTGGCCGAAGAGGGTGGCGACGTTGGGGGCGACGTTGGTGGATTCGACGCGCTTGAGGAATTTTTCGACCTCGAGGGCGGATGACCCGCAGTTCCCGAGCATCAGGGTGGTGACGCCCATGCGGATGAAATTCTCGCCGGCGGGCATTTCCACAATGTCCTCGGCGTGGGTGTGGACATCGATGAAGCCGGGGGCGACGACCAACCCGGTGGCATTGATGACCTTTTTGGCGTCCGCGCCGGTGAGCTTGCCGATCCGCGCGATTTTCCCGCCCAGCACGGCCACATCCGCCAGGACGGCCGGGGAGCCGGTCCCATCAACGACGCGCCCGCCCTTGATCAAGAGGTCAAAATCGGCGGCGGGCGCGGCGAGGAGGGAGGCGGCGCAAAGGACCAAGGCAATCCACTTTTGCATCCCTCCGTTTTCTCACAATCCGGGCGGACTGGCAAAACGGCTTTTCGCAATGGCGCCAAGAAACGGAAAGAGGCCGGGATTGCTCCCGGCCTCCGTGGTTCCTCAGTGGGACTTGTTACCGCTTAAGGTTTGACGACGCGGAAGAATTTCGTTCCGGTCGGTGAGCTGATGGTGAACGGCGTGGTGGGATTCCCCGCGACGTCGGTCCAGCCGGTGTTCACCTGGGTGGATTCCTGGAGTTTGCCGCCTTCGGTCCAGGAGACCTGGAGGCTCCCGCCGGACCCGCTGATGGTCAGTTTCGGTTTCGTGGGTTCCACTGGCGTGCCGGACGCGACGGGGAAGTAGGTCCCGACCAGCTCGGCGCCGAAGACCATGTCCGAGCTGCTGCCGCCGGATTGGTGGACTTCGACCGCGAAGGTGTTTTCCCCGGTGACCAAGGCGGTGAGGGGAATTTCGATGGGCCCTTCGTAGGCGTTCTCGTGCCCGGCCGCGTTGGAAAGGTAGTGAACCGGGTCATCGGTGATGCCGAGCCGGGAGACTTCGCTTCCATTGAGGTAGAACACGGCGCCGTCGTCGACGACGTGGCGCAGCTTGAGCTTCGCGCCGCCGACTTCGCCGTTGAAGGCGAATTTGTGGCGGAAGTAGAAAGTGCGCACGTAGGCGCCCTCGTCGTTGAAACGGCTGATGGCTGTGCGGATGGGCTCCACGGTGGTGGTTGTTTCATCCGCGATCAAGGCTTTGCCCGACGGCCATGCGGCGTCGTCGAAGGCCGGGGCGCTCCATGCAGTGCCCAAGTCCTGACCGGAGCGGTCGTACTTCCAGGATGTGACATCATCAATGGCGAAGAGCGTTTGGGTGATGGCCGGGACAGTGGCGACGAGTTCGAGGCCGAAGACCATGTCCGAGCTGCTGCCACCGGATTGGTGAACTTCCGCCGCGATCACATTGTCGCCCGGTTTCAGGTCGAGGATGGAGATGTCGTACGGCCCTTCGTAGGCATTCTCGTGGCCCGCCGCGTTGGAAAGGAAGTGGACGGGGTCATCCGTGATGCCGAAGCGGTGGACTTCCTTGCCATTCAAGTAAATGACGATGCCGTCATCCATGACATGGCGGAGGGCGAGCTTGACGCCGGGGAACACGGCGTTGGGGAAGTTGAAGTGGGTGCGGAAATAGAAGGTGCGCACATAGGCGCCCTCGTCGTTGAAGCGGCTGATCGCGGTGCGGATGGGCTCCACCGTGGTGGTCGTCTCATCGGCGATCAAGGCCTTGCCCGAGGGCCAGGCGCTGTCATCGAAACCGGGCTCGCGCCACTCAGTGCCCAAATCCTGGCCGGACCGGTCATACTTCCAAGTGGTGACATCATCGATGGCCGCGAGCGTGATGCGCTTCTTCAAGCCGCCGACGGAGATGGTGATGGGGGCGGTTTCGGTGGTGATGCCGGAACTGTCCGTCGCCTTGACGGTGAATTTGTGGGCGTCTTCGGTGAGCGTGTTGAGCGTCAAGGAGTAGGGAGGTTCGGTGTCCTCGCCCAGCTTGGCGGCCAGCTCAAAGAACTCCACGCGGACGATGGTTTTACCGGCGGCGGCGGTGGCCTCCGCGGAGATGGTCACCGGCACACCCACCTCGAATCCCTGCTGGTCGGTCGGGCTGGTGATGGAAACGGTGGGCGGCACGAAGGTGTTCGGGGGAGCCAATGTCTCGAGGACGGCGCCCGGGATGTAGGGAAGCGCGCGGGGAACGGCTGGGTCGCCGACTTTGCGCCAGGCCAGATCGGCGTAATCGCCGCCGCCACCCTCTTTCCAGAGGATGGCGATGTGGTAACGCTGGCCAGCCACCAAGTCCTGCGGTTCCGAGGTCTGGGTGAAGCCAAGGCCGGGCTCCTGGAAGGGATTGCAGCAGCCGGTTTCGAAGGCGATCTGGGCGCCGTTGGCGGGGTCCGCATCGGGGCTCAGGAAAAGGGCGGAGCCGTCATCGCTGCGGATGAAGAATTCGTATTGGGCGGTTTCCGGGGGGATGATCCAGCCGGACATGCGGCCGCCGTAGTTGTCGAGGACGCCACCGCCGTAAACCTGGCGGGAGCTGGCCTGGGTGACGAAGGCGACGCTGTCGGGGGTGTTGTTGATGAATTTGTCCGCCGAGAGGAGGGCGTCGACGGCGGTGCCGCCGATGTCGGTGAAGATTTCCATTTTCAAGCCGCCGCGCTGGTAAATGTATGAGACAAACGGGGCGACCGTTGGGGCAGCAATGGTATTGGGCGTGGCGGCGGTGTCCTGCACACCGGCGATGGTGATGTTGTAGGTCGTGCCCTGAGTTTGGGCCGAGGTGGTGAGGCGGACGGTGGTCTCGTTGATGATGACCGCCTCGCTGACGGTCAAACCGCCGCTGATGGTGTAATTGGCGGCGAGGCCGGCGGAGGCCGCGGTGACGGGTTCGGAGAACACCACGGTGGCTTCAACGAAGTTGTCGCTGCCGACAGTCCGCACGACGGTCGGCTTCACCGTGTCGGGAATGACGGTGAGCGTGGCTTCGGGGGAATCCTTGGACCCTTCGGCATTCACGATCGTGACGCGGAATTTGGCCTGGTTGTCGGCCATGGTCAGGCCGGTGAGCGACAGGGAGCTGCTGATTTCGCCATCGATCGCGACATCATTTTTGTACCATTGAAACTCGAAAGGCGGCGCGCCATCGGGCACGACGGAGAACGAGGCGTTGCCGCGCTCCGGCGCGGAGACGCTGGCGGGCGGAGTCTTCACGGTCGGGGCGCCCGTCGCGGGCGGGACCGTCACAATGGAGATGCTGTCCACCCAGTGGGTCTCAAACTCGCCACCGGTGCGGGCGGAGAGGGCGAAGCGGACGTTGGTGGGCGTGTAGCCTGGAATCACGAGGTTGGTGTAAACGGTGATTCCTTTGTAAACGACGTCCAAGGTGCCGTTGGGATGCAGGTCAATGATCAGGTCGAGGAAGTCGGTCCCGGTGGACAAGGAGGCGGGCAGGCCAGTGACGGGGTCCCGAACGGGGTTGGCGATGGGGACGGTGGCGCCGGACCAGCTGGTGTGCGCGATGACCACGCCGCCGTAGAAGATGTCCAGGCCGGGCGCCTCTCCCCCGCCATTGTCGTAGGTGTCCAAGGACACGCGCAGGCCGGAGCCGCTGCCGTCCTCGCCCCCGCCGGAATCGGCCACATCGGGGCCGAAGCTGACGCTGAATCCGTCTGCGGGACGGCCGGAGCCGTTGCCGATGCGAATTTTCATTGAGGCGCGGAAGCCACCGATGACTTCGCCGCTTGCGAAATCCTCAATGATCGCGGTGCCGTTGAGGCTCCCGGCGGCGTCAGTCAAGCTCAAGTAGCCGGTGCCCGCGAAACCGCCGCTGGGGACGATTTTGGCCGGGTCGGCGAGGGACATGCCGACGGGAACCTGCCCGTCGTCAAAGTTCGCTTCAAAGGTGTACGCCTGCGCGGGAATGAGCGGCAGCGCCAACGCCGCGAGCAGCGCCGCCTTTTTTAAATAGTTGATTGGCATAGGATCTGGGGTTTACGGCTCCGTGCTCCGCCCGCATGACATAATTCCTGTCCATGCGTCGAACGGCACTGAACCGAGTCGAATGTGTTCCTTGGGAAACACGCAGTTTAGGGTCAGGTCACACTGTTACGATTTCGTTACAGTTAAGCAAACAAAATCCGGCGTGGCGCCCGAAAATCGTGCGGAAATGCCGGGGGTGGAGCAAAAAAGGGGGAGTTGCGGGCGGAAGTTTTTGTTGAAGAATTGGCGGCTTGAGGGATGATCCGGGCATGAAATCCCTCCGTTTCTTGGTCTTGGCAAGTCTCGCGCTGATGGGTGTGTCCGGCGCACAAGAAGGTTCCCCGCAGAAGGGGGCGCACGCCGAGGCGACACGGGCCGGGGAGGAAGTGAGGGTGGCCGCCGCGACGTGGCTGGCGACGTTGACGCCGGAGCAGGCGGCCAAGGCGAAGTTTCCGCTGGGGAACGAGGAACAGTTCAACTGGCATTTCATCCCGAAGGAGCGCAGAGGGCTGTCGATCAAGGAAATGACGCCGGTGCAGCAGGGGCTGGCGTTTGGGCTGCTGGGCTCGACCCTGAGCCAACGGGGATTTTTGAAGGCGACGGCCGTGATGAGCCTGGAGCAGATCCTGTTGGAGCTGGAGAAGGGCTCTGGACCCAAGCGTGATCCGGAGCTTTATTTTGTGAGCGTTTTCGGCGAGCCCGGATCGAAGGCGTGGGCCTGGCGGTTTGAGGGGCACCACATGTCGTTCAATTTCTCCTTGGCGGGGGACAAGATCATCTCCGCGACGCCATCTTTTTATGGGACCAACCCGGGGGAAGTGAAGAGCGGGCCGCGGCAAGGCCTGCGGGTGCTGGCGAAGGAGGAGGATTTGGGGCGCAAATTGGTGAAATCGTTGAATGAGGAGCAAAAGAAGGTCGCCATTTACACGAACCAGGCGCCCGCTGACATCATCACCGGCGCGGACCGGAAAGCCCGGCTGCTTTCGCCGGATGGAATTGCCTCCTCGAAGCTGGACGCGGGGCAGAATGAGATACTGTGGGAGCTGATCAAAGAGTATGTGTTCCGGCACCGCGAAGAGGCCGCGCGCGCTGATCTGGAGAAAATCCGGGCGCTCGGCCCTGACCGCCTATTCTTCGCGTGGGCCGGGGGGTTGGAGCGCGGCGAGGCGCATTATTACCGGGTGCAGGGGCCCAATTTCCTGATCGAATACGACAACATCCAGAACAACGCGAACCATGTGCACGCGGTCCTGCGGTATTTGGACAGCGATTTTGGCGGGGACGTGTTGAAGGCCCATTACGATTCCAGCCATAAATAAGGCCAGTTTCAGCGGCCGGGCCCCTTCGGGAGCGCCGGTTTCATCGTCGAACGCGGCATGAACCTGCGCGCCTGCTTGATTGTTGCCGGAGCCCCGCTGCTGGGAGGGTCGGAGGCGCTGGGATTCGTCGGCTCGTTGGATGGATTTGGGAATTTGCGGCGGTGGCATTTGGAAGGGACTGGCGCGGAGGTCCCCACCAATTCGGTCAACCGCGCCACCAGGGCGGTCCGTTATTTCCTGCCGGTCGAGACGGCCAACGCGGGGCGGGAGGAGACCGAGCGGGACAACCTGCGCGCGGCTTTCGCGCAATGGGAGGCGATTCCCGGGGCGGGCATCCGGTTTGAGGAAGGGGGGCTGGTGGCCAACCCGGACATCAATCTCCAGGACGGGACCAACCTGATTTTTTTCGCGAAATCGGAGCTTGTGAATGGAGGGCGCGACTCGATTGTGAACCGGGGGGTGGCGCTGACCTATCTGAGCGTCGGGGCCAACAACGAGCTGACCGCGGCCGACATTGTTTTCAACAGTTTCCAGCACCGGTGGTTCGGCGACCTCAACGACGCGACCAACACCAATTATTTCATCGAAGCCACCGCCCTGCATGAGATTGGCCATTTCCTTGGGCTGGACCATTCGCCCGCCGGCGGGGCCACGATGTTCGCGCGCAGCCTGCCCGGGGTGACGGTCGAGGCCGGGTTGACGGCGGATGAAATCGCGGCGGCGCGGACGCTGTACGCCCTGCCGGGCAATTCACGGGGGGCGCTGGCGGGGGCGGTGAGCGCGGGGGGCGGGCCCGTTTTTGGGGCGGTCGTTACGGCCGAGGACGCGGATGGAAATGTGGCGCAATGCACCGCGACCCGGCCCGATGGAACGTACCGCATGGCGAACCTGCCTCCGGGCGAGTACCGCGTGCGGGCCACCCCGCTCGATCCGCCCGGGGGGATTTCGCTCAACCGGCTGTTGGTCGGAAGCGACCTGGCGCCGGATTTCGCGGGGGCCGCGAACTCGTTCACGCCCATGGACAACACCCCGGTGTTGATTCGGGCGGACGAGGAAACGACGGGAAACTTCACGGTGGGAAGCGACGCGCCCGCGTTCCGGATCACGCGGATTGTCCCCCCATCGACCAATGGCACGCTCGCCGCGCAAAACGGGCCCGGGAATGTCTTGCAGGGGAGCGGCGGAGTGTTGGTGGGCGTGGCCGGCCCGGGCCTGCCGACGAGTGGGGCGACCTTCGAAATATCCGGCGCGGGCATCACGGTGGGCCCGCCGAGCTACCTGAGCAACCCGTTCGGGAGCACCCCGCCCTTGAATGTCATTTATGCGACGATCACGGTGGCGCGTGGGGCTCCCCCGGGCCTGAGGACGCTCGCGGTGCGGCGGGGGGGCGACCTGGCGTTCGCCAACGGATTCCTTGAGGTTCTGGCCGCAGCCCCGGACGCGAATTTTGACGGGCTGGATGACCTGTTCCAGCGGCGGCATTTTTCGTTGTTCACCGGGGCGGCCGCCGGACCCGGGGCGGATCCGGACGGGGATGGATTTCCCAACGCGAGCGAGGCGGCGGCGGGGACAAGCCCCGTTTCCGCGGCCTCACTGCTGCGGATTGACGAAGTGACCCAGAACGGGATTGGGGCCCGGGTGCGGTGGACCGCCAAGCCGGGCAGGCTGTATCAACTCTGGGGCCGCGACGACTTGGAGGGCTCGGATTGGGTTCCGGTGGGGGGATTGGTCAGTGGGGCCGGTGAATCCGCTGAACAAATGGATCCCGACGCGCGGGGCGGGCGGTTTTACCGGGTGCAAGTCTGGCCGGTGAATTGACGGCCGGCGTCGCCCGGAGAGCTTTTGAATATCAGGAATTATGGAAGATTTAACGACGGAATTGATCCCGGCCCGCGAGCCGGGGTCGCAGCGGCTTTTGATTGCCCTGCATGGGCTCGGGGACAGCATGGAGGGGTACCGCGACGTGCCCGCCATGCTGCGGATTCCCGGGTTGAATGTCCTGCTCGTCAACGCGCCCGACCCGTATTATGGCGGGTTTTCGTGGTACGATTTCGCGGGCGACCCCAAGCCGGGGGTGGAGCGGAGCCGCCGGCTTTTGACTGGGCTGCTCGACTCGATGCGCGCCCAATTCCCGAGCGAGCGGACCCTACTTTTCGGCTTCTCCCAAGGCTGCCTGATGACGTTGGAAACGGGACTCCGCTATCCGCACCCGCTCGCCGGCCTCGTGGGCGTGAGCGGGTATGTGCATGACCACCAGGCGCTGGCGAAAGAACTCTCCCCCGCCGCACGGACCACACCCATCTTGTGGACCCATGGCACCCGCGATCCGTTGATCCCCATCGCCTCGGTGCGCGGGCAAGTGGAATTCCTCAAGGGGTCCGGGCTGCCGATTCAATGGGAGGAATTCCCGAAGGAGCACACCATCGCGGCGCGGGAGGTGGAGGTGATGCGGGAATTCATCCAGAAGGCGCTGGCGTAGGCTGGACAAAATTCCGGGCTAAACGATGCCGGAGCGTTCGTCGTTCTTGCGCGGCCGGATGGGCCCGAGGCGGATCACATTTTCGGGATCGAAATCGGTCAATTTGAGCCAGTCCTCGGTCACGTCCGTGGCGGGGAAAAGGTCGTTCTCCGCGTATTCGGCGCGCAGGGCGGCCAAGAGATCCTCGCGGGTGATGCGGGTGTCGGCCTGCGTTTCGATGGCGCGTTTGATGGCGATGCTTTTGGAGCGGTCCACAATGGCGGCGATAATCGCCCCGCTGGCGAGCTGCCCACGGTAAAGGACATCCTTGCGCCCGCTGCGGTATTGGACTTCGAGGAATTGGTTCTCCGGCGTCTGCGCGTATTGGGCCGAGCTGACGGCGGCCGCCAAGGCCTCCCTGGGCTCGGCCAGCGGCAGGGTGTCGCGCAGGTAAATCTCGTAGATGCCCTTGGCGCCCGCCTCGTCGGGCCGGTTGACCTTGATTTTCCTGTCCACACGGCCCGGGCGGAGGATGGCGGGGTCGATGAGGTCCGCGCGGTTGGAGGCGAGGATCACGACCACGTTCTGCAAGGGGTCCAGCCCGTCCATTTCCGTGCAGAACATCGGGACAATGGTGCTGGACATGCTGTTGAACCGGCCGGCGCGGCGCGTTCCAAGGAGCGATTCGGCCTCGTCGATGAACAGGAAAGCCAGGGCGCCGTCGCTGGCCCGCTCGCGGCATTGCGTGAACAAGTCCCGGACCTGGCGCTCGGACTCGCCGACCCACATGTTCAGGATTTCCGGCCCTTTGACATGCAGGAAAAATTCCGGATGGTCCACGCCGGTCTGGCTTTTGAGCTGCTGGCGGAGGTTGTAGGCGGTGGCCT
>CAZSXX010000133.1:0-10997 GCA_964611245.1 uncultured Verrucomicrobiota bacterium | reverse complement strand
GCAACCGGGCGTTTGCGGACGGTATGCTTTTTGTGCGGGTGGGTATAAAGACGAGGGTAAACCTGCTGTGCGTGACTTTGAAATAAGGGTTTGGGATTCCCTTGGGGAAAGAAGAACGCGCCCGGCCGAAGCCGGGCGCGTTCCGCATTTCAGGACTGGTTACGGTGAGGTTTGGAGGCCCCGGATGAACAAGTTCCCCGCGCTGTCAAATTCAATGACCTCGGAAAGGCTGCCTGGGGTGACGGGCAGCGGATCGCCCCACGGAAGGCTGAGGTTGGCATTGCGGTCGAGCCGGTAGGTTCGCCCGGGATGGCCATAAAGGACGGCGCGGCGGGAGAGCCCTTGCAGGAGGGATTCCAGGAGCGGCTCGTTGCCGAGGGCGACGATCCGGCCAGGTTTTGTGAAGAGCCTGTCGATGCCCGTGGAATCCGGCTTCAGGACAGTGGCGCTGGCCGGCATCAGCCAGACGAACGCGCTGACGCCGGGCGGCGGCGTGATGACCAGCTCCACGATGTTCTTGCGCGTGGCCAGCGTTTGATTGCTGGCGGTGCGGATGGTCAGGCGGTAGCGGCCCGGGGAAATGGTGGCCAGCTCGAGGAACCCGATCTCCCCGGTGAGGGCCTCGGCCCGGGCGGTGGCAAACTCAGCGGCGGGAGCGTCGAATTCGAGCACAATTTCCCGCGCGGGGGTGCTGGCGAAGAATTCGAGCGGGATGCGCGCGGCAGTCCCGCTGACAACGACGTCGCGGCCGAGGTTCAGCTCGGCGTAATCGACGACGGTGACGGAAAGGATCTGGGTCGCGGACATCACAGGAGACCCATTGTCCGCCACGATGATGGGGATTTCGTAGGCAAATCCGGCCTGGGCGCGCGTGGGCGTCCAAGTGAAGAGTCCTGTGGTGGGGTGGATCACCGCGCCAGCGGGAGCGCCCGCCCCGAGGCTGTAGGCGAGGGCCTGCGCGGGAAGGTCGTTGTCCTGGGCGGTGATCTCGACCAAAAGCGTGGTTTCCGCCGAGGTGAATTTCGGGCCAAACACCGCGAAGAACGGGGCGGTGTTGGCGCCGGTCCGACGCCACGATTTGGAGACGGAGACGGAGCCAGGATTGCCCGCGAGGTCGGCGACGCCCGGCATGTTGAGGGCGAAGGTGTATAGACCCGGGGCGTCGGTGACCGCGCTGAGGCCGGTGACACGGTAGGTGTTGCCGCCGACAAAGAGGATGCTTACGCCGCCGTTGATGAGATTGTTGCCGCCGTCGAGCTTCAGGGACAGGTCGTCGCGGGTGAGGGTGGCCGGGTCGATCTCCTCGGTGAACGTGAGGTCGATGGTGGAAACGCTGGTCGAACGGGGATCCGGCGAGACGTCGGAAATCTGCGCGGCGGGCGCGGTCAGGTCGATGATCGGCTCAAACCGATACGGCTCGGAAACATTTCCGGCGGGATCGATCGACGTGACGCGAATGTGGCGCTGGCCCGCGGCGAGGTTCAGGGCCTTGGAGAAGGCGCGCTCGGAGACATTGGCGAAACCGAGGTCCTGGCCCGATTCGATGTCATAAAAACGGACGAGGTTGTTGTCCTCCCCAAGCGTGCCGCTGACAGTGATGGCGCCCACGCGGGTGATGAGGTCAGTGTCGCTGCGCCCTGTGTTCGGTGCGAACGTCATGTTGGACGGAGTGGGCGGCTGCGTGGTGTCCATGACCCAGGACTGCGAGGCGGAGCCGGAGCCGGAATTGCCGGCGAGATCCGCGACGCCGTTGGCCAGGACCGTGAGCAGATAGGTCCCTTCCGCCCCGCTGACCCAAGTGAAATCAGTGATGCGGAATTTGGTGGGGGATAGCTGGGTGATCGCCACCCGTCCATCGATGATGTTGGGTCCGCCGTTGCGCGTGAGGCGAAGGTCGCCGCGGTCGAAGGTGGCGGGATTGATCGCCTCGGTGAACTCAACGTCAAGGGATGGGACGGTGATGTTGCGGGGATTGGTGGGAATGCCCTCGAGGACTGCGACGCGCGGCGCGGTGACATCCATCATCCACGAGACCGCCTGCGAGCCAACGCCGTCGTTGCCGAGGGAATCCTGGACCCCGGCGGCGCTGACGGTCAGGCGATACGTCCCGTTTTCGGCGGTGACGGCGCCGAGTTGGACAATGCGGTAGGTGTTGCCGCTGAGGAATTGAACGCCGACTACGTCGCCGACCAGGTTCGGGCCGTCGTTGAGGGTGACGGAGAGGTCAGCGGCGGTGAACGTGGTGGCGTTGATTGGCTTGGAGAACGTGACGTCGGCCAGCGCGACGGGGGTGTTGCGTGGCGAGGCGGGGCGCGTGAGGCTGATGATGACCGGGCGGAGGCCAATGCGCGACCACGAGGCGCTGGCGGAGCCGACGGCCGGATTGGCGCCGAAGTCCTGGATGCCCTCGCCCATGACCGTGAGGCGGTAGTTCCCCTCGGCGTCGGTCAACGGCGCAAGGCCGGCGATTTGGTAAAGGCCGGTGTCGAGCCGGGTGATGGCCAGGCCCGCGCCCGCGTCGATGAGGTTGGAGCCATCGTTCAGCGTCAGGGAGACATCGCGCCAGTCGAAGGTCGACAGGTCGATGTCCTCGGAGAACCGGACGGTGGCGGAGGCGAGCGGGGCGGTGCGCACGTTCGAGAACTCGCCGATCTCGACCAGGTTGGGGGCGATGGAGTCATCGACGCGGTAGAAGAGCGTGTAGGCGCCCGTGCTGTTGTGATCGAGGATGTGCAGGGTCAGCTCGCGGATGGATCCGGCCAGAGAGCCCGGGAAGGTGCGGTCGGTGGTCCAGGCGTTCTGCGGGATGAGCAACTCCAGGCCGTCGGAGCGGACGACTTTGAAGAGTTTAAGCTGCGGGCCGGGGTTGGGCATTTTGAGATAAGCCCAGCCGGAGGGCATCTCGGCGGTCAATTGAACCTGCAGATGGCCGAGGGAGGCGGCGGCGTCCACCTGCGGATTGAGCGCGAGGTTGACGGGGGCGGAGGTGCCGTCGCTCAGCCACACCGTGTCCGGAGTGGCCTCCGCGTCGGGCACGTCGTTGGCGAGGAAGTCGGGCTGGAGGTCGGAGCCCGGCTTCTGGGACTGGAATTGGTGGATCAATTCGTGGATCTCGACGGAGTCGATCAAGGAGAGGCGGGCGTCGCCGAGGGAATCGATGTGCTCGAAGGTGGCGGTGTAATTCATGAACCTGCCTTGGAGGGTCGAGATGATTGACCACGCGGCCGCGCGGGTTTGGCCCGGGTCGATGCGGCCGAGGTCCGCGGTCAAGGTCGGGGCGACCGCCGCCTCGCCGGCCTGGGTGCCAATGATCTTGAAGTCGATGAGCAGCCCCTTTTCGTTCTCGATGATCTGGGGCTGGGCGGAGGTGATCTTGAAATTCAAGGCGGCGCCATGGCCGGTGTTCTTGACGAGCAGCCCCAGAGAGAAGGGTTCCGCGGGCTCAACCACCTCGGTGAACGGGTTGTCGGAGTAGACGTCGCGCTGCCAGAAATAGGCGAGATTGAGGACCGGGTCGGGATAGACCGTGATGGTGTCGGGCAGGAGGTCGACTTCAACCTCGTTGCCCTCCTCGATGTAGCGGAGCTTGCCGCCGATTTTGTAGACGGTGGGCGATTCCGGAGCGGCGGCGCGGTTGGGAATCATGGTGTATTGGGCGCTGCCGGTGGCGCCGCCCCGGAGGGTTCCCCCTCCCCCATCCACCGCCGTCAGCCCGGAGAGGACGGGCGGGCGGATTGCGAAACGGTCGCCGGCGGGCTTGCCGAATTCGTCGCGGATGTCGAGCGAGACGCGGATGCCGCTGAGGTCGATCCCGGTGTTGCCATTCTCGATTTCCAGCGTGCCGAGGAAGGCGGCGCGGGTGATGACCGCCTCCTGGACGATGCGGATGCGGACTCGGGCGCAGATGCCGGCCTCGCCATGGACGGCGGGATTGCATGGGGCGCTGTAGTCCCAGACGATGGGGGAACCCACGGGATTGCCGGGGCTGCCGCCGAAACCACCGCCGCCGCCCCCAATGACGCCGAAACCTCCGGCGCCACCACCACCACCGCCGCCGCCGCCGCCGCCACTGGGCAGGGACGGAGGAGCCGGGCACCAGCAGGCGGCGAACTGGGAGGCCGCGCCGATGGCGCCGGCGATGTTGCCGCCGCCGGAGACGCCGCAGGCCGCGCTCACGATCGTGGCCATGCATTCATCCACGCAACTGGCGATGGCGGCCGCGATGTCGCAAATGTAATCCTGCCACACGAGGAGATCCTTTGGAGCGCCGCGCTCGGAGAGGGGCAGGACGGTCTGGATCTGGACCCAGCAGGGCTCATCGACGTAAACGGGGACCACCGTGGCGTCGGCGTAGCGCCAGCGGGTGTTGGGCCCGTTCTGGAACGACCAAAGGACACGGATTTTCGGGAAGACCTGGCAGCCGCTAAAGGTCCGTCCGGCGTCCTGCCGGGTGGCGCGGGACTTGACCATGTCCCAAGTGACGGCCGCGGCGGAAGGCTTGGCGCGAATCAGGACGGGGATGGCGAGGCTGGAACGGGCGGGCAGGACGTCGAGCTCGCTGACCAGCGGGATGATTTCAAAGTCGGGATGCTCGGGCACTTCGAGGTGGACATGCTCGGCCTGGAGCAGGCCGTGGTTGGTGACGCGTATTTCGAATTGCGTGTCCCGCCCTTCCACCACGAGGGGCATCATCATCGGGTTGTCGATGGTGACGACTGGAATGGGGACTTCGGTCTCGAAATCAGCCTCGAGCACGATGCGGTACCGGTCCTCGATGAGCGTGGGCACGACCGACCAGCGGTAGGTGACGGTCTCGCGGTCGATGAAGGCTTCGTGCTCGGTCAGGATGCCCGGGACGATGGTGACCGGCGACCGGTATTGGCCATGTTTCGGGGCGCTGACCGTCATCTGGTAGGTCTTCTCCCGGATGTTGGAGAAGGTGACGCTTCCGTCGGGCCCGGTCGTCCCCGAGGCGGTGTTCTCGCCGGTCAGGGGATCAACCAAGGTGACCGTGGCGCCTTCGACTTTGGGCGCGCCCGCGGCATGGAAGGTGTAGTCGTCGGACACGGTGACTTTCAGGTCGCCGAAGGCTTCGGAGATGGCGTTGAGGCTGAAGGGAATGGTCACGCCAACGCCGGTGCTGGGGGCGACGGCCACGAGGCTTCCGTCATAACGGGTGAGCGGCAGGTCCGACGGCGGGTTGAGGGTGACAAGGACGCGCACGACATCGCCGGGGGCCATGGAGGGGAGGCTGGCCGGGGAGGCGAGGGAGAGCCACGGGGTGTTGGAGGGGAGGCGGATCTCGACGGGGCCGGAACCGGCGCCGCCGACGTTGGAAAGGTTGAATTCCAGGATGCGGCGCTGGCCGCGCACCATGCCGGAGGAAAGGAACCCGGGATTGGCGACGAGGGACGCCGTTTTCGGGGAGACGGTGAGGTCTATGGTGAGGAAGCCTTCGGCTCCTTCGCCGCTGCGGAGCCGGACCTGGCTGCGGATGCGCGTCTCCGAGGTGAAATTGCCGACGGTGAGGCGGTAGGGGACTTTGACGCGTTGGGACGGGGCGAGGTCGGTCGGCAGGGTGAGGGCCAGTGAAACGTCCGAGGGCAGGCCGACGAACGTGCTGGAGAGATTCCGCAGGGGGACGTCGCCGAGGTTGACCAAGTCCACCTCTCCGGAAAGCTCCGAGACCGGGAACATGCGGAACGCAAGGTCGCCGGGCTCGAAGCGCATGCCAAAGATGCTGAACGCGTCCTGGATGGGGTCCTCAAAAACGCCCGGGTGATCCGCGCCGATGGTGACGCGCCCGGCCTCGCCCGGGAGCGGGGTGAAAGCCATGGTGAAGTTGCCGTTCGGATCCGCCCGCAGGTCATAAATGCGGCGCGTCCCCTTGATGTTGACGCGGACGCGGACCAGGGCGTTGGGCGCGGCGACGGAATCTTCCCCAGCCTTGAAGGCGCGTCCGGTGAGAATGACCGGGGTGTTCATTCCCACGACTTCGGTTTCGGTCGAGACCGTGGCGCGGTAGGCCGGGCCGACGTCGATGGGGGTCGTGGAGACCAGCGTGTTGTTGCGCTTGGAGCCTTCCGTGACGGCGCCCGCCGCGTCCGTGACGACAACCAAGTAGTAACGCCCGGGGTTGGTCGGGAGGAGGATCGAGCGGGTGGAGGGCTCGTAATTCTCGCCGACGCTCAGCGAACCGGGGCGGAAGAAGGTTGAAACCAAGGACAGACCATCGGCCCCATTTGGGGAGGTGGAAAGGTAGGCCCTGTCGACCCAAGGGCCGTTCGCAACCGAAAGACCGTCATTGCTGACCCGCCAGCCGACCTGGACGCTGGCGCCGGTGATGGCGGAAGTGGGGACGGTGATGGAGGTGACGCGAAGGTCCGGCAGGTCGATGTCGGTCACATCGAAGCTGACGGAGCCGGGGTTGAAGGTGTTGGCCGATCCAACGACGGTGACGCGCTGGATGCCGTCCGCGACCCCGTCGGAGACGCCTGTGATGGTGAACGCCGCGCCGCGCTGGCCGGCGGGAATGGTCACCAACGGCGGGACAGTGGCTTCGCTGACGTCCCCGCTGGCCAGGTTGACCGACAGGGGCGACTCGGTGCTGGTGTTGCGGGAGACGCGCCCAATTATGGAGCCCGTTTCGGAAAGGACGTCCGAATCGACCGACAGGGTGAGGGTTGGGCCGTCGTCGTCGGTCACGGCAATGGCGGCCGTGGCGGAGCCTTCCGCGATGGCGGTTCCGAAGATCGCGTCGGCGGTGAAGGCGGTGATGACGCTGTGCTCCGTGCCATCGACGAGGTCATCGTTGACCGCCGTGACCGGGAACGTGGCGGACGCCTCATTGGGAAGGATGGTGACGGCGATGGGCACGCGGGCGGCCGCGGTATTGTCGCTGTGGAGCAGGACTTGGAGCGGCCGGTCGGAGGCTGGGGAACGCGTGATGGTCCCAATGGTGGCCGGGTTTGGGGAGCCTTCGGCGACTGTCGTTTCGGCGAGCCGCAGGGACAGGCCCGGGAGGTCGTCATCGACCACCTCGACGGTGTCGGAGATGGCCTGGAATCCGGTGGCCGACGGGCTGACATTGATGGAGATGGGCCGGTTGGGGGTGGAATTGTTGACCAAGGCGACCTGGAAAAGGGCTTCGGACTGGCCAGCCGGAATGGTCACGGCCTGGGGAACGGTGAGGCGGGTGGAGTCGCTGCTGGAAAGGCGGACAACGAGCGGCGCGGCCGTGTCATTGTTGCGGGCCACGGTGGCGTTCACCGGCGCGGAATCTTCGCGGAGCGTGGCGGGAATGATGGAGACGGTGACCGTGGCGATGTCGTCGTCGGTGACGGCGAGGGGAGCGGAAACCGGATCGAAGCCGGCGGCCGAGGCGGTGATCGTGACACTCTGGTCGCCGTCGACGAACGGGTCATTGACCGCATTGATCGGAACCGTCACCGAGACCTGGCCGCTTGGGATCGTGACCGTGGGCGCAATGACGGCTTCGGAGGTGTCGCTGCTGGCCAGCGTGACCTCAAGGCTGTTGGCGACGCCGCTGTTGCGGGTGATGGTGGCGTGGGCCGCCCCCGGGCCCCAAGCTTCGGAGATGGAGGCGCGGGAGAGCGAGATGAAGAGGTTCGACGGCAGGGCGATGGCGCGGTCGTCAATGTTGGCGTTGTTGGATTCGTCGGACTCAAAGATGTTCCCATTGTTGTCAGTGCGGACGACGATCCAGCGGTTGCCCGTGCCAAAGCGGGGCAGGTTGACCTGGCGGGTGACATTGACGGAGGCGCCGGCCGGAATTTCGCCGGTGAAGGTGAAGGCTCCCAGCGATTCGTCGTTGCCGATGACTTGGTCACTGGAGAGGAAAAGATGGTCGGTCCATGGCCCCGTGGCCGTGGCGTTGCCGAAGTTTTTGAGGGTGAAGGAAACGGAAATTGCCGCCCCGGCGGAGGACTGGGTGGGCGCCTCAATTGAGGTGACGGCGAGGTCCGGGTAGGCGGCGAGGACAGAGGTGACGGAGGCATTGGCGGCGTTGTTGCCTTCGCCGGTGTTGCCCGCGTTGTGCTCGAAAATGTTGTTGTTGGCGTCCACCGTCACGTCGGCCCGAATGCGCCCGACGCCAGGCGCGCCGTCCGGCAACCGGAATTTGTGGGAGCGGGGACGGCCTTCGCCCGCGTTGATGATCCCGTCGCCCGTGCCGTGGTCCAGGAAGGTGTCGACATAGACTTGGCCGGTGGTGGTGTGGCGGACGGTCAGGCGGTCCCGATACGGGCTGGCCACGGGCGCGCCACCGGAGTTTAAGTCGGTCCAACTGACCGTCAGTTCAGCCCCGGATTGTGGGGAGGCCGGAGTGATGGCGAGATTCTGCGCCAGCAAGTCTGGATAGGGCCGGATGGTGGAGGCGCGCACCAATTCAGCGGTGTTGTTGTCCTCGGCGGTGTGGCCCGCATTGTCCTCAGTTTGGTTGTTGAAATGGTCGGCGCGGACCATGAACGCAATCTGGCCGACGCCCGCGGGTCCATCCGGAAGGGTGAGGGAGCGGCGGAATTCGCGCGCGCCCTCCGGCGGGACATCGCCCAATTCCTCCGCGTCATAGCGCAGCGTGGAAACGAGGAGTTGCGCGCCGGTGGTGCGGTTGACGACGGTCAATTGGTCGAACCACGCCCCGCTGGTCGGCCCGACGCCGCCGTTGCGGTCGGTCCAGACCACTTCGAAGGTGGAGCCGGACTGGAGGCCGCCCACGGGTTCGACAATATCGATGGCCGAGACGAGGAGGTCGGGAGCCTGGAGGGTGCGGAAGGTCCCCGAGGCGGAGATGCGCTCGTTGCCGGCGCGGTCGCGGGAACGGACGCGGAAATGATAGAGAGTGTCCGGGGTGAGGCCGGTGACATTGACGCGATGGCTGGTGACGAGGGCCACGCTGACCGGGGTGTTGCGGCCAAAGGAATCGGTGACGCCGTATTCAACCTGCGAAGTGGCGGGCTCATCCGTGGACCAGGTCACGATGGCGGAGCCGGAGCCGGGGGCCGTCCCGATGCTGGAAATGGCGGGGAGGGTTGCGTCGAGGACGACCCGAAGCGCCGTAGCGGATTGGACAGCGGCGTCCTCCAGGTCCGCGCCGCCCGCAACCACGATGTCCACCTCGCCGTCCATGCCCGGGGCGACGGTGATGGCGGGGGTGCGGTAGGTGTCGTTGTCGGACACGGTGCGGCTCCAAACACCGCCGGAGGAGGCGATGGGCGGGACAGGGTTGGCGCCGGAGGGGCGGACGAAGCTGATGGCCGGGACCACCTCGGGTTTCATGCTCCGGTTGAACTGGACCGTGACGTAGAGGGTGGAGGTGAGCGGAATGGGGCTGTTGAAGCTGGTCGTGGCGCGCGTGACCAGGGGATAGAGGCTGCGGCTGTCGTACTCCGCGACGACCTGCATCTGGAGCGGGTCCGTGGTGGCGAAAGTTTTCTGGTAGCTGGGCGAGGCGCTGACCTCGACGCCGCCGACGGAGAAGCGCTTGAACAGGTACGCGGTCAACCCCTGCACGACGCGGGCGGGGGCGGTGAAGGTGGAGCTTTGGCCGTTGTTGAACGTCCCGCCGCCCGTGACGGCGGCAAGGCCCGCGGGCAACGTGGCCGTGGTGACCTCATGCGTGAGGTGGGCGTCGGCAAAGTTGGCGACCAGGGACCGGTTGGCGAGCGCGGTGAAGGTGAGGGTGGCGTTGTCGCCGACCTGCGAGCCGCCTTCAGTCCAATTCTCGAAGCGATAGCCGAAGCGGGGGATGGCGACGAGGGTGACGGCCGAGCCGTGGGCCTTGGAGCCGGCGCCGGATATGGAGCCGCCCCCGGACGGATTGGCGGTGGCGGCGATCTCGAAGGTTGGCAGCACGAAATTGGCGACGAGCGAGCGGTCGCGCGCGGCCGAGAACGAGTAGGAGGCGTCGCCGCTTTGGAAGACGCCGTTCTCGGTCCAATTCAGGAATTGGTAGGGGAGGGCGGTGGCGTTTGGCGTCGCGACGGCGGTGACCGTTTCGCCGGAGACGAACACGCCGCCGCCGGAGACGGAGCCGCCGGCGCCCGGGTTGCTGGAAAGGGAGATGGTGTAGCGCGGCAGAATTTGGAAGGACACGCTGAAGGTGTTCTGCTCCGCGTGGGCGTGGCTGACGTCGTCAAACTCAAAGATTTCGTTGCGGGTGTCCTCGGTGACGAAGACGTTGTATTGCGCCGGGGCGGAAACGGTGACGGTTTTTGAGCGCGGGACCGATTCGCCCGGGGCGATGAGGCTGACCAGGATATCCTCATCCAGGCTGAGAAGGATGGCGCCGGAGCCGGCGTTGCGGACGAGAATTCGTTCGCCAAAGTTTCCAGGGGCGTTCCGGTTTCCCCGGTTGGCGATTTTCCAGTTGATGGTGAAGACATTGTCCACCGGGCCGGTGACGGCGAGGTCCTCGACGACGAGGTCGGCGTAAGGCGCACGGGCGATGGCGAAGGTGGAGCCCGACGCGGTGCTGTTGTCGCCTTCGAGGACGAATTCATTGACCGCGTTGCCGGAGTCGGTGTGGACAATCAGGTAATAGGAGCCGCTGATGCCCTCCGGGAGCTGGACGGGCTGCGAGACCTCATACGAAGCCGACGGAGCGAGGGCGCCGTTGTGCTGGAAAGCCGCCAAGGGCAGGTCGTCGCCGTCGCCATAAATGGCGTTTTGGGAAAGGACCGCGCGGTCCAGCCAGGCGGAGCCAGGGGTGGCCTCGGAACCCACATTCTGGACGGTGAACGAGACGTTGAGCGACTGCCCGCTCTGGATCCCGGCGGCCGACGGCGTGGCGACGCTGACCACTTGGAGGTTCGGGAAAGCGACGCTGTCAGTCGGGGCCACCTGGACATCCAGGATGTACTGGTGCTGGATGCCGCCCGCCGCCTCGGAGCTGCGGACGACGGCATAGTAGGTGCCCGCGTCGCGGACGCGGACTTCGGCGACGCCGTCAAAGGGACGGCCGGCGCCGGCGTCGGGCT
>CAZSXX010000132.1:0-11011 GCA_964611245.1 uncultured Verrucomicrobiota bacterium | reverse complement strand
TCATGGGCGGCTCCCTCACCGTCTCCAGCCAACACAACCAAGGCTCCACCTTCACCCTCCGCATCCCCTCGGCCCCCGCCTGAACCCACGATGAATCCAACCACGACGAGCCCCACCTCCGGCCACGACCTCGGCCCGCCCCGGACGACTGAACCCGCCTGACCCCAGCCCAATTCCATGGCCTTCAACTCCACTCTGGCCCAGCGCGTGGCCGCCTCATTGACTGCCCGCCAAATCTCGTTCGAGCAAAAAGCCATGATGGGCGGCCTCTGCTTCATGGTGGACGGCAAAATGTGCCTCGGCGTCTCCGACAACCGCCTCATGGTTCGCCTCGACCCAGCCGTCGAATCCGAGGCTCTCCAGCGTCCGGGGTGCCATCCCATGGACCTCACCGGCAAGCCCATGAAGGGATTCGTTTTTGTCCATCCCGACGGGCACAACTCCGACGCTCAACTCCGGCGTTGGATCGACCTCGCCCTCGCCTTCAACCCCAAAGCCAAATCATCAAAGAAACCCGCCCCCCGCCGGCCATGAACAAGAAACACCTCCTCGCGGTCCTCGCCTACATGCTCCCCACCTTTCCCCTCGGCTACTTCTGGCACCTCACCCTCTTCGCCGACTTTTACAAATCCCTCCACGTCTACCGCGACGACATCGCCATCCCCTTCGGCGTCCTCTCCATGCTGGTCCAAGGCATCGTTTGGGCCGCGCTCTACCGCCGCCTCTTCGCCGGCGAGCCCATCCTCCGCGGAGCCCTTCGCTTCGCCGCCCTCGCCGCCCCACTCGCCTGGAGCTTCATGGCCCTCGCCGTCTCCGCCAAACACCAAATGACATCCCCCATCGCCTACCTCGGCGTCGAATCCTGCTTCACCCTCCTCCAATATGCCGTCGTAAGCCCCCTCCTCGCCGCAGTCTACCGCAACCCCTGACCCATAGCCCCTTCGATTGGCGCCTTCTGCAAGTCCATTGGCGCATTCCGCAAGTGACACCCCGCTCCCTTGGCTTATGCTGACACCATGATTGCCTCCAAACTCCCACCCCGCTCCCCCCAGTTCATCGCCCTCCCCCTCGCCCTCGCCGCCCTCTCCCACGCCGCCCTCGGCGCCCAATTCGACTGGCCCCAATGGCAAGGCCCCGACCGCACCGCCCATTCAAAGGAAACCGGCCTCCTCCAATCATGGCCAAAAGACGGCCCCCCGCTCGCCTGGACCGCCGCCAACCTCGGCGGCGGCGACAGCTCCCCCTCCATCGCCTCCGGCCGCGTCTTCGGCATGAGCCATCGCGGCTCCGACGAAGTCGTCTGGGCCATCTCCGAGCGGGACGGCCGCGAAATCTGGGCCACCCGAACCGCCCCCGCTCCCCCCCAAAACTGGCCCCAATCCAAAGAAGGCCCCAGCGCCACCCCCACCGTCGACGGCGACCGCCTCTACATCCTCGGCCTGGCGGGCAACCTCGCCTGCCTCCAGGCCTCCGACGGCAAAGTCCTCTGGCAGCGCAGCCTCGTCGCCGACTTCGGCGCCAGAAGCCCCATGTGGAGCTTCCGCGAATCCCCCCTCATCGACGGCGACAAACTCATCTGCACCCCCGGCGGCGAAGAAACCACCCTCGTCGCCCTCCACAAACTCACCGGCCAAACCATCTGGAAAAGCCTCGTTCCCGACCAGTCAGCCTCCTCCCCCTCCCCCAATCGCGGCCCCACCGGCCCCAGCGCCATCCAAACCGACCCCCTCCTCTCCGCCCTCGATGCGGATCACGACAAGGAAATCTCCCCCGCCGAACTCGCCGCCGCGCCCGCGGCCCTCGTCAAACTCGACAAAAACCAGGACGGCAAAATCTCCGAGGACGAATTGGCCCCCCAACGCGGCGACGCCGACGCCCAGGCCAACCGCCCCCGTCCCCGCCGCGGCCCCGGCCTCATCCGCATGATGAAGGCCCACTCCGCCCTCGACGCGGACGAAAGCGGCGCCATCGACGAACCCGAAATCAAGAACGCCGCCATCGCCCTCCAAAAACTCGACGCCAACCGCGACGGCAAACTCACCGACGACGAAGTCGGCCGCAAATTCATGGGCCCCCAGCCCACCGGCGCCGCCTACTCCTCCGCCATCGCCATCGACTTCGCCGGCCAACCCCAATACGTCCAATTCCTCAGCATGGCCGTCGTCGGCGTCTCCGCCGCCGATGGCAAACTCCTCTGGCGCTACGACAAACCCGCCAACGGCATGCGCATCAACATCACCACCCCCCTCTTCCACGACGGCCACATCTTCGCCACCTCGGCCTACGGCGCCGGCGGCGGCCTCGCCCGCCTCTCCCGGAAACCCGACGGCGCCCTCGCCGCCGAAGAAGTCTGGTTCTCCAAATCAATGGAAAACCACCACGGCGGCGTCATCCTCCACGACGGCGCCCTCTTCGGCGCCAACGGCGGCAACGGCGGCGGATACCTCGCCTGCCTCGACTTCAAAACCGGCGACGTCCTCTGGAACGAAGCCGACCCAACCAAACGCCGCGTCACCAAAGGCTCCGTCGCCTTCGCCGACAACCGCATCTACTACCGCACCGAGGAGGGCCCCATCGTCCTCATCGAACCCAGCCGCAAGGAATACCTCGAGCGCGGCCGCTTCCCCCAACCCGGCCGCACCGACAAACCCGCCTGGGCCCATCCCGTCGTCGCCAATGGCAAACTCTACATCCGCGACCAGGACACCCTCCTCTGCTACGACATCAAGGCCAAATGACCCATCGCCCTTCCACCCTCAACCCGCGCCCCGCCTTCTCCCCATGACCGACCGCTTCCGCATCACCCAGGCGTGGGCGCGCCGCTTCGAGGAGGAAAAAATCCCCATCCCCACCCTCCTCCAACGCGCCGGCTTGCCCTCCTCCCTTTTCCAACACGAAAAAATCTTCCTCTCCACCTCCCAAATCTTCTCCCTCTGGCGCGGCGTCTCCGCCCTCTGCCCAGACCCCGCATTCGGCCTCAGGCTCGGCGCCGAACTCCGTTTCGAGCGCAGCCATCCCGTCACCATCGCCGGCGTCTGCAGCCGCTCCTTCGGCGACGCCCTCCAGCGCCTCGCCCGCTACAAACAGCTCACCTGCCCCGAGGAAATCCGCATCCACCTCAAGGCCGGCGAAGCCTCCGTCGAGTTCCGCTTCATCGAGACCACCGACCCCCAGCCCCCCATCATGGTCGACCTCGGCCTCTCCTGGATTCTCAACGTCGCCCGGCGCGGCTCCGATGGCCAAATCACCCCCCTCCGCCTCGAACTCTCCCGCCCCGCCAGGCATCGCGCCCTCCTTGAAAGCCACTTCGGCTGCCCCGTCACCTTCCGCTCCACCCGCGACGCCCTCATCTTCCGCGCCCGCGACCTCGACCTCCCCTTCCTCACCCACAACCAGGAACTCCTCGCCATCCTCGGCCCCCAACTCGACGCGGAGCTCAAAGCCCAACTCGCCGACCGCGGCCTTGGCCCCCAGGTCAAACACGCCCTCGCCGCCTTGCTGGCCGGCGGCCGCCCCACCCTCCACGAAGTCGCCCGCGAGCTCGGCCTCGGCGCCCGCACCCTCCAACGCCGCCTGGCCGCCGCGGGCCTGACCTTTCAGCAACTCCTCGAAGAGACCCGCCACGCCCTCGCCCGCCATTACCTCAAACAACGCCCCATGGAACTCAACGAAGCCGCCTTCCTCCTCGGCTTCCAGGACGCCAACTCCTTCTTCCGCGCCTTCCACCGCTGGGAAGGAACCTCCCCCGCCCAATGGCGCGCCCGCTCCCAAGCCTGATTCCTCACGCGCCAAAGTGTCGGCCCAGCGTCCCTCCGCGAATCGCCCTCTCCATCCCCCCCACCGACGCCACTAGCTCACGGGGCGACCGTCCGGTAAAAGCGGGTCACCGACGAGGATGAAAACGGGATGCGCACAGTTTGCGTCGCAGCCGGGTTGGAAATCGTCACCGCCTCACTCCACGCCTGAAGGTCCGTCGACACCTGCACCCGGAATGCCGCCGCCGTGTTCCCGCTGATCGTGAACTCAAATGCGTCGGCCAACAAAAGTGGCGAGCTGAGTCGCGCCGGTGACGCGGCCAGCGGGATGGGCATGTCCAACAACGTCACCACCTCCCCTTTCCGCCGCACTTGGGCCCGCGCGGCGCCGCCCTCCACCATCAATTGGACCCGGTCCAATTCATCGCGCGTCGTCAGCGCGTTCAGCGGCCCGGCCTGCAGGATCCCACCAAAGTCCGTCGTCGCCGACCGCACGCTTGGCTCGTTCCCGCCTTCGATCCACGCCAGGACAACCCGCCCCGGCGCCTCCGCGATCACCGCGACATCCAGGCTCAACGTCGGCGCCCCGCCCACAGGCGTGCCGAGCGAACTCCACTGGCCGCCGTCGAAATAAGAAAGGCCGATCCCGCCCGATTTGCGTTCAAACGCCAGGAAAAAGCTTCCCCCTGCCGCGATGGCAAGATCGCCACCCGCGTCGGCCGCGACGGAACTCATCTCGGGTGGGCCCGTGAAATCCCAACTCCACGCCTGCAACTCCCCGTCCGCCAGCGTCACCCCGAACAGCGCGCTCGCGGGCACGCCCACACCGCTCCCCGCGCCGTCAAAACCGATAATTCTTGCCCCCCCAACCACGTCCACCGGCGTGCTCCAAGCGCTCCCGCTCCAACCGGAAACGCCAAGCGACGCCGTCCCCGCCTCCGGTCCGTCACCCGTGTGCAAAAACGCCAGCCCAAGCTTGCCCGGCGCCGCGAGAAGCCGAAGCTCCGTGGCCACGTCGCTCAACCCGGCCACCAGTTCAGGCCCAGTCCACGTCGCTCCATCAACGGAGCGCGAAAACATCAGCCGCGACGGCGGAAACGGATTCGCGGTCTCCGTCCCATCCAACTCCGTCCACACCGCCATCCAGCCCCCGTCCGGCCTTTCCGCCACCTCCACCGCCACGATCCCCCCGGCGTGCGCCAGCGTCACCGGGGCGCCAAACACGCCGCCGACCCCTCGGCCCGCGAACTTGAGCGCCATCTCCCCAGTCGCGGGATTGACGTCCGTGAACAGCATCCCCTTCCCATCCGCCGTCGCCGAGGCGGCCCCCCGCGAAAACAGGTTGTCGATGAGATTGGTGGCCCCCGGATTGAACGTCGCGGCCAACGCGGTCGTCGGCGAGCGGACCGTCACCCCCAAATTCATCGGCGCCCACTCGAACAGCGGCTCGGTCCCAAAAGAATGGTCGAAGCTCCAAAGCTCCCACTCCCAATCCTTCTCGATCGACGTCACCCACAAATCCAGGCTCGCCTCCAGCGTCGCCGTGATGTTCCCGGAAATCCGCCGGAATATCGGCCAGTCCCCATTGGGATTGATCTCCAGCGCGACCGATGGCAGCGGCGTGTCCCCGCCACTCAGCGTGCATTGGTTGCCCGCAAGGTTCAATTTCCCCCGCGCCTTGCCCCGCCCGCTGAACGCCTCCACGTCCAGCCCGGCGCCAAACCGGAAACACAGCAGCAGGTCGAACTGCTTCTCCTCCCCGCCCAGGAAATGCCGCCGCAACACATGCGGATCCGGATCCGTCGTGCTCCCTCCCTCCCGCGACGCCGGAAATGGCGTCCGCCAAATGTTCGTCGACTTCAGGCCAATCGCGCCATCCACCACCCCGCTGATCACCAGTTGGCCCGATTCATCCAGCGCCAGCAACGCCGGGCCCAGGTAAGGAAGCTTCGAGGTGAGCGGCTTCAAGTTCGCCTTGAACCCCGCCGCGTACGATCCTTCGATCGTGTCCTCAACCTCGAATTCATGCGGCTGGTTCACGTCGAAACTCCGCCGCTTTGTCGTCGAGGCCTCCACGTTCAGCGCCGAATATTCCGGTTTGACGTCGAGCGGGAATCCCTTCGGGGCCATCTTCCTCAATTTCGGCAGGGGGATGTCGGTCAAATCCAGGTCCGCGCTCGTCCTGAAATATATGTTCGTGTCCGCCCCACTCAGCCCGAATTCCAGCAATCCCGTGAAATCCAGTCCGATCGTTCCCGGCGCCAAGTGCAGCCACTCGCTCGCCGGCGTGTCGAACCCATGGGTCCAGTTCACCTCGCACGCGTGCTCGTACTTCAGGAACCCCTCCGCATCCGCGCTGATGCCCACGGAAAAAATCGGCAACGGCACAAACCGGCCCTCCGGAACCCAATTGCTCACCGTCTCCGCGCTCGGCGCCAACGCCCCCGTCGCCGCCAACAGGTCCGAGGCGAATCCAAACCACGCGGGCGATGGCAGCCCCTTCAATGGCGCCGCCGTCCCAGGATCCGCGAACGGCTCTGCCACTCCGACCGCCCCGCCGCGCGTCACCGCCGCGAAAACCGGGCGGAACTCCCCCGGCGGCAGCCGCCAAATCCGGACCTCGTTCGTCGTCGCCACCTCCCCGGGATTCGCCGTCGCCACCAGGTTCGTCACACGCTGGTGGAACACATTGGTCACCGTGTTGGTCGCGATGTTTTGCAGCCACGCCAGCAGCGCCGCGTTCCCCCCCGCCGTCGGCACCCCCATCGGGATCGGTCTCCCGCTCGACGGATCGTTCGTGTAGCCTCGGGGGTCCACCAGCCACACCTCCGCCACCGGATCCTCCAGCGTCACCGCCTGCGGGCCGGCGGAGGTCCCATCACCCCGGTCCACCGCCGTGAGCTCCGCGCTGATCGCCGTCGAGCGCGCCCGCGCCCTCCAGCTCAGCGTCAGCGCTCCGCTCGCCAGCGAAAGCCCCCCATCGCTGCTCCCGGCCAGCTTCGCCCCGGGCAGGAACAGCCCGCGCCGGTCCAGCGCCACCCCATCCACCTCCGGGGCCGGCGCGATTGGATCCAGCTCCACCCGGACCGTCACCGTCGAGTCCTTGCTCGTCGGGCCGTCCGGCACGGCGTCCGACGCCGTGTGCCGGGACTGCCACGGCTTGAAACCCGCGCCCACCACCCGCAGGAACTTCGGCTCCGCCCCCGTGAATGACCCCGCGAACACAAAGTTTCCCTGCCCATCCGTCACCGCCTCGCTTTCCCGCCCCCCAAAACGGTTCAGGAACTGCACCCGCGCCCCACCCAGCGGCGCGCCCGCGAACCTGTTCGTCACCGTCCCCTGGATCTTCACCCCCCGGCTCATCAACAGCCGCGTCTCGTAACTCGGAATCGTCGCGTCCACCAGCTTCGTCTGCTGGCCCTCATAGATCCAATTGTCATTGGCCGCCGAACTCACATACGGCGTCCCTTCCCACTCAACCTGCAGTTCGCCTTGGATGTCCTGCGGCGCGCCTCCCCCTCCCAACTCCACCCGCGTCACTCCCGCAACAAGCTCAGCCGGATTCATCGCGTTCACCGCCAGGATTCGCCACTGGACTGGCAGAGGCGGCACCCTGCTGATCACATTCCCCAGCGGCCCATGGTCCCCGTTCCGCCCAAAATATATGTCAAAGACATGGTCCCCAGAATTTCCCTCGACCCGTCCCTCAAACCAAACATTGTAAAGAAAAAGCCCCCGCCAAAAAGTGAACCCACCCGTCGGCGGAATGGTCTGCCCAGTCCTGATTTTCCCACCCGCGTAATCCGGCTGCATCACAAACCCGCCCGACGTGTGGAGCGCGGTCGGCTCATACACCCCCCCGCCGAGGTAATTGTGGAACCGATACGCAATCGTCGCCGTCCCCACCTTGGCCGTGGCCTGCGCCCTCGCGGAGCCCTTGGAGAATGGCCGCGGCTCCGCGGCAAGAAACGGGTCGCTGGCCGGCACCTCACCCGGCGCCGCGTGGCTGCCGAACGTGAACTCCTCCGCCGCGGGCCCCTGTTCGCCTCCATGGGTGAACGTGTTGTGCGGATGTGAAATCGAATACGTGTACGATCCCGGGGGGAGGTTCTGGAACCGGAACGCGTAATTCACATTGTGTACTTGCGTCAGCGTCATCGACTGCAACACCGACCCATCGCTCACCCGCTTCAACGCCACCACCGCCGGATTCGGGCCCGAGACCATCAGTTCCGGAATTCCTCCGCCCGTCTCGACAAACCCTTCGACCGCATAAATCTGCTTCTGCACCTGGATGTCCAACCGGTACTCATGCCCGGACTCAAACAGCAGCGGCTCCACCGGAAAACTGTGCGGCCACCTCTGGAAATGGGGCCACCCCACCGTCCGCGGATTCTGCGCCCCAACCGGCGCGCTCAAATCCCGCACCCGCACTTCTCTCCCATAATAGTCCGTCAACGAAGCGATTCTCAGCCCGTACCGCGCCGGCGGCAGCGGCAGGACAAACTCGCCATTCGCGTCCGTCACCACCACGTTCGTCCGGAACGCGGGCTTCAGCAATTTGTCGTCCTCATACTCGACAATCTCGATCGGCACACCCGCCTTCGGCAGCGTTCGCGCGTGCGCCTCCCCGTTCTCCGGCCCAAACGGCGCCGCGCTCCCCATCTCCTCCGCCGCCATCAACCGGCCCCGCACCGTCGCGGGGACCACCTGCAGGGCCAGGTCCATGTCCGTGAAATTTCCATGGGCCGGGTCCCCCGGCGGCAGGTCCACCGTCTCCTCCGCCTTGAAATGCGGCCTCACCCCATGCAGGCCGAACTGCGGCTGCCCATTGACCCTCACCCGGTACCGGCCCGGCAGCAGGTTGAAAAACGCCCGGTCGTCCAATAGGTTCGGGACATTGTAAAACGTCTGCCGGCGGACCATCCCCTCCGCGTTGGACCCCGCCAGCCCCTCAATGTCCATCGCCAGAAAATCAAACACCCGCGTCACCGCGTAAGGATGCTGCGTGTTCACGTACAAATGCGTGGGCTGCGCCGCCACCGCCACACTCACTGGGTTTCCGGCCGTGTTCCCCGGGTTGAAGTCACCCGCCGCGTTCGGCTGCACCATCTGCTGGACCGCCGTGAATCCCAATTTGCGCGTGCGGATGACATACGCGGTCGCAGGCAGCCTCCGGAACTCCACCCGGCCATTCTCATCCGTCACCCCCGTCCGGCTTGGAATCACCACCGCGCTCGGGTCGCCCGGGTCCACCCCCGTCAACTCAACATAAATCCCCTTGAGCTTGTTCGCCCCGAACGCCGGATGCGTCCCGGTCAACCGGATGAACAAATCCTGGTAAATCGGCTTCAGCAGCATGTTCGCCGCGTGCGCCCGGTTGAGGAACCGCTTGTCCCCGGGCTTGCCCTCCGTCGTGTAAAACTCCCACTTCGGCAGCGCCCCTCCCTCGTTCGCCATGAACCGGTAAAATCCATTCGCCATCCCCCGAAATGCGGCATGCCCATTGTCGTCCGTCGGCAGCGTCCAAAACTCCGCCGCCACCGCGTCATCCGCCGCGGCAAACCGCTCCAATTTCACCGGCGCGCCCCTCAACGCCAACCCCGTCACCACATCCGACACCCGCGCGAACACATCGAATCGCGCCCCCGCCAGCGGCGCCAACGCCGCGTTGCGCACCTCCCGCGCCCCGCCCGCCACTCCAACCGCCGCCTCATGCGGGCCAAACCCTCCATGCACAACGCGGAACCGGTAACTGCCCCCCGTCGCCGCCGCCAGCCGGTAAAATCCGAACGGGCTGCTTTCCGCCCAAAACTCCGCCACCCCATCCGCGGGCTCCCGGTCCAACGTCACCCGCGCACCCTCAATCGGAAGCCCTGTCGGCGCGGACGTCACCTGTCCGCGAACCTCAACCACCTCCTGGCCACGCGCCGCCACGACGGCCAACAGGCTGGCCAACGTCAAGACCCTCCAAGACTGGGTGCATTTTCCTTTTCTCATAAGAAAGCGCCGGGCGGGCAACCGGCGGGACACCGCTCCACAAAAGGGGAATTAGTTCCTTTTCTTGAAACCATCCTCGTTTGTCAAGCCTTTCCGTCGATATTTTCAAAAGGAAAACTCGGACGCTCGGCGGCGTTCTCCCCCGACGGCCAACACATCGCCACCGCCGCCTTCGACGGCGCCGTCCGCCTCTGGGGCGAACCAAAGTCACCCCCTTAACCAAACATCAAACCAGCATCCTTCGCTCCGTCGACACCATGACCCTCCCGACCGCCACCCACCCGTTCCCCCAAATCCGAACTGCGCCCAAGATCCAACTGTTCGGGCCGAACGACACTCCGAAGAAAACAGCCATGAAACATTTTTGCCCGCCATCCGTAGCTCAGAACCTCTTCCCGCGCCCGGCCGCCCTCCCTCTCGCAAACCCGCCTGCCGCCTCCGCCCTTCCCACAAACGACGCCGGGTTCAGTTCCAATCCCAGCCCTCACAAAAAATGCCGCTTCGCAAACGCATGGCCGGACCCACCCTTGTGATAACGCTCAAACTCCTGCGCTTTCTCAAGCGTTTCAAACGCGGCATAGAATTTCACCCTCCAAGGCGCAAACTTCGCCGTGTGAACGCAATGACCCGCATTGTGGTCAACCAACCGTTGCTTCAAATCCGAACTGTGCCCCCGATAAAATTGCTTGGGGTGGCTCACACTCTGAAGAATATAGGCGTAAAACATTTTGGCCCGCCATCCGTAGCTCTGAACCCCGTCCAAGCCTGCCCGCACCCCATTGCTCAAACCACTTCCAAGGCCACCGCCCTTCCCTCAAACCACGGCCGGGTTCAGTTCCAATCCCAGCCTTCACAAAAAATGCCGCTTCGCAAACGCATGGCCGGACCCACCCTTGTGATAACGCTCAAACTCCTGCGCTTTCTCAAGCGTTTCAAACGCGGCATAGAATTTCACCCTCCAAGGCGCAAACTTCGCCGTGTGAACGCAATGACCCGCATTGTGGTCAACCAACCGTTGCTTCAAATCCGAACTGTGCCCCCGATAAAATTGCTTGGGGTGGCTCACACTCTGAAGAATATAGGCGTAAAACATTTTGGCCCGCCATCCGTAGCTCTGAACCCCGTCCAAGCCTGCCCGCACCCCATTGCTCAAACCACTTCCAAGGCCACCGCCCCCCCCTCAAACCACGGCCGGGTTCAGAGCGAAGGATGGTGGAGCCGAGGGGATTCGAACCCCTGACCCCCACAATGCCATT
>CAZSXX010000131.1:0-11117 GCA_964611245.1 uncultured Verrucomicrobiota bacterium | reverse complement strand
AACCAGCACCGCAATGATCCGGCGCAGATCACGGAGAATCTGGTCCCAACGGTCAAGTTGGTGGAGTTCGCGCAGTGCGTGCAGTGCAGGGCTTTTGTCGGATTCGGGTCGCAGGCGGAGTACGGGCCGCTGAACCGCAAGATTTCGGAGGCGGACACGCCGCAGCCAACCACACTGTATGGGGCGACGAAGCAAGCCGCCGGCATCCTGACCAGGCAGCTTTGCGAGCAGGCGGGGATTCGGTGGGCTTGGCTGCGCGTGTTTTCGACGTACGGACCGATGGAGGATGAGTCGTGGATGATCCCGTATCTGATCCGCGCACTCCTAAACAAAGAACGCCCGGCCCTGACCGCGTGCGGGCAGCGCTGGGATTATTTGTTTGGCCCGGACGCCGCGCAGGCCATCTGGTCGGTCATCCAATCTGAAAACGCGCGCGGGGTGTTCAACCTTGGCTCGGGCCGGGCGGAGCCGCTGCGAAAAATTGTTGAAACCCTGCGCGACGCGGTGAATCCCGAACTGCCGCTGGGGATCGGAGAGGTTCCTTATCGGCCCGACCAGGTGATGCATCTGGAGGCGGACATCTCCCGATTGACCGCGGCCACGGGATGGACGCCCGCCACGTCCCTTGAGGATGGCGTGAAGCAAACCGTCGCGTGGCATTCCGGGGCTTTGAAGAAATGAAGTGGCTCGCGTTGCTCATCCTGTCCGTGGAGGCCATGGCGGCCGACCTGCAGCCAGGCCTGCTCGCCAAGGCCACGGACGGCGAATTGACGGTGCACTTCACCGCCCCGACGCCCACGCTCGCGGTGGAGGGGAAGGAATCCGCCCACCCGCTGCTGAAGCCATCCTTCAACCTGGATTGGGACGGATTTCTGCTGGTGGACCGGGCGGGCGAATACAAGATTTCCGGCGCGCCTTCGATACTGATCGACGGCAATGAATGCGCGGGGATGAAGGTGAGGCTTCCTTCGGGTGAACGCCGCCTGCAATTGAAGCTGGCGCGGAAGCAATCCGAAATTGTGTCGCTTCGGTTGGAATGGGAATCGGAGTTTTTCCCGAAACAACCAATCCCCGTCCGGGCCTTCGCGCACGGACGCCAGCCGCGCGAACTGCGCGAGAACCAGTCGCGCGATTTCGGGCGGGAGCTGTTCGAGACCTTGGGCTGCGGCTCCTGCCACGGCGGCGCGCCGATGCGCTACCCGTTCGGAGCGGGGGTTCCGCACGCCACCAGCAGCCTTCCCATGGGCTCCCTGCAACTCACCCAAGGCTGCCTTTCCGAGCGGCCCGCGCCCCCCGCGCGGGATTTCGCCCTGCGCGCCGAAGAACGGGAGGCCCTGCAGCTCTTTGTGCAGAATCCGGACATCAGCGAAGCGCCCGCCTCGGATCTGCGCCGGATGTCCCGCCGTTTTGGCTGCGTGTCCTGCCACGGGGGCCGCGAATTCGAGATGGACGCGGGCCAGTTTGAGGCGGCGGTGAAGAATCACCGGGGAGCCGAACTGCTCTTTCCCGCCGGCGCGGGCCGGGAGGCGCCGGCCGAGATGGCCCGCCTGTTCCGTCGGCTGCGCGGGGAGTAATTTTCTTGATGGAGCGGGGGGGATGGTGAAGATTCAAGGTCGAATCGGAGGAATTGAAATTATGATGACTCGACGCGAAGCACTGCAACGGACCGGCTTGGCGGCCGCAATCGCCACGGTGGGAACATTGGAAATTTCGGCGCAGGCCCCGGCGGCGCCAACCGGCCCATTCCACCTTCCCAAATTGCCCTACGCGCTGGACGCGCTCGAGCCGCACATCGACGCCAAAACGATGGAAATCCACCACGGGAAGCACCACGCCGGGTATGTCGCCAACCTCAACAAGGCCGTCGCGGGGCAGTCGGAATTGGCGCCGAAAACCGCGGAGGACCTGGTGCGCGAACTCGGGAAAGTTCCCGAATCGATCCGCGCCGCCGTGCGCAACAACGGCGGCGGGCACGTCAACCATACCCTGTTCTGGCAGATCATGAAAAAGGGCGGCGGCGGCAGTCCGAAGGGGGACTTGGGCAAGGCGATCGACGGGAAGTTTTCGAGCTTCGATTCCTTCAAGGAACAGTTCAACAAAGCCGCCACTGGCCAGTTCGGAAGCGGCTGGGCTTGGCTGAGCGTCGACAAATCGGGCGGGCTCGTGCTGGAGGGATTGCCCAACCAGGACAACCCGCTCACCCAGGGCAAAACGCCGATCATGGGCCTCGACGTCTGGGAGCACGCCTACTACCTGAAGTACCAGAATCGCCGTCCCGAATACGTCGCGGCATTCTGGAACGTGATCGATTGGGACGCCGTGGCCGAGCGTTACCAAAAAGCGAAGAAGGCCTGAGGCCAACCTTGCGTTCACCCGGCGCGGTGGGAGCCACCGCGCCGCTATTTCAGCATCCCGAGTTCCTTGAGGACGAAGGTGTAATCGAACGCGAGGTCGCGGAGATGTTCGTAGCGGCCGGAGGCGCCGCTATGCCCCGCCGCCATTTTCGTTTTGAGGAGGATCGTGTTGGAGTCCGTTTTCAGGGCGCGCAGCCGAGCCACATATTTCGCCGCTTCCCAGTAAGGGACCTGGCTGTCATTGAGCGAAGTCCGCACCAGCATCGCCGGATATTTCTGCGCCTTGATGTTGTCGTAGGGGGAATACGATTTGATGTAATCGTAGGCGGGCTTTTCGTTCGGGTTGCCCCACTCGATGTATTCGCTCGTCGTCAGCGGCAGCGACGCGTCGAGCATGGTGTTCAGCACATCGACAAACGGCACGTGCACCAGCAGCGCCCGGAACAATTCGGGGCGCTGGTTGGCGACCGCGCCCATCAGCAAGCCCCCGGCGCTGCCGCCCTCGGCCACCAGGCGGTCGGCGGACGTGTATTTTTCGCGGATCAGGTGTTCCGCGCACGCGGCGAAATCGCTGAACGTCGTTTGCTTCACCATCATGCGGCCGGCCTCGCGCCACGGCTCGCCGAGTTCGCCGCCGCCCCGGATGTGCGCCACCACAAAGATGAAGCCGCGGTCCAGCAGGGCCAGGCGCACGTAACTGAAGTTGGCCGGCATCGACAGGCCGTAGGAGCCGTAACCATACAGGTGCAGCGGATTCTTCCCGTCACGCGGCGTCCCTTTTTTGTAAACGATGGAGCATGGAATTTTGACGCCATCGGCCGCGGGAACGAAAATCCGCTCGGCCGTGTATTGCGAAAGGTCGTAGCCGGGAACCTCCGTCTGCTTGACCAGCCTCCGCTGCCGGTTGGCCATGTCGTATTCGAAAACCGACCTTGGCGTGACCATGGACGCATAGCTGAAGCGAAGGGTCGCCGTCTCGAACTCCGGATTCTCCGCCACCGACAGGTCGTACGAGGGCTCCGGCAATTCGATGGTGTGGCGTTGGTCGGTCTTCAGGTCGATGATCCGGATTCGCTCCAGCCCGTTCTCGCGTTCGGACACCGCCATGTGCCCCGCGAAAAGGTCGTTGTCCTCAAGCTTGACCGCCGGATTGTGCGGCAGGAATTCCCGCCAGTTCGCCTGCCCCGCCCGCGCCGGCTCGGCCGTCATGATCCGGTAGTTCTTCGCCTTGTCGTTGGTGCGGATGTAAAATTTCCCGCCCGCGTGCGTGACGTAATACTTGTGGTCGGGCCGGCGCGGCTCGACCAGTTTCAGGTCCCCGGCCGGATTCTTCAGGTCCAGGCTGCGGACTTCGGTGGAAAGCTTGCTTTCGGAAATCGTGTACAAGAACGCCCGGTCGCGGGAGCGGTCCACGTACACATCATACAATTCGTCCGGCTCAAAATAAATCTTCTCGGCCCCTTTGCCCCCCAGGCGGAACCGGTGGATTTCGTCGCTCCGCTTGGTCACCGCGTGTTCGGTGCTGAAAAACAGCGTCTGGTTGTCCGGCGCCCAGGCCACGCTGCCGACGCGCTCGAATTTTTCCGGGCCCAGCTTCCCCGTCGCCAGATTCTTGACCTGCAGCGTGTACTGGCGGTAGCCCGTGGTGTCCGTCGAATAGGCGGCGAGTTGGTTGTCGTCGCTGACCGCGAGCGCGCCGATGCTGAAGAATTTGTGCCCCTTGGCCAGGGCGTTCACATCAAGGAACACTTCCTCCGGCGCCTCCAGGCTCCCTTTTTTCCGGCAATACACCGGGTAGTCTTTGCCCTTGATCGTCCGGTGGTAGTAAAAATAGCCGCCGCGCCGTACTGGGGCGCTTTGGTCGGTCTCCTTAAGATGGCCCAGAATCTCGCGGTAGAGCTTCTCCTGGAACTTCTCCGTCCCCTTCATCACCCGGTCCGCGTATTTGTTCTCGGCGTTGAGGTAGGCCGTGACGGCGCGGTTGGTTTTCTCGCGCAGCCAAAAATAGTCGTCCACGCGCGTGTCCCCATGCAGGGAAATCTCCTTCGGCAATCTGAGGGCCTTGGGCGGCTTGGGAGTCGATTCGGCGGGGGCGGTCATGGTCATCAAAATCAGGATCAGCAGCTTGGCAAGCGTGCGCATGGCCGATGTTCTAGCGGTTGCGGCGGGAAAATGAAAGCGGGAGATTGCGCGCGTCCGGATGTCAAGCCTGGCGGAGGGCTTCGGCGACGGCGCCGCGGAGCTGGCTGAGCGAGAATGGTTTTGTCAGGCAGCTCTTGCGGGTTTTCTTCAGGAACTGTTGAAAATTCTCGCTGACCACGTCGCCCGTCATGAAGAGCAGGCGCTCGGCGGAGTCGGGATGCTCCGCCAGCAGCTTTTGGTAAAGCTGGGGCCCGCTCAGGCCCGGCATTTTCTGGTCACAAACCAAAAGGTCGTACCTGGCTTGAGCCAGCGCCGCGAGCGCGGCGGCCCCGTCGCGGGCGACGTCGACTTGGTGGCCGTCGCCTTCGAGGACCTTCCGCGCGAGGGTCAAAATCCATTCCTCGTCATCGATGACCAGCACGCGTTTCGCCCCGACGGCCGCGGTGGATTCGGGGGCGGAGGCCCCGCCCTCCACGCCGGAGGGAGGCGGAGGGTCGGCGATGGGCAACTCGATGGCGAACGTGGCGCCCGCCCCCGGCTGGCTGGCGGCATGGATCGACCCGCCGTGCTCCTTGATGATCCCATAGCACAAGCTCAGGCCGAGGCCAGTCCCTTGCCCCACGGGCTTGGTCGTGAAGAAAGGATCAAAAAGTTTGGCGAGGTTCTCCGGAGAAATGCCGGGGCCATTGTCGGAGATTGTGACCCGCACGAAAGAGCCCGCCCGCTCTGTGACAATCCGAATCTGCCCATTCCCCTGCGCCGATTGGATGGCTTGGCGGCCATTGTTCAGGAGGTTGAGGACGACCTGCTGAAGCTGGTGCGAATCGCCAAAAATGGGCGGCAGGCTCAGGTCGTGCCGCGTCAACACCTCGATGTTGCTGGTCCGCATTTCATAGGCGAGCAACTCCAGGACCGCGTCCAGGATTTCGTTCACTTTCACCAAGGTCCGCTCGGGTGGGTGCTGGCGCGAAAAGCCGAGCAGGCTTTGCACGATCTTGTGGCAACGCTGCGAGCTTTTGACGATGTAGTTCAGGTAGGAGGACTGCTTTTCATCCATGCCCCCGGATTGCAAGAGCTCCGCGAACCCGATCAGCGAGGTCAACGGATTGTTGAGTTCGTGCGCCACGCCGGCGACGAACTCGCCGACCGCGGAGAGCTTTTCGCGCTGGACGAGCTGGTTTTGGGTCGTCCTCAGGGTCTCAACCGTTTTCTCGAGTTCCGCCCGCGAGCCCTGCAGGTTGGCGGTCATTTCGTTGAAGGAGCGGGCCAAGGCGCCCACTTCATCGGTCCGGTTCAGTTCCAGCCGCTTGCTGAAGTCGCCCCGGCCCACGGCCTCGACCTTGTCCCGCAGCCGCCGGATGGGATCGGTGGCGCGGCTGATCACCATCCAGACCGACCCCGCGCTGAAAAGGATCGCCGCCAAGCTCAGGGCCCACAGCGCGGCCTGCGTTTTCAGGAGCTCCTGCAATGATTCCTCATAGGAGGAGAGCAGGATGTAATGGATGCCCGAGCCGCGGCCCAGTTCGCCCGCCAGCGCCTGGTGATGCCCGCCATTGACCAGGACCGGCGTCGGCTCGCCCCCGGGCCACTGCGCGACCCTCCCGCCCAAGCTCTGTTGCGCGTCGCGGCGGTTGATGGTTGAGGCCACGATGGCCTTCGCGGCGGTGAAGACGATTTCCGACCCGGTGATCTCCCCCATCTCTTTCGCGGCGTCGTCGTCAATCCGAATGGCGACTGTGAGCACGCCCAGGGGCCCCAACTCCGGCCTGAGGACCACCGGAATCATGACGGTCTCCAGGAGTTCGCCGGCCAGGAAGAGCGTCGCGGTGCGGACCTTTCCATCCAGGCATCCGGCCATCGAATCTTTCGTGGCGGCCAGGAATTCCGCGCTTCCAAGGGGGGATGTCTCCTGGCTGGAGAACTGGGCCGGGCCGCCGTCCGCCGCCGCGTAGAGAATCGCCTCCACTGGGCTGCCCGCCGCGGCCAGTTCCTGGCGGAGGTCCGCCAAGCCCGCCTTCATGGTCCGTCCGGCGATCTCGACCGCGTCCGGCGTCTCCGCGCTCTCGAGGAGGGCGGCGAGCGATTTGATGGCCGCGCTTTGGGCGACATTCCGGAACTGCAAAACCAAGGCCCGCTGCCGGGCCGCCATCTGTTTCTCGAAAATGGCCTCCGCATTGAGGAGCCGCTTCCGCGTGTCGCGCTCAAACTGGACCGTGCCGCGATAATGGACAACCCAAAGCGTCAAGATTGGCACGAGCACCAGAAAGCCGAGGACCGGAACCAACACCTTCGCCTTGAAATTTGAGCGGATGGCGCGCAGCGGGTTCATGGGGCCGGCGCTTTCGGCAAGTTGCGGACCCCCACCGTGAAGTCCATCCGCACCTCCCCTTCGGCGGGAATCGTGACCTCTTTCACTTGGCCCGGCAGCCGCTCATGCCAGGCCTTGAACCGGTACGTGCCAGCCGGAATTCCGGTGATCCGGAAGTTTCCCTTTTCGTCCGTCGCCGCAAAGAAAGGGTTCTCGAGGACAAGCACCACGCAGCTCATCTTGCTGTGGATCGAGCAGAACACGTCCACCCGCCCCGATTTGTCGAAGGTCACGCTTTTGATTTCCGGATCCTTGTAGAGCCCAAGGTCGAACGTTTTGGCGAAGGACTCCGAAAACACGTTGTGAAAAATGTCGTCCTTGTTTGGCCAACGCACCTCCGTGCCGACCAGCACCGGCATGACGTGCGGGCGGAACACCGCGTCCTTTTGCGTGATCACATCCCTCGCCGCCGGTTTGGCCGTCGGGTTCGCCATCGGCTGGTCCAAGTAAACGACGAAATCCTTGATCTCGTCGTACTTGACCGTCTCGACAAACTTGAACTGACGGGACTCATATTTCCCGGACGCCCCGCCGCGCTCCTGCATTCCGGCGCTGGGCTGCGCTTTGACGGAGCCGAAAAGAACCCCGGCTTGGAGGTTCGCCCCGAAGGCGGCCAACGCCATGGCGGAGAGCAGCGCTTTCATCAGAAGGCAAATCCAATTTCCGCGCCCAGGAAATGAGTCTCGCCGCCCGCCGGGACCGACACCACGCGGCGATGGTCCAGCGTGTATTCGACTTTGAGCGTGAGCTGGCGGGAGAATTGGTACCCCGCGCCAATGCTGGCCCGCCACATGCGGTCGGTCATCAGCGCAGGGTTGAAGAAGTAGGCCCCGAATTGCCCGTGCCCCACGATCGGGAATCCGCCGTCCGCAAAAACCTGGCTGAAACGTGCTGCGCCATAAAGTTTGCTGAAGGACGGCAGGCGTTGCAGGGCCTCGACGTAGTAGTAATGAACCTCACGGTCCGCCCGCGCCGCCGCGGGCGCGTTGTCGCTGAAATCAATCAAGCCGCCCGCCGCCTTGACATGCCCGTGTTTCCAAAAGAATTGCGCGTCCGCCTCATAAACTGCGGCTTGGAACACGGAGGCCCCGGTTCCCAGCGCCCGGATGAATCCATTCCCAAACCAAAGCTCGGACATTTTGTCGTTGGCCACGGACAGGTCGCCTGTGCGCATCGCGCTGCCGCTCAGGCGAAGCCAGTTACGCGGGGTCCATCCCACCCGGGCGGTGAGGGACTTGTCGCGGTTGAAGTCCGCCAGCATTGGGTGGCCGCCGTTCTGGACAGCGAAAACGTAATCCACAGGGCCGGTTTTTCCATACAACGCGATCCCCTCGTCGACCCCCCAAATGTCGGCCAGCGAATGGGAAATGAGAGGGTTGTCGATGGCGTCGCGGGAGCTGTACTCCTCGCCAAACGGGATGTCCATCCGCCCCACGCGAACGCCAAGCTGGCCGGGGCGGTTCCAAAGGCGGGAGACTCCCTCGAAGTCGACATAAAGTTCGCCGAGGTGGAAGCTGTCGTCGGCCGAGGGAGTGACCTGCCGTTCGCGGGTCATCAGCTCCAGTTCCGCGAAGGCGAACACGTGATTCTCCCAAAGGGGCGCCTCCAAAAAGAGCCGCGCCTCAGCGACCCGGAAGTCCGACTGGCTGTGCCGCCCGGTTTTGCTGGTGTGATAAATCCCGACCCCGCCCTCGGCGGAGATTCTGACTTGGCCCGCGCCAAATCCTTTTGCGGGCTGGCCTTCCGGCGGATGTGATTCCGGGGCTCTGCCCGAAAGGTCGGAAAGTTTGCGCGCAAGATCCTCGATCAACCCCTGCTGTTGAAGCAACTTCTGTTGCAGCGCCTCGTTCTGTTGTTCCAACTGCTTCAGGCGGTGGTCCACCCCAGTCTCGGCGGCGCACATTGGGTCGGCCAGGCTTACTGCGGCGAAGAACACGCAGCTCCAGGCCGCACTCCTCATTCGGGAGGGCCAGCTTGATTCGCGGACGTTTTTGTTGGCGAACTTCACAGCGATGCAATGGCGCCCACAGGGGCCTGTGGGTCCATTGCAACATCGGAAAGTTCAGGGATTCCCTTGAGGGCCCACTCTTACGGGTCCATCCCAGGGAAAGAAAAAACCCCGGCTGCGCTGGGCGGCCGGGGCTTGTGGAGGAAGCTCTTTTACTCTGGAGCGAGTTGGCCGCGAATTTCGCCGCCGGGGTTGTTCGCGGTGTGGATGTTCACATAGGCCACCCCGTCAACGATCGCGCCGAGCGTGTTTTGGCTGGCTTGGACCGTGGCGGTCGTGCTCCCCGAAGCGCCGGAAACGCCGGTCAAGCCCTGCAACACGCCAGCGAAGGTGGTCGCGTCGGCCCGCCCGTGAATGTGGCCCGCCGTCGCGGATCCGGACAAGCCGGACCAGGAGACGCTGTAGGTCAATTCCCGGCCGATGATCTGGAGGGTGGCCGATCCGGTTCCCGCTGTCGTGACCGGGTTCGGCCGCTCATTGGCGCCGTTGAGGGTGGCCGTCCACAGGGTCCGCATCACCTGGCCGCGGATTTCGCCGCCGCCATTGTTCGCGGTGTGGATATTGATGTATCCCTTCCCGCCCAGGATTTGGTCGCGCTGGGTCGAGTTGATCGTGGCCGTGCCTTGGATGTAACCCGTTGTTCCAGCCGGGCTGGCCAAGCCGACCATCACGCCCCCCGGCGTCTGGCTGTCCACCGGGCCATGAATGTGGGCCGCTTGGCCTGCGGATTGGAGGCCCTTGTAGCTGATCAAATAATTCAGCTTGGTCCCTTGGACACTCAATGTGCCGACACCGGTCGCAACCGTGGTGATGGCCGGCTTTTCGCCGTCGCCGCTGAGGAACGCGGTGAGTGGGACGACATCCTCGCCTGTGTAATTGTCCACCACGCGGAAGAACCCAGCCTGGCCATCCTTGGCAACCGTTGCGCTGCGTTCGGTGGTGGTTTGCACGTCCGTCCAAGCCGAGGCGTTCAGGTCGGCCTTCTTCTGGACCAGGAACTTGCCGGAGCCGCCCGTCCAACTGATCGTCACCGTGCCTTCGCTTTGGCCAGAGACGCCCAATGCCAACTCTTCAACAACCGCTTGGGCAAACGCGATGCTGGCGAAGTGCAGGCCCGTGTTGCCAACGACGGTCGATTCGCCGGTCTGGGGATTGATGGTGACCAATTCGCGAGCATAAGCTTCGCTGGTCTGGCGGATTCCGTAGAGGACGCCGGTTTCAGGATGTTGCGCCAGGCCCAAGAGGCCGCCGAACGATCCAACGGGTTCGCCGCCATTTTCCGGGTAGCGCACCCGGAGCTGGCCAAGCACATCGCCGGTTTCCGGATTCAAATGCAGCAGGTAGCCGTCCTTGAGCCCTTCGGGATCATTCGGGTCCACCGCCCCGTTGCGATGGCCCACCACCAGGTTGGTCGTCTTCACAAACGCGATCGCCTTGGCCTCGTCATTGGCGCCGTCAACCAGGAACGCCGGGCGGGCCAGGAAGGTCGATTCGCCGGTGGTGGTCAGCTTGAAGATGCCCTCTCCGTCGCTGACGTAAAAGAGCTGTTTCTCCGCCGACCACGCCATGCCGCGCAGCGCGGAATACTCGTTCTCGCCGCGTTGGCGGAAGGAGGAAGTGTTCTGGTCGGAGGTGCGCCGTTCCAGCGGGAGAACCCAAGTCGGACGCGGCGCCACCAACCCAAAGCAGGGAAGGTTGGGGTCCGGGTTCGGGCACGGGTTGTTGTTCATGATGGCCGTCATCTGGCTCGTCGCCAAGTTGATCGACTCCAAGTAATAATTGTCCTGGAACGCCAGCCCGGGAATGTCCGGCCCGCCTTGGTCATGCCCCGTGCGCAGGGGATCGTCGCGGTACGCCGCCGACCCGCCTGTGTGGAAGAGGAGGCCGGTCACCGGATTGTATCCGATCGAATGGCTGTCCGGAACCCAGGTCGGGCGGAACATCTTGGTCGGTTCACCGGTCGCAATGTTGATTTCGAAAAGAGTCGTGTCCGGGTAAAGGAACCCGCCGGATCCATCCAGCTCCGCGTTGCCCTGCTGGCCCGTGATGCCCACGAGCTTCCACGGCGTGCCCGATCCAGCTTGGGCGAAGGCGATGCTCGCAAAGTGAAGGCCCATGTTCCCCACCACCGCAGTCTGGCCGGTTTGGGGGTTGATCGTCACCAACTCGCGCGCATAAACTTCGCTGGTCTGCCGGATTCCGTACAGCGCCCCGGTGACCGGATGCTGCGCCATCCCGAGCAGGC
>CAZSXX010000130.1:0-11123 GCA_964611245.1 uncultured Verrucomicrobiota bacterium | reverse complement strand
AACGCGCTGTTCGACGTCAAATCCGATGAAATGGTCATCGTCAAGGACATCGATTTTTACAGCCTGTGCGAGCACCACATGCTCCCTTTTTTCGGCAAATGCCACATCGCTTACTTGCCGGGGAAAAAGGTCGTCGGCCTCTCCAAGCTGCCGCGTTTGGTGGACGTCTATGCGCGGCGCCTGCAGGTCCAGGAACGGATGACCCATGAAATCGCCACCGCCATCAACGAGCTGATCAACCCGCTCGGCGTTGGGGTGGTGATCGAGGCCCAGCACCTTTGCATGGCCATGCGCGGCGTGGAGAAGCAGAATTCCTCGGCCATCACCTCCGCCATGCTCGGGTGCTTCCGCGAAGATGGCCGGACGCGCGGGGAATTTCTGGATCTCATCCGTTACCAAAGCAAATAGCGGCGGACACAGCGGCGGCATCCTACGCCTTTCAAAAAAACCGGGCTTGCGGGATGGGCGTCTGGCGCGACAATTGCAGGGTGGACAAACTGGAACAACTTCGCGAAATCCTGCGATCCTACGGATCGTGCCTCGTGGCGTATTCTGGCGGTGTGGACTCCGTGTTTCTCGCGATGGTCGCGCACCAGGAACTGGGCGAGCGCGCGCTGGCGGTCATCGCGGATTCCCCGAGCCTGCCGCGCCGGGAATTGGCCGAAGCCGTGGAGTTGGCGGAGCGCTTCCGCTTCCCGTTCCGCATCGTGAGAACCGCCGAGTTCAGCAATGAGGAGTACCTCTCCAACCCGGCCAATCGTTGTTATTTTTGCAAGAAGGAGCTGTTCACCGAGCTTGAGCCGATCGCGCGGGCAGGGAAATTCGCCGTGGTCGCATACGGCGAGAACGCCTCCGACCTCGGCGATTATCGCCCCGGCGCCAAGGCCGCCGCCGAATTTGAGGTTCGCGCCCCACTGAAGGAGGCGGGAATGACCAAGGCCGAAATCCGGGAATGCTCCGCCATGCTCGGGCTGCCGACGGCGGAGAAGCCGCAGATGGCGTGCCTCAGCTCCCGCATCCCCTACGGCGAGGCGGTCACGCCGGAGAAATTGCGGATGATTGAATCGGCCGAGAACGCGCTGCGCGACTTGGGATTCTCCGACGTCCGCGTGCGCCATCACGAAATGAAAAATGGGCAACTCGCCCGGATCGAGGTCGGGCCGCAGGAAATGGCGCGCCTGTTTGAGAACGGCGCCGCCGCCCAGGTTGCAGCTGCGTGCAAGGAAGCGGGTTATGCGCACACAACGCTGGATTTGGAAGGGTACCGGCGCGGCAGCCTGAACGCGGCGCTGCCCATTTCCTTCAAAACAAGAGCCGCGTAATTTTCCCTTGTCACTCCCGGATGAAACGTGTCGAGTTTCCGGCGTGACCCCTTCCGAGAATTGCGTGGTGGCGTTCGTGACGGCGCCCGACCTTGAAGCCGCGCGCAGGATCGCGGGCGCGGCGCTGAACTCCCGATTGGCCGCGTGCGCCAATATCGTCCCCCAGGTTGAATCGCACTATTGGTGGCAGGGGAAACTGGAGCAAAGCGCCGAGGCCCTGATCGTTTTCAAAACTGTCGCCGCCCGCCAAGCCGATCTGCAAACATGCGTGCTCGCGAACCATCCGTACGAGACGCCGGAGTTCATCACGCTTCCAATCCAAAACGGGAGCCCGGATTACCTTGCATGGCTGCGCGCGAGCGTCGCCTCTTGAGCCATGGAGTGGACACAAAATTACGATCCGCTGGGCAGCGCCGCGCTGTCGACCGCCGTCGCCTCGATCCCGATTGTGGTCCTGCTCGCCTCCATCGCGGTCTTCAGCATCCGGATTCACCTGGCGGCCGTGCTGGGGCTGATCGTGGCCCTGGCGGTGGCCATTTTCGCGTTCAAGATGCCGCTGTCCATGGCCGGCGGCACGGCGGTGTATGGGGCTGCCTATGGCCTGTTTCCCATCGGCTGGATCATTCTCAACCTGATTTTCCTCTATCAACTGACCGTGGACAAAGGGCTGTTCGACACGCTGCGCGCGAGCCTCGCCAATTTGGCGCCCGATCCCCGCGTGCAGGTGATCTTGATCGCGTTCTCGTTTGGCGCATTTTTTGAAGGGGCCGCTGGTTTCGGAACTCCCGTCGCCGTCACCGGCGCCATTTTGATTCAGCTCGGCTTCAAGCCACTCGCGGCGTGCGGCCTTTCGCTGATCGCCAACACCGCCCCCGTTGCGTTCGGGGCCATGGGAACGCCCATCATCGCGCTGGCGGGAGTGACCGGCATTGATGTGGTCAAGCTCAGCGCCATGGCGGGGCGGCAACTGCCGTTTTTCTCGCTCATCGTTCCATTTTGGGTGGTGTGGGCGTTCGCCGGCTGGCGCGGGATGCTCGGCGTGTGGCCAGCCGCCTTGACCGCAGGGGCCGCCTTCGCGATCCCCCAATTCCTGATCTCGAATTTTCACGGCCCTTGGCTGGTGGATGTGGTTTCCTCCCTCTCCTCGCTCGGAGCCACCGCCGCGCTGCTGAAAGTCTGGCGCCCGCGGGAAATCTGGCCGCTGGAGGGGGCGCGCAGCGCGGCGGTGGAAAAATCGACGTTCCCCCGGGGCGCCGTGGCCAAGGCGTGGCTTCCATGGATCATCCTGAGCCTCTGCGTTTTCGTGTGGGGCATCCCTTGGATGAAGGCGCACCTCAACTCCATTTCGAGCTTCAGTTTCCCGGTCGCAGGGGTGGACAAGATGATATTCCGCGCCCCGCCCGTCGCGGTGGCCCGGAATGCCGAAGCCGCCGTTTTTGTCCTGAACTGGCTTTCCGCGACTGGCACCGCCATTTTGATCGCCGCGTTCCTGTCCGGCCTCCTGATGCGTTACAGCATTGGGGAGATGGCCCGGGTTTATCTCAGGACGATTTACCGCGTCCGGTTCTCCCTGATCACCATTGCGGCGATGCTGTCGCTGGGCTATGTCACCAAATATTCCGGCGCCGACGCCACCTTGGGGCTGGCCTTGGCCCAGACTGGCGTGCTCTATCCGTTTTTTGGGACCCTGCTGGGCTGGCTTGGCGTGGCCTTGACCGGCTCGGACACCGCCTCCAATGTCCTGTTTGGCAGCCTCCAAAAAATCACGGCGGAGCAAACCGGCCTGAGCCCAATCCTCATGGCGGCCGCCAACAGCAGCGGCGGGGTCATGGGCAAAATGGTGGACGCGCAGAGCATCGTTGTGGCCAGCACGGCCACCAATTGGTACGGGCATGAAGGAGCGATTCTTCGCTACGTTTTTTGGCACAGCATCGTCCTGGCGTCGCTTGTGGGCGTCCTGGTCTTCCTCCAAGCCTACGTGGCGCCGTTCACGCGGATGGTGGTGCGCTAAAGGCTGGAAGCCGGAGCCCGCGGCGCTACAATGGGGCGAATGCAACGCAGTTTGATCCTGACCGCCCTGTGCGCGCTCGGCGCCTGGGCCAGCGAGCCGCCCACAAACCGGTTTGGCTTCGCCGGACGCGAGATTTTTCCCATCGACAACGCCATCGCCCAACTCAAGGCGGTTGACCTGAATGGCGACTCGAAGACCGACTTGGTGGTCATCAACAATGCCCGCTCCAAAATCAACCTGCTCATCAACCGCACCGGCGAGACCAACGCGCTGGGCGCAAGCGCCGGCAAGCGCGAGATCAACGAGCTTCCGCCTGACGCCCGGTTTCGCATCGATTCCCTGGCCTCCGAAAAACGGATTTCCTCCCTTGCCGTCGTGGACCTGAACTCCGATGGGCGCCCGGACATCGCGTATTACGGCGAGCCCAAGGAGTTGTTGATCCAGCATCACGATGGCACGAATGCGTGGCTTTCTCCGCGCCGGTTCGCCATCGACGACGGCCTGCTCGACCCCTACGCCTTGGTCACCGGAGACCTGAACGGCGACCAGCGCACGGATCTGCTGTTGCTCGGTGAGGGACACATTTATTACTTTGCGCAAACTGAGGCCAAAACGCTGGCGGAGCCGGAGAAAATTCCCTACACCGGCGCAGTCAAGTCCCTGCAGGTCCTCGACATCCAAGGGGATGGGCGGGACGACCTCATGTTGGTCAATTGGGACAACTTGAATCCGTTCCGATTCCGCCTGCAAAACGCAGCCGGCCGGCTGGGCCCGGAAGTCCATTTCAGTTTGCCGCCCATCCGCAGCTATTGGGCCGACGACCTGAATGGCGACCGCAAAACGGAGATCATCACCATCGCCCAGAAATCCGGGCGCGCCCAGATCGCCAATTTTGTGCAGAAGGAGGCGGAACCGCTGCTGAGAGAATGGAAACAAGGCCAGTTCGAGGCGTTGCCACTGCAGAAAACGGCGAAGACCCGGCGCGGCATTCTCTGGGCTGATTTGAACAAGGACAGCCGGTCGGACCTCCTGGTCGCGGAGCCGGACAGCGGCCAACTCACCATTCACCTGCAGCGCATCGATGGCTCGTTCGAGGCGCCGAAGAGTTTCCCCACGCTCACGGGGGTGACCGAACTGCGGGCGGAGGACTGGAACGGCGACGGGAGCGTCGAGATCTTCATGATGAGCAGCGATGAGCGCCAAGTGGGCATCACCCGGCTGGACGAGAAGGGGCGCATCGCTTTTCCGGAGATTCAATCCCTCCCCAGCCGGCCGCTGGCCATTGGGGTTGGGAAGCTGAAGCCGGACCAGGGCGCCTCCCTGGCCGTGATCGTGGACAGCGACAGCGCGAGGGACCGCCGGGAATTACATCTCCGCGGCGCGGATGGCACGGCGCGTTCGCAAAAGCTCAGCGAGAATTTCAAGGCCAACCCCACCTCGATTTCTTTCCATGACGCGGATCAAGATGGATTGTCCGACTTGGTGGTCCTGATCCCATACGAGAAGATCAAGGTTCTGCGCCAGGTGGACGGCAAAGATTTCGAGGAAATTGACGTGGCGCCGCCCGGGGGCAGCAGCGACCAACCCTGGCTCGCCCGCGCCGATGTGGATGGCGACGGCAAGGAGGAGCTGTTGCTGGCCCAGAAGAATTTCCTGCGCGCGGTGGTTTTGGAGAAGGAGGCGGGCGGGGATTATTCGTTCCGGGTTCGCGAGCAGATCAATGGCTCCGCGAGCAACTCGCGCATCGTGGCGGGCGCGCCGCTCCGCCGGCCCGGGGAAAAAACGCCGGCCATGTTCCTTTTTGACGCGGAGCGCAAGACCCTCACGCTGACCCGCCGCGATGAATCAGGGGTCTGGCAGGTCGTCCGCAACCTGCCGCTCCCGCTGACCGACTTCACCTCGATGCACGCGGTGTCCTTTGGCGACGGGGAGCCTGACACGGTTTCGTTGGTGGGGATCAACACGGTGGCATGGATGTCCTTGCGCGGGCTCACCTGGCAGTTTGCTGAACTGGACGGTTACGAGACCCCGATCAAGGATGGCTTCCTGCACGATGTGCTTTCGGGCGACCTGAACAGCGATGGCCGCCGGGAACTGATCTTCCTGGAGACGGCCAAAAGCTACATCGACATTGTGACCTTTGAGGAGCCGCACCAATTGGTCCCGGCCAACCGCTGGCAGGTGTTCGAGGAGCGGACGTTCCGCAGCCGCCGCAATGACCTCTCGGAACCCCGCGAGGCCATCGTCGCGGATGTCACAGGCGACGGGAAAAACGACCTGATCGTCGTGGTCCACGACCGCATCATCGTTTACCCACAGGAGTAGGAGTGAACTTTATTTCAGCCCAGGCGGGGTCGGAACCGCGATTTTCACGCTGATGCCCTCGGGCGTCGCGCTGACGGAAAGGAGGGAGCTGAAGAAGTACTTGGCGACTTGTTCGAATGGCGGCAACGAGGCGGCGTCGATCCAGTCCGGGAGGCTGCGCGGCTTGTCCTCGGAGCTGAATGAGAAGTTCACCGCCAGTGCGTTCGAGTCGGATGGCGGACGGTCGGGGTTCGCTTTGGCGTCGGCGAACGACGCGCGCATCGTTTCGACTTGGTTCTCAAATGTGAACCAGCCCGTGTTGGCGCCCCCGACTTTTTGCGCGGCGTCCATGAAGCCTGGGGTTTCGCGCAACGGTTTGGGCGGGGTGTCCGCGCTGCGGAGGTGCTCCTCCAAGATCGCGTTGTCGCTGGAAATGGCGACATAGCCGCCGCTGGCGACCATGTTCAAGGCGTTTGTGCCCATTTCCATTGTTTGAATCTTGCGCCCAAGAAATTCCCTCACTTTCCAAGGGGTGGTGCCGACCGGCTCGGGAAGCATCCGGGCGATCACTTTCACGCCGTTGACCAAGGCCTCCGCGTTTCGTGCGCCGATCAAGGTGAGCGTGGGCGTTTCGGAGCCTTTGGTGGCCTTGGAATAGGAGATGTAATCGTCGCCAATGGCGTCGATCAGGCTTTTTCGCAGATCGAAATCGGGGTCCTTGTCTTTGCCCGCGGCGCCAAGCATCAATTGCACGATCCCGGCCACGCTGGGGTCGATCTTCATCAACACCCCTTCGAACACCGTCCATGCCTGCTGGATATCGATGCGGACGCGGTGAAATTTCACGGCGTCCGCGGGCACGAACGGGGGCGGCGAGGCGTCTTTCGCGGGCGGGGCGAGGATCTTCAAGAGGCCTTGGCGGGCGCCTTCCGGAGCGGTGACAAAAAGCTGGATGTCGTACCCTTCGGGCGGCATGGCGACGCGGAGGGCCACCGATTTCAATTCGCCCAGCCCAAGCGCCGGAATCACCTTCTCGATCCGCAGGTTGCCAATGCCGCTCGGGGCTTGGGCGCCCGGCGCGGTGGGCTCGGGCTTGACCATCTGGTCGAACAACGGCTTGAAATCCAGCCAACCATAAATGGGCGCGTCACGGAACAGGGCCGCGTAATTGCCTTGGAACACCGGAAGCTCGCCCAGGCTTGGGACAGTTCCGCCGCCCTGGCGGGCGAGCACTTTCTCGATGTCCCGGGCCTGGGTGCCAGCCACCAGCAATGTCTGCGATTGGCCCACGAGCAGGTTGACCTTTTCGGCCTCCGCCTCCGGGTCATCCGCGGCCTCAACGCCTTTTCCGGTCACCGCGCGCGCGATTTTCTGCAGTGTGGCTTCCGTGAATTGGTACGACGTGAACTCGATGTCCCGGATTTTCTCCGCTTTCCAAACCCGCCCGGCATCGGACCATTTTTTGCGAAGGTCATCCAATCGGCTCTTGAGGGCTTCCGATTTGTCCTTGGAATCGGCCAACAGGAGAAAGCCCGCAGTGCCCTTCTCGTCAATCGATTTGGTCAGGGCCACGGTGACCTGCCCACGCAACAGATCCAAGTGCTCGTTCAGGTTGATCTTGAGTTCGCGTTGGAGGGGAAGGTGGATTTCGTTGGTGAGGCGCGCGTTGAGCTTGTCGCGGGCGCCGCGCATGGCGTCGTCGTTCCAGAGCCGGCCAAGGCTGCTTTTCCAAAAGCTGTTGGTGGCGTCGGGAAAATCCTTCACCGTGAGCATGACGAGGGTTTCGGCGGGGAGGAGTTGCTCGGCCCCCGGAGCCGCGGCCCGGGTGGTGAAAGCCATCGCCCAAGCCAACGCGAGAATTCCGGCATGGGCAAAAAACTGTTTCTTCAAGGGACCTTTCAATTGATGCGATGAAGGTAAGCGATGGCCCGGCGCTTGCCAACAGGATTGGCCGCCAGCGCCTCAACTCCCGTTTCCGCCCCCTATGACCGCTCCCGATGATGGGCGAACTTCCCGTTGCGGCGCGTCCGGTTTTCTTGAAGCTCCGGGGAATACCCATCCCGTTCGTTGGCCGTGGAAAGGTAAATTCCGACCAATTTCGAGCGGTCCAGCGAATCGGTTTTACGGCCGAACATGCGGCGAAACATGCGGGCCAGACCTTGAACCAATTTCATTTCGATCCTGTTCTTCAGCAAAAAGGCCAGCGCCGCAAGGTTTTTCTCGAAACGGATAGTTTATCGGCGTTCCCCTTACCGTTTCTCGCCAACGATCCTGAACGGAAGTTTTAAGACTGCCCCGATACGGGATTGTTCGTTGCGGTGCATCTTGTCACATGGAAACGAACGCGAAATTAATTTCAGCAACGGGCGTTCTGCGCATGCGCGGGAATATTGCCATGAAAAAGCAGTTTTGGGTGGCGTCAGCACTCCTCGCGCTCACTGCGGTCCACGCCCAAGTTTCCGGGCCGAATCGGCCGGGGCCGGGGACATCTCCAGGCACATTTCAAAACCCTGATGCCCCACAGAATCTGCCAGCATCTAACACGCCTTCTTTGAACCAATCGACGAATCAACCGGGGCAGGTGAGAGGTGACGATTACACACCCTCGGGTTCGGTCGTTGATCCCACCTTTCGCGAGTGGCAGGAGAAGTTATACCCGCCGGATCGGCGCGTGAACACCAACTCGAATCCATTCGCGCCGCCACCGGAGGTGCAAGCAATTCCCTCAGACTTGAACGCGACCGGAATCAACACGCCTGCCAGCCGTCCGGAAGGGCCATTGGACCAGGCGCTCAGCGCCAAGATCCGCGCTCAATTGAGCCAACAGCCCACCAACAGCACGGACTCTCTCAAGATTGCACCCGCAACAGTGCGGGACCTTCGGATCACATCTCAATCCGGAAAGGTCATCCTAGAGGGCACCGTGGAGAATTGGGAACAAAAGGGGATGATTGAGAAGCAAGCGAAGGCCATTCCCGGTGTCGCCAGCGTTGACAATCGAATCCGAATCGGCCGCAGCGAAGTCGGCGGCCCTCCAACCTCTTTATCGGGCCAGGCTGCCCAGACCAACTCCTCTCCTGCCAAGCCACCCAACCTGCGACTGGGCCCCACGCCAAGTTCCCCAGCAATACCGCCCGCCAGAACCACGAAATAACCCAAAAACGCAAAGGGCGGCGAATTACTTCGCCGCCCTTCATCAGAAAACCAAAATCTCGATTAAGCCTTCGCCATCATCGAACGACGCCGGTAGACCGCGAACCCGCAAAGGCCCAAACCTGCAATCAGGGCGTATTCATGGGGTTCGGGGACAGCCGCAGTCGAGTTTAGGAGGAACGATGGAGACTGGGTGCTGGCGGTATTTCCAGACGCAAAAGTGTCGGACGTAGAAGTAATCGAACCCTGCGCAGTGTAACCACTTCCACCGCTTGCCGTCGGAGTAGTGGCATTCCCGGCACTGTCTTTCAACCATGTGACGGTTCCGCCAATTCCAGAATTCTCAATAACAATATAATATTGCGTGTTTGCGGCAAGAGTCATCGATCCCGTGAATGTCACAACGGCGGTGGCTCCGGCCCCTGGCTGAGAACCCGAAATGGTCAATGTGGTGAATCCCGTGGTGTCGGGCACCTCGTTGAAGTCAGTGTCAGTGAAAATACGCGCACGAATGGTTGCCTGGGTCGATGATCGCTGCACCGTGACATTAATCGAATGAAGCGTCAGCGCCGTCCCACCAGTCAAGAAACCCGTTCCCATTGCGCCTGCTGTGCCGACAGCGGATTCAAAAACATCCGTATAGCTGGCAGATGTTGAGTTACCGAAGACTAGGACTTGAGCATGGAGGCTCGGAAACGCCGCGATCGTGGCACCCAAACAAATGGATTTTAGGGCAAGTGACTTCATAATTTCAGGAGTTTTCGCTTTCGATGGAACCAGTCTGCGGAAAACTGATCCAGCTTGCAAGCAAAAAATCAACGAAAGTGATGAGATCGAACCAAGAGTTTGATGAGTTCGGCTAAGCTGAACCGGATCCTTTCGCCATTGGAGGGACGCCTGACCAGGGGTGGCGGGAGGCGGACACCGTTTCACGTTCGGGCGGGTCGCCGGCGCGGGAGTGACTTGGATGCTGGCTTGGACGAACATCTCCGCGACGCGGACGGAGATGAAGGCAATGTTTGAACAGGGCCATCACGCGGCGGTGGGGTTATTGGCCGCCATTGAACGGCTTTCTCCGGGTTCTCTGGGTGGGTTGAGGTTGTGAGACCCATCAAGGGCCGAACCAATCACTCACTCGCGCAAATGGCCGTTGTGAAGGAACGACAACGCGGAGATCGGCCAGATGAACTGCAAGGAATTGCGGCATTGGTTTGACGGGAAGCGGCAGGAAAATCCGGAAGCCGCCTCGGGTCATCAACGAACTGTCCTGTGGAGAGTTGTGGCAGCTCCAAGACTTGTCCATCGCGTGCAAGAAGCAGGAGAACCGGGTGCGGCACCCAAAAGGCGAAAGGGGCGCACCGAAGGCAACGTGAAGTTTCCCGCGGATAAGGAGGCGGCCTGAAAAGGCTCGAGGCGGGCCTGGGCAACTTCCTGTTGGAATCCGTTGTCGATAGACGACAGCGGGCTATTGACGGAACGCGGGTGTGCCTGAGTCGCCCATTCAATGGTTAGTTCACGACCGGAGCGGCGGGCTCAGACTCGACGACGCGATCCGACCCGAAATTATTTCCACTATCCCCTGGTTCGCGCATTTACCATGGGGCGCCAAAACCGACAGGCTTGGAGACAAACAAAACCGGTGAAACCATTTACGATGCAATAATTTCCCGAACACCGATCTTTCAGACGACTGATGTTCATGACCCACGAATCGAATGAAAACAACAACCCCCTGAAGCCCGCACAAAAAATCGCGATCGGACTCGAAAAGTCACGAACGGGGAGTCGGACGCGCGCATGGAAAAGCGAAAAAAAAGCGCACCGTTTTGGTGCGCTTCCATGATCAAATGATTTGAGGTTTTCTTACTTCTTGCGGGCGCGAATCATGCGGCCTAAGGCCAAAACTCCCAACGCCATACCTCCAACCACTGTGCTGGGCTCGGGAACAGGATTCTGTTCGGGAGTGAAGAATTCGATATTATCAAACGCTAGGAGGGCGACGTCACCAGGAGTGCCTGTGACCCAAACCGCTGAAAGAGCGACTCCGGACCCGACCGCCGCGCCAAAGGTGAAATCCTCAAAGAACGTCGCACTCGGCGCGGCTGTGGGAAAGAGAGGCACAAAACCCAGCAAAGGTCCAGTTCCGCCAGGCCCACCATACAGCTCAATGGCAGCACCGGTGACCGCAAGGGGGTTAGAATACCAAATGCCGAAGGATCCAGCAAAAAATCCACCTGGCACATCCATTATTCCGGTATCATCGGTGAAATAAAGAACTGTATCAGCGGACGGAGGGGGATTAATCGGCGCGGTGCCGAAGGCAGCGTCATCAA
>CAZSXX010000129.1:8575-11142 GCA_964611245.1 uncultured Verrucomicrobiota bacterium | reverse complement strand
ATACGGTTTAAAAAACAAAATAAAACGAATCCCTGATGATTTTCTCGTGGTTGGCCCTCAGGTTGCTCTGAGCAACTCGGAAAGATATCAACATCAAATTGTAAAATGAAAACGATCCGATATTTCGTGGCCCTCGCAATGGTTCTCGCGTTTCAAGCGCAGGTTTTCGCCAATGGTGGCGGTTTTGCGGCACCGATTCCGCTGCCCGATGGTGGCGGCACCGCGTTGCTGCTCGGGCTTGGGTTCGCGGGGATGGTCGCCTACCGTAAGCGTTCCCGTTAATTTTGCCAGATTTGGGACTACGATCCTTGGGTTGTAGTCTTTTTTTTCCCCATTGATGAACGCTGCCAAGTTGGCGGCTTGGAGTGCGGAGTCGCGTAAGATTAAGAAATGGAATTGAATTGCGGGTATTGACGCAGAAATAAAAACATGAAATCAAAAATTAGAATCCTTGGAGCCCTGAATTGGGTTTGTGCGATTGTTGTTGCCCTTACCGCCTTCTTTCAGCGCGGGAGCGCCGCGCAGTGCCTGATTTCGTTTCCGCCCGGGGCGACCCTCAAAGCGGACATCACGATTTTTCCGAACTACGTCTTTCCGCCCTCTGGGAACCCATTCGCTGGACAGACCACGCCTGCCGCTTACTTTGCGGTGAGTGTCTCGGATCCGTTCCAGCCGCTCCCGGTTGGGATTTACCCGGCGTTTTGTGTTGATGGAACGCATTTTCTTCCGGCTCCGTTCCGGGTGATCCCGGGGACGAATTACACCGGAAACTTGATGTCCACGTGCGATCCGGTGGCGCTTGCGGGTTTGCCGAATCATGGAGGAACCCCGCCGATTGGGCCACCGCCTGTCGTCTCGTTGGAGACGTGGAACAAAGTGAATTACATTTTGAACCACAAGAGCGGTTATTTTTACTGGAATGTCCAGGTTGCGATCAATCGCCTTGTGGGAGGATACGCCGCGAACGACCCGATCCGTCCGCCCCCAATTCCGACCAATTATCCGCCAGTGAACACCAACGAGGTAAATGCGATCGTTGCCGCCGCGAACGCGAACGCTTCGACTTGGACAGTGCCTTGCGGTGGCGTTGTGGGCGTGATTATGCAGATTCCGGATCCAGGGGTGATTTACGATCCTCCGTTGTATCAAATCATCGTTTTGGAAGTTCCGGCTCCGTGCTTGGACTGTCCGGCCCCGTGCGGGATCGTTGGGGACTACTATGCGTCTTCGCTTGCGGATGGAACTCCGGTTAATTCGGTTTATTCGATTCAATCCGGCAGCTTGCCGACGGGCCTGATGCTGAACACGTCGAATGGCGCGATCACGGGGACTCCGTTGGAGGCTGGGACGTTCAATTTTACGGCGAAGGTTGTCACGACGACGGCACCGGTCCAGACCAAGACGCTGGCTTGCAGCATCACCATTTACGCTCCGGTCACATTGGCGGGTCCAACTGCGGTGGGCGCGGGCGGAGTGCCTTATTCGTCCGCGGTTGGGACGTTGGGCGGTTCTGGGGGCTTTTCCTATTCGATTTCGTCCGGTGCGCTTCCGACGGGATTGACGCTGAACCCTGTCACGGGAGCGATCACAGGAACGCCGAGCGTGGGCGGCACATTTGATTTTTCAGTGGCTGTCAATGACGTATCCGGTTGCGGCAGCGCTGTGTTGAACGCCAGCATCACGATCGTGGTTTCCGGGTTGGGCGATTTTGTCTGGGAAGATGTCGACGGCAACGGAGTGCAGGGCTCCGGCGAACCTGGCATTTCCGGCGCGGTGGTGAGCCTGACGGATTGTGCTGGTGGCGCGGTGACGGACATCCATGGCGTTTTGGTTGGACCGATCACAACAGGCGCCAGTGGAGCTTACAATTTTCCGGACTTGGCCCCCGGCCAATATCAAGTGACGGTGACGCTCCCCGGCGGTTTTGTGTTCACGCAGCCGTTCCAAGGGACGGATCTTGGCGCGGACAGCAATATTAGTCCGCTGACGGGAGTCAGCGATTGCCGGACTCTTGCGGCGGGGCAGTACGACAACACGGTGGATGCAGGGGCCTACCGACCGGTGACCATTGGGAACTTCGTGTGGAACGACCTGAATGGGAACGGGGTGCAGGACGTGGGCGAGCCGGGCATCCCGGGCGTGGTGTTGACCTTGACGGGCACGGATGGCTTGGGCAACCCGGTGACGGCCACGGCCACCACCGATGGGACGGGCTATTACCAGTTCACCCAGGCGCCGGGGACCTACACGGTCAGTGTGGCCGCGCCGGGCGGATATGTGGCGACGGCGACCGGGCAGGGGACGGCGTCGGACGACAGCAATGTGAGCCCGAGCGGGACGACGCCGGTGGCGTTGGCCTCGGGTGGGAGCGACCAGGACATTGATTTTGGGTTCTACGCGCCGGTGACCATCGGGAATTTCGTGTGGAACGACCTGAATGGGAATGGGGTGCAGGACGTGGGCGAGCCGGGCATCCCGGGCGTGGTGTTGACCTTGACGGGCACGGATGGCTTGGGCAACCCGGTGACGGCCACGGCCACCACCGATGGGACGGGCTATTACCAGTT
>CAZSXX010000129.1:0-8475 GCA_964611245.1 uncultured Verrucomicrobiota bacterium | reverse complement strand
CGGACGACAGCAATGTGAGCCCGAGCGGGACGACGCCGGTGGCGTTGGCCTCGGGCGGGAGCGACCAGACCATTGACTTTGGCTATTACGCGCCGGTGACCATCGGGAACTTCGTGTGGAACGACCTGAATGGGAACGGGGTTCAGGACGTGGGCGAGCCGGGCATCCCGGGCGTGGTGTTGAACCTCAGCGGTGAGGATGGGCTGGGCAACCCGGTGACGGCCACCTCCACCACCGACGGGACGGGCTATTACCAGTTCACCCAGGCGCCGGGGACCTACTCGGTGAGTGTGGCCGCGCCGGGCGGATATGTGGCGACGGCGGCCGGGCAGGGAACGGCGGGGACGGACAGCAACGTCAGCCCGAGCGATACGGAGCCAGTGGAGCTGGCGTCGGGCGGGAGCGACCAGACAATTGACTTTGGGTTCTACGCTCCGGTGACCATCGGAAACTTCGTGTGGAACGACCTGAATGGGAATGGCGTGCAGGACTCCGGTGAGCCGGGACTCGCTGGCGTGGTCTTGAACTTGAGCGGGACCGATGGCTTGGGCAACCCGGTGACAGCCACGGCCACGACCGATGGGACGGGCTATTACCAGTTCACCCAGGCGCCGGGGACTTACACGGTGAGCGTGGCCGCGCCGGTGGGTTACGCGGCGACGGTGACTGGACAGGGCACGGCGGGGACGGACAGCAATGTCAACCCGAGCGGGACGACGCCGGTGGCCTTGGCCTCGGGTGGGAGCGACCAGACGATTGACTTTGGGTTCGTGTGCAGCAGCACCCCGGTGGTTGTTTGTCCTCCGAACCGGATTTTGAATCTGACAGGCGGCTCCGGTGGGACCGCGTTTTTCTGCACCTACACACCTGGTGGGTGGGGAGCGGCTCCGTCCGGCGGAAACCCTGGGGCACGACTTGCGAACAACTTCGCCACGGTGTACCCGGGCGGCGTCGAGATTGGCATTCCGGGTTCCGGCGGCTACTCGCTGAAGTTCACGTCCGCGGCGGCAATCGAAGCCTACTTGCCTGCTGGGTCAACTCCGGGAGCGCTGAATGCGGACGCAACCAATCCTTTGAGCAGCAGCGCCGGAGTATTGGGCGGCCATGTCCTCGCGCTGACGTTGAACCTCGATTTCAACACGGCCGGGATCACGCCCAATGTGAGCGGCCAGATTCGGGACTTGGTCTACACGGATCCTTCATCGCTGCTCAGCGGCAAGACTGTGGGCCAGATTTTGGCGATCGCGAACACCGCGTTGGGAGGCGGAGGATTGCCTCCGGGAGTTTCCTTCTCCACGTTGTGCGGCCTTTTGACGTCGTTCAATGAAGGATTCGACAATTGCGCCACGACTCCGTGGGCCTCAACCCACCTGCTGCCCGCGAGCCAGCAAGTTGACACGACGCCGGCCGCCACGGGCTATGCGACCGCGACGGACACATGCGACACGAATCCGACGGTGAGTTACACCGACGCCGTGACCTCAGGCGCCTGCGGCGGCTATGAAATCACCCGGACTTGGACGGCGATCAATGCCCGCGGCAATTCGAGCACCTGCGCGCAAACCATCACGGTTGTGGGCCAGGGCGCTCCGACGGTCTCGGTCAATTCCGGGACGATTTGCGCCGGGGATGTGATCACGTTGACGGCATCGGGCGCGTCCGGAACCGTCTCCTACCTTTGGAGCAATGGCGCGACGACGCAGTCGATCACCGTGTCCCCGAGCGTGACGACGACCTACTCGGTGACCGTGACCGCACCGGGCGGATGTTCGGCCTCGGCCACGGGCACCGTCACGGTGAGCCCCTCCAGCCAGGTTGCGGGAACGTTCAACTTCGCGGGATCGAGCGGCACAACGGGATCGGCCAACACCCGGACCTACACCGACGCCAACGGCGTGAGCGTGAAAGTGACGGGCTTCAGCCGGAGCGCGGCTGGGGTTTGGGCGGCGGCGTATGTCGGGGCGTATTCGGGCGGGCTGGGAATCACGGACGTGAACGAGAATGGCTCCGCCCCTGGGCACACGGTGGACAATGTCGGCAACGACAATTACCTGCTGTTTGAGTTCTCCAAGCCGGTCATTGTGGACTCGGCGGCGCTGGGCTATGTGACCACGGACAGCGACCTGTCGGTCCGCATTGGGACCTTCACGGATCCCTACAACAACCACATCACGTTGAGCGACGCAGCCTTGGCCGCGTTTGGACATGCGGAAGAAAACGCGGGTGGGTCATCGACGCGGACGGCGAACGTCAATGCCAGCGGCGTCATTGGGAACGCCTTGGTGATCGCGGCCTCGTTGACCGACAAGGCCTCCGCCGACCAGTTCAAGCTGCTCGCGCTGCACACCCTGTTGCCGATCTGCTATTCGCCGGTCAGCGTCGGGAATTTCGTTTGGAATGACGTGAACCAAAACGGCATCCAGGATTCTGGGGAAACTGGGATCAACGGCGTCAAGCTGACGTTGAGCGGGACGAGCGCCAGTGGCGGTTCGGTGTCGCTCACGACGACCACCGCGGGGAACGGCGCCTACCTGTTCAGCGGGTTGGAGCCGGGGACCTACACGGTGAATGTGGATGTTTCGAACTTCAACACCGGTGGTGCGCTGGCGGGATACTCGGCCAGCCCGGCGCTGGTGGGGTCCAACCGGGCGGTGGACAGCAACGTCCGCCCGTCCGGCACGGCTCCGGCGGCGTTGCCAAGCGGGGCCAGCGACCTGACCCTCGACTTTGGGTTTTATGTTCCGCCGCCGCCGCCCCCGGCCTGCGTGCCGTCGACGTTTGAGTTCAGCGGATCGTCCGCCCTTGATGGAACCGATGGAAACACCCGGGTTTACACGGTGAACGGGATCACGGTCCGCGCCTCGGCCTTCAGCCGGGACCGCGCCTCGGGCACTTGGGCCCGCGGGTACCTCGGCGCATATTCGGGCGGCCTGGGCGTGACTGACTCGGGTGAGGGGAATGGATCCGGCAACGCCCACACGGTGGACAACGTGGGTGGACGGGACAACTTCGTGTTGTTCGAGTTCTCGCAACCCGTCGTGGTCAACCGGGCGTACCTCGGATATGTCGTTGAGGACAGCGACCTGTCGATCTGGATGGGCAATGTGGGCAACGCGTATTCCACGACGCAAATGTTGAGCGATGCGTATCTTGGTGGGCTCACTGGAGAGGAAAACGCGACCTCGACGGCGGCTCCGCGTTGGGCGGCGTTCAATGCGGGCCAAATCCAGGGCAACGTGTTGGTGATCGCCGCGCAGACGACGGACACGACCCCTGAGGACAACTTCAAGATCGACAAGCTCGACATCTGCGCCGAGGCCACCCCGCCGCCGCCGCCGGTGGATTGCGTGACGAGCACGTTCAACTTCAATGGAAGCAGCTCCGCGTCGGGGTCGGCTGGAAATGTCCGGACCTACACGGTGGGCGGGGTTTCGGTGAAAGTTTCGGCCTTCAGCAGGACGACCGGCGGCTCATGGGCCGCGGCCTACCTTGGCGCTTACAGCGGCGGGTTGGGCGTGACGGATTCCAGCGAAGGAGACGGGAGCGGGGACTTGCACACGGTGGACAATGTGGGGCGCTTGAATTACGTGATGTTCGAATTCTCACAACCCGTCGTGATCAACCGCGCGTATCTCGGGTACGTAGTCGGCGACAGCGACCTTTCCGCCTGGATTGGAACCGCGTCGAACCCCTACGCGAACCACATCACGCTCAGTGACTCGGTCCTGAACAGTCTTGGAGCGCGCGAGGACAATGACACGACCTCGACTGGGCCGCGCTGGGCGAACCTGAACGACGGGGAAGTGATGGGCAATGTGCTGGTGATCGCGGCTTCGGTCGCCGATGATTCCCCCGAGGACCGGTTCAAGATTCAGAAGCTGGAGATTTGCGCGGCGTCGGCGCCGACCGTTCCGAGCCCGTGGACCGCCAAGGACATAGGATGCACGGTGTCGGGGCACGCGAGCGCCAGCAGTGGATCGTTCACCGTCAAGGGAGCGGGCGCGGACGTATGGGGAACCGGCGATGGATTCCGATATGTTTACCAACCGGCCAGCGGCGACTGTTTGATCATCGCCCGCGTGATGTCGGTGCAGAACACCGATCTTTGGGCGAAGGCGGGGATCATGATCCGCGAGACGTTGAACGAGGATTCGAAGCATTGCTCGATGTTCCTGACTCCGGGCAATGGCGCTGCATTCCAAAGACGGGCCACGACCGGGGGGACAAGCGTCAACACGAACGTGACTGGCAAAGCGGCGCCGCACTGGCTGAAATTGGTCCGCAGCGGAAAAACCATCACGGGGTATTACTCCGCGAATGGGACGACGTGGACCGTTTGCGGATCGCAGAAGATCTCGATGACGAGCAGCGTTTACATTGGGCTTGCGGTCTCAAGCCACGAAGTGGGCACGCTGTGCACGGCGACCTTTGACAATGTGACCGCCGCACCGTAAGGGAAGGCGGAAGAAAAGTTAACCAGCGCGCGGCGGCCCTCGTTTCATTTCGGGGGCCGCCGTTTGTTTATGAGCGAAGAACAAAAACCGCCCGCAGGATTTCGGATCATTGCCGGATTAATCTTGGCGGTGGCCGCAATTGCGTTGGTGGTGAACTTGAGCCCGCGAGCGAAGAGGGATGAAGGGTTGAGCGGGACGAAGATGGACGGGACGGCGGTGGAGGCGGGGGGAAATCCTGTTGGCGCGGGAGGCGACGTTTCGGGAGGATTCGGGGAGGGCAAGCGCAGCGCGGTGGACCGGTTCCAGGATGGCCTTCGAGAAATTTACGCCGAGGCTGACGCCATGAAACGGGAATCCCGAATTGAGGATTGGATCAAGCTTGTTTCATTGGACGAGATTCCGGCGTTGGTGGAGCTGTTGGACCGTGACCCTGACTCGAAATTGCATGCTGAGATCGTGTTGCGGCTTTTCCAGAAGTTGGCGGCGAGCGATCCACAAACAGCCGCCTACCAAATTGGGCTGCGGGAGCCCGGGCCCGAACGGCAGCGCTTGTTGGGGGCATTGGCCATTCTTTGGGCGGGCCAGAGCCTGCCGGATTCCATCGCGTGGGCCCGGGCGCTTCCCGAGGAGGAACGCGGCTTTGCCCTTGGAAAGGTGGCGTATGAGGCGGTGGCGATCGATCCCCGCAAGGCCCTCGAACTGGCGGGGGAGCTTCCCGGCGGGGAGACGCGCACTGAGTTGGTCACGCATATTGCCGGGGAGTGGGTTGAGAAGAATCCCGGGGAGATTGCGGACTGGGCGAAGCAGATATCGGATGATGGATTGCGGGAGCAGGTTCTCAGCCGGGTCGCCGCCGCCTGGGGAGACTCAAATCCAACCGCGGCGGCGGAGCTTGCGTTGAAATCGCTTCCGGCGGGGAAACCGCAGGACGACGCGGTCATGGGGATTGTGCAGCGGTGGGCGCAGCGGCAACCGGCCGAAGCGGGGGCGTGGGTGGCCCAGTTTCCGGAAGGGAAATTGCGGGAGGCCGCGGCCGCCGAATTGACGAAACTGTGGGCGGACCAGGACAGCGGCGCGGCGGGATCCTGGCTGGGCGGGCAGGCCGCGGGGGCCAGCCGCGACGCGGCGGTGAACGCTTACATCGGGAAAATCTTGGCGGGCCATCCGGAGTCGGCCGCGCAGTGGGCGGCGCAGATTGGCGATGCGGCGCTCCGGGATTCGGCGCTTGAACGGGTGGCGGAGTCGTGGCTCGCGTCCGATCCCGCGGGCGCCGCGGCTTGGCTGGCTGGAGCGCAATTGCGACCCGAGGTGAAGGCACGGCTGGCCGAGCCGAAAGGCGAGTGAGGGGGCAGGCCGCGCCGCATTCCAGCTTGCGCGGCGGCTTGGGCAGCGAGAAAAGCCATTCCTTTCCGCGCCTTCCGGGATCATAAAAAAAATCAGGCGCGAATGCCGTTGACGGCGCAAACGGATTGGGGCTGAATTGGCCCAACCACGAAACGGAGGATGCCCAAATGGCGCTGTGCTGTGCTCAACCTGTGTTGAATCGGAGGTTTTCCCTCTCCGCCCAGTCATTTTTTTGCCAGGTCCTCCTCCGTTGACCAAAAGTAACCCCAGCCTATGAACCAGACTAAACCCCTCCCGGCTTGGAGTGTGTCCGCATCAAAATTGTATTTGATCGTCACCGCCCTCCTCCTGATGGTCGCCCAAACTGCCTTTGCGCAGGCGCCGGGCGCGACCTTCAACTTCAACATGCCAAACCAGTTTTCGAACATTCCGACGAATGTGTTGGGAACGAATGACTGGATTGTCACTTTTTTGCCGAACGGAATTGGAGAAAAGGCCGGCCTTTTCGAATCCCACGATGGCGGAGTGGGCTCCAATCCCGCGCCGGGCGCGGGAGCATTGGACATCCGCGCCGGGAACAACGACATCACGGGCGTTTTGGTCGCGATGCCGTTTGATTTTTCGCAGGTGGACGCAAGGTTGAAGGCGTCGGTGATGCTGAAGATTCGGTTGGCGGGGATCACGTCGAACAACCGGGCCACGCAGATTGGATTTGTCAGTTCGACGAACACGGGCATCAACGCCAACGCGGGGCAGACGTTCATGACGGTGATCATGCAGTCGACCGCGCAGCCCGCGTTGAGCTACCAATTGCGGCAACAAAACAAGGCGTTGGCCACGGGGACCGCGACTTCGGAAACGACCCCGGTGAACGTTCCGAACGCCACGTCGACCCTGACGGCGGGGAATTGGTACAAGCTGACCGCCACGTTTGTCCGGACCTCGGCGACGACCTACACCGTCGAAGCGATGCTGGAGGATTTTGGGCATGACGGCCTCACTCCGCCGGATCCGCAGGTGGTCGCCAGCTATCCTCCCACGTCGATCACGGCGGCGGAACTCGCGACCGCGACCAAGCTTTATTTCGCGCTGCGGACGAACGCTTCGGACGCGGGGGTGGATCTCTGGGATGACATCCACATCCAGGCCTCGACCGGGCCAGTCGGCGTCCTGCCGTTGGATCCGACGACCACGATCCCGCACGGCGGTTTTGCGACCCTTTACGCGAAAGCCACTGGCGACGGGCCTTACAGCTATCAATGGAACCGCAATGGCTCCCCGATCCCGGGGCAGACGGCGTGGAAACTTGTCCTTCCACGCGCCACGGCCGGCGAGAATGGGGTGACTTACAACGTGACGGTGGCTGGGGCGGGCGGCGCCTCGGTGACGAGCAGCACCACGACGATCGCCGTGTCCGCCAATCCGCTGGCCGTTGTGGGGGTGGGCAGTGTGGATGGCTCGCATGTCGGTGTCCGGTTCAACCAGCCGGTCATGGGGGGATCCGCGGGCGTGCTGGCCAACTACACGATCAACGGCGCGACGCCGAAATCGGTGGCGGTGCTCCAGGACGGAGTTTCCGTGCTGCTGGTGCCGAATTCCCTTTTGACGGGCCCGTACACGGTTGGCGTCCAGAACGTGCTGGATCTCTCGGGCGTGGCGATCGCGGCCTCGACCGCGAATGGACGGGTCGAGGGATTTGTCGGGATGGACTTGAACAACGCGTCCCCGCCGGGGGCGAATTACAGTTTTGGCGCCGGCCAGTTTGAGATTGTGGGCGGCGGGGCGGACATTTTTGGGACTTCCGACCAGTTCCGTTATGTTTTCAAACAGCGGACCGGCGATTTCGATGTGGCGATGCGGGTGCCGTATGTGGATGTGGTCCGCGGCCCAACCAAGGCGGGATTTGAAGTGCGCGATTCCTTGGCGCCGCAGGGCGTGCAGGTGCTGGCGGCGGTCAATCCGTCTTTCCCGGGCCGGAATTCTCCGGAAGGAACGGTTCGTCAGGCTTATAATCAGGCGTCCGTCGCATGGGGTTCGACTCCGTTCATGTCGGGCGCGATCAAGTATCCAGATGTGTGGCTGCGCCTGCGCCGGAATGGGAACGTGTTCACCCGCTACACGAGCGCAAACGGGGTCGCTTGGACGCAGGATGGCCAAGTCACCGTGCCGCTGATGCCGGAAACGGTTTACTTTGGGTTGGCGGTTTGCTCCGTCGCCAATGGGGTGCCGGCGCGGGCGGTGATCGAAAGTTACCAGGAACTCTCCGCCACGGCCGGGGCGAGCATCACGTTGAGTGTCCAGCCGCCCGCGGCGGTGTCAGTGAACGCGGGGGCCGCGGCGACCATCGCTCTGGGGGCGACGTGGAGCGGATCGCCGACGAATGAGCTTCAAGTTTCATGGCAGCGCTCGAACGGTTCCGGCGGATTCACGAACATTCCGACCGCGGGCGCGACGGGGTCGTACACGACCGCCAATCTTTTTGCCACGGACAACGGAGCGCAATTCCGGGCGATTCTGCGGGCCCCAGGCGCCCCCGACGTCATCTCCGACGTCACCACCGTGACCGTGAATGACACGGCGGCCCCAACGGCGACGCTGACTGTCCCCGCCTCCTCGCTCAACCACCTTTCGATCGCGTTCAATGAACCGGTGTCGGCCGCCACAGCGCTGAATTTGG
>CAZSXX010000128.1:5810-11164 GCA_964611245.1 uncultured Verrucomicrobiota bacterium | reverse complement strand
TGGTAACGTCGGACGCGGGAAAGGAAGTCTTTCTCGCGCCGAAGCACAACTGCTTCGCCTGCCATCGGGCGGTGGGACGCGGCGGAACGATCGGCCCGGATCTGTCCCGCGTCGGCCAGTTCCGCACACGATCGGAGCTGCTGGAGTCGATCAAAACCGAACTGGAAACGGGCATCGCTCAAGGCAAACAATCCAAGTGGGTGCGTGATCTGGACGGCGTGCGTGAAGTTCAGTCCTGGTATTCGCGTTCTTCGGCAGTGGCTCCAGGCGCCAGCGGTCGCTTTGCGGACGGATCAGCAACCCGAGCGCGACGTCCTCGCGCGCAAGCCGCTGAATCAGGTGGGCGCCCAGGAATCCGGTCGCTCCAGTCACCAAAATCTTCACTCTCCCCGATTGCCGCCGACCCGGCGGGGATTGTAAATCCAAAACGGCGCGGGGATGGCGTTTTCTCCCGAACTGGCTCATTCGCAGTTCGTTCGGCGGCGGGGTTGTTTTTCGGCGGTTGCAGGCCGCGCCACCGGCGCGTTACGAACGCGTGACATTGGGCGCTTCAGGATTGCTTTTTCGCGGGGTTGGAGGATCGTCGCCTTGCTACGGCAAGGTGACTTATGAAAACCATGAATCCCGCCGAACAAGCGCTCTGGAGCAAAATCCAGGCATTTCAAATCGATGACCCCACCGCCCGCTTTCCGTTCTCGCAACGGCTCGCGCGTGAAAATCGTTGGCCCCACTCCCGGGCGTTGCGCGCCATCGAGGAATACAAGCGGTTCGTGTTTCTCGGCTGCATGGCCGGGCATCCAGTTTCCCCGTCGGAGGATGTGGACCAGGTCTGGCACCTCCACCTCGCCTACACGAAATCGTATTGGAAAGATTTCTGCGGCGACGTTTTGGGGCGGCCATTCCACCACCACCCCACCAAGGGCGGCGCGGATGAGTCGGCCAAGTTCGAGGACTGGCATGCGCGCACGCGGGCCAGCTACCAAAGACTGTTCGCGGAATCCCCGCCTCCGGATTTTTGGCCCCCGCATGCGGCCCATCATGACCTGAAATGGGTCGACACCGGGTCCAATTGGGTCATCCCCAAGCCACGTTGGGCTTCCATGGCGCGTGCGGCGCTTCTGCTTCTCCTTCTCCTGGCGGTGGGCTGCGGGCAGTTGGCTTTCAACAGCGTGTTCGAGCTGCGGGGCCCGGATTTCCTCAGCTTTTACCTTTGGTTCAGCATCACGGTCCTGGTCGGCGCCGCTCTCTGGCGCCGCCACCTGATCCGCTCCGCCCGTTTCCCAACCGCCAACCCGGAGAACCTCGACCCCTTCGAGGTCGCCTACCTGGCCGGCAAAGGGGACCTGGCCACCTCCGCGGCGATCATCAGCCTGGTCGAGCGCAAAATCGTGGAGCTTCCAGAAAGAACTCGGGCGGTGATTTCCCGCCTGCGTGGGGCCGACGAGGCGGTCGAGCTCCATCCCCTCGAGCGCGCATTGGTGCCCCCGGGCCCCCGGGAGGTTCCCGTGGCCAAGGCCCGTTTGAAGGCGAGGCCCACCCTGAAGAAAATCCATCGCCGCCTGGCCGGGCGGGGCTTGGTCTACAGCCCCGGGCAGGTCATCTCCATTGTGTGGTATCCGCTCTCCACCGCGCTCATGGTGGCCATTGTGGGCGCGGTCAAAATTGGATTCGGTGTTTCCCGGGACAAACCAGTGGCATTTTTGGCAATCGGCACAATCGCCATCCTGGTTTGCTCGCTGATCTATTTCTCGCGCCGCCCGTTCCGGACCGCCGCCGCTGACCAAGTCCTGGATGATCTTAGGAAGGCGACGGAGCCATACAAAGCGCCGGTCGATCCGGTGGCCACGGGCTCGCCATTGAGCCTGCCCTTGGCGATTGGCCTGTACGGGCTGCCCATCCTGGAGCAGACGCCGTACGCCAGGCACAAAAACGCCCTGGCGCCTCCGGTCGCCAATGGCTCGAGCGCGGGCTGCTCCGCTGGCTGCAGTGGCGGGAGCGGGGGCGGTGGAGGGGGCGGCGATGGCGGCGGAGGCGGCTGCGGTGGGTGTGGCGGGGATTGACCCAACTGCCGCGGCGACCCCTCCGCGCCTCCCGGAGGTTGGATTCGCGTTGAGTGAAACAAACCGCTGAGGCAGAGTTGGCCCCATGAATTGGCGGCCACGATTGTTTCATGGAGGCAACGGGTGACGGATTTGAACCTCCCCTCCGGCGGCCTTCCCGAATTCGCGCGCCGAATCCGGCTCCACGTCCTGCGGATGACCAATCGCGGTGGCAGTTCCCACGTGGGGGCCGCCTTCTCGATGGCCGACATCATCGCGGTCCTTTACGGCTCCGTCCTGAAATTTGATCCGGCGAATCCTCGCGATCCAGCGCGGGACCGGTTCATTCTCTCCAAGGGCCACGCCGGATCCGCTGTGTATGCGGCCTTGGCGGAGAAGGGCTTTTTCCCGGTGGAACGGCTGATGGACCATTGCCAGGACGGCAGCGACCTGAGCGGCCACATCTCGCACAAGGGCATTCCTGGGGTCGAATTGAGCACCGGTTCCCTCGGGCATGGGCTTTCGGTCGCGGCGGGCATGGCGTTCGCCGGCAAACGCGCCAAGGGGGCGCACCGCGTTTTCGCGTTGCTGAGCGACGGGGAATGCGACGAGGGCTCAAATTGGGAGGCGATCCTTTTCGCCCCGCACCACCGGCTCGACAATCTGGTCGCGATCGTCGACTACAACAAAATACAGAGCCTGGCCCCCGTTTCGGAAACCTTGGGCCTGGAGCCGTTCGTCGAGAAGTGGCGCGCGTTTGGCTGGGAGGCCCGCGAGGTGGATGGGCATGACCATGCGGCGCTGCGGGAGGCCCTCTCCGGCGCCCCGTGGCGGGAAGGGAAACCGAGCTGCCTGATCGCGCACACCACCAAGGGCAAAGGCGTCTCCTACATGGAGAACTCGGTCGCGTGGCATTACCGGACCGCGAAGGGTGCGGACTTCGATCTCGCCCTGAAAGAATTGGGGGGCGGCTAAGTGCGCGATCATTTTGTCAAACGGCTGAGCCAACTCGCCGCGGCGGATGACCGGATCATGCTTCTGACGGCCGACCTGGGCTTCGGAGTCCTGACCGATTTTGCGGCGAAGTTTCCGCGCCAGTTCCTGAACGTGGGCGTGGCGGAGCAAAACATGACCGGCGTGGCCACAGGAATGGCGCTCGAGGGCCTGGTCGTGTTCACGTATTCAATCGGCAATTTCCCGACCCTGCGGTGCCTGGAGCAAATCCGCAACGACGCGGCGTATCACGGCGCGAATGTGAAAATCGTGTCGGTCGGCAGCGGATTTTCCTACGGGTCGCTCGGGATGTCCCACCACGCCACGGAGGATTTGGCGATCCTGCGCGCCATCCCGGGAATCACCATTTTCTCGCCGGGCGACCTTTGGGAGGCGATGGAGGCGACGGAAGCCGCCGCGCGGACTCCCGGCGCTTGTTATTTGCGCCTGGACAAATCGGCGGCGGGCCGCAACGAGGCCCCGGGCGAGACATTCGCCGTCGGCCGGCCGCGCGTGCGGCGCATGGGCTCGGACCTCGCCATCATCGCCACGGGGGGAATTGTCGAGGAAGCGCTGATGGCGGCGGAGGCGCTGGCGACGGAAAAGATCGAGGCCCGGGTCCTGGGCGTGCACACGCTGCGGCCACTGGAGCCGGATTTGATCCTGGCCGCCGCGCGCGAAACGCGGGCCGTGCTGACCCTTGAGGAGCACACGGTGGACGGCGGCTTGGGCGGCTTGGTGGCCGAAACGCTTTTGGAGAATGGCGCCGCTCCGAGACGTTTTCGGCGATTGGGGCTGCGGGATGGCTTCTCGTCCATCGTCGGCAGCCAGGCCTACCTGCGGCGGCGTTACGGGCTGGACGCCGAATCAGTGCGGGCCGCCGCGCTCGCCCTGTTGCGCGCATGATCCCCCGGGGCTTGATCGAGCTGTGCGCGCTGATCTGCCTGACGACGGCGGTGGCGCCCGCGGAAACGCTCCCACTTCCCCGTCGCCTGAACAATCTCGTCGTGGAAATGGTGAACCTTTCCGGAGCGGGAGCCCGGGGCATCCAGGAGATTCGCTTTCAAATGCCCACGGACGGTTGGGTCCACATTTCGGCCAGCGCCCGGGCGGCTGGCGCGGGCCGGATCCTTTTGGGAATCGACCATGATTTGTCCACTGACCTCGGGCTGGTCCTCAACGGCACAACCCCGGCGGGAGAACGCCAGAATTACCTTTCGGAAGGCAGCCACTTGTTGAAGGTCCACCGTGTTGGCGAGGCCGATCTCGATCAATTGACCCTGCGGCGCGTGCCGGAAATCGCCTATTCCAAGTTCGGCGCCACGCCCCGCATCCTCTCCAGTGGCGACCACGACTGGCCGTTTTTGGCCGGGCGCCTCCTGCCGCACATCAACACGATCGTCGGCCAGAACAACGCGAACCGGCTGCCGTTCATCCGCCAATGGCGGGCGCGGGGTGGGCGTTGGTTCGTGGAGGCGACGCGGCCCGTGGTCCCATCCTCGGCGCTGGAAACATTTGGGATGCGCAATCCGTTCGTGGACGGGATTTTCATTGATGAATTCTGGCCGGGGCTCGGCTCGCTGGACGACTGGACCGAGGCGCTGCCAGGATTGGCGAAGGGCGCGGAGGAATTGGACAAGGAAGTGCGCCTTTATTTCGCCGACGAGCCAGGCTCCGCGGATGCGTTCATCCGCGCCGCCTTGGACGCAAAACTCAAAATTGTTTGGGAGAAATACATGGGGGAAATCCCGGCCAGCTTCGACGAGAACGCGCGCCTCGAGCGGGATCTGACCGGCTGGATGGCGAGGCTGCGGGAGAGGCATCCCACGGCCCTGGAGCATTCCGCCATTTGCCTCGGCTTTTTTTCCGCCCCCCCGCTTTCGCTCAACCGCACGCCGGAGATCGACCTCAAGGCCTGGATGGACCTGCAGTTCCGTGCCGTCGCGACCGACCCGGCGTTCACTGGGCTGTCCGCGATCATGGAATACGGATCCCGCTACGCGGACGAGGAAACCATCCGCTGGGCCGGCGCGCTGTTCCGGCATTACGCCATCGAAGGGCGGACGAACCTCCTTTCCGTCGGGCACGGCTTCAAGTACCGGCTGGATCACCTGCGCAATGGCGACTTTGAGGAGGGCCTGAAGTTTTGGACCCTGGAGGGGGCTGGCTCGGCTGCCCACGAGCGCGTCGACCGGCTGGCCTTGTGGCAGGGCCGCTTTCCCTATGCGGTGGAATGGGACGGGGCCTTGGCGGTGCGGGCGACCAACGGCCCAGTCCGGCTCAGGCAACGGCTCACCAACCTGAAGCCAGGCCGACTGTACA
>CAZSXX010000128.1:292-5800 GCA_964611245.1 uncultured Verrucomicrobiota bacterium | reverse complement strand
GGCGACTTGGCGAAGGGAGTGTCCGTCCCGGCCATTCATCCAGTCACGCTGGGAATCCGCGGCGGCGCCGAGCTTCCCGAACGCTCCCACCGCGAAGCGGTCGCCGGACCGGTGTTCGCCACGGAAGGGCAGTTCAGCGTCGCGGCTCCCCTTTGGCTCAATTATTTTTTCACCGTGTTCCTTGCCGGATGCGGCGCGGAGGTTGAGATAACGGTGTCCGAATCCGAATCGCCAATCCTCCTGAATTTCGTCGAGGCCCAGCCCTACTTCGCCGAGTGAATTCCACGCCTGAGGTCGATTCTTGCGACGCGAAGCGCGATGGCATAGCGTGGCGGCGAATCCACAACCGCAACTTTGCCATGCCAAAAGGAAACCAATGAATATCCAGCGCCGTGATTTCTTGAGGGGCGCGGGCTTGGCCATGGGAGCGGCCCTCCTGCCGGGGGCCCCGCCTATCGAGGCAGCCGCATCCCCTGCGACATTTGTCACCGGGACGCCACGCATGAAAATTGGGATCGTGACCTACAACATCGCCAAGGATTGGGATGTGGCCACGATCATCAAAAACTGCTCGCAGGCGAGATTTCAGGGGGTCGAACTCCGGACCACGCACAAGCACGGCGTCGAGGTGTCGCTGGGCAAGCGGGAGCGGGCGGAAATCCGCAAGCGTTTCCATGACTCGCCCGTGGAGTTGATGGGGCTTGGAAGCGCGTTCGATTACCACACACCGGATCCCGCCAAGCTCCGCGCGGACATCGCGGCCACCAAGGAGTATCTCGTGCTGGCCCATGATGTCGGCGCCTCGGGCGTCAAGGTGCGGCCAAACGGGCTGCCAAAGGAGGTCGCCCCGGAAAAAACGCTCGGGCAGATCGGCAAGGCGCTGCGCGAACTGGGCGAATTCGCGGCGGACCTCAATCAGCAAATCCGCCTCGAAGTGCATGGGAAGGACACGTCCTTTCCGCCCCATGTGAAAACAATCATGGATGTGGCCAGCCACCCGAACGTCGGCGTTTGCTGGAACTCGAACCAATCCGACCTCGATGGGGAAGGCTTCGACCATAATTTCAAGCTCCTCAGCGGCAAAATTTTCACCGTGCACATGCGCGACCTTTACCTCGAGGAATACCCGTTCCGGAAGCTGCTGGGCGCGCTGAATTCATCCGGCTACAGCGGCTATTGCCTCGCCGAGATTCCCGACAGCCCCGACCCGGTGCGTGTCATGAAATATTTCCGGTCCCTTTGGCTGGCCTACCAGGGCCTCCTTTGAATGCGCCAATGCCCAGGCTGAAGATTCTCTCCCCGAACAACCATGCCGATGCCGCCTGATTTTCTTTGCGGAGTGATCGAGGGGTTTTACGGGCAGCCGTGGTCGTTGGCTGAGCGCGGCGAACTTTTCGCCTGGCTGCGGCAGTGTGGGCTGAATGCCTACCTCTATGGTCCAAAGGACGACCTCAAGCACCGCGCGGTCTGGCGCGAAACCTATTCTCCGGCCGAAGCGGAAGCGCTGCGCGAAGTGGTTTGCGCATGCCAGGGGAGCGGAGTCCAATTTATCCATGCCATCGGCCCGGGCCTCAACATCCGCCACTCCGACCCGGCGGACATGGACGCGTTGAAAAACCGGTTCAGCCAGATGCTTTCCTTGGGCTGCCGGGATTTCGCCCTTTTGTTCGATGACATTCCGGACCGGATGGACCCCGCCGATTCCATCCGGTTCAAGTCCTTCGCCTCGGCCCAGGCGTTCGTCGCCAACGGGCTTTTCCAATGGCTGCGCGAACGGTCCCCGCAGGGCCGATTCCTGTTTTGCCCCACGCCCTACTGCGACCGGATGGCGGACCGAAAGCTCGGTGGCGACGGATATCTGGAGGAAATTGGGCGCGAGCTTGCCCAAGGAATCGACGTCTTCTGGACCGGCCCGGAAATCATTTCGGGCGAGATTCCGCTCGAGCACATCCGCGATATCCGGCGGCGCCTGCGCCGCAAGCCGATGATCTGGGACAACCTCCACGCCAACGACTACGACGGCCGCCGTTTCTTCGCGGGCCCGTACTCCGGCCGGCCCACGGCGATGCTGGATGAAGTCGCGGGCATCCTCACCAACCCAAACAACGAATTTCCGCTGAACTACATTCCCGTGCGGACGCTCGCGGATTTTGTCCAATGCGCCTCGGAATGGCGCCCGCGCCAAGCATACTTGGAGGCGCTGCGGGAGTGGTCCAAGCAGTTCGCGGTGGTCGGGGCCCCGCTCGGCGTCGAACACCTGGTGGCGTTGTTCGATTGTTATTACCTCCCGCACGAGGACGGCGAAACGGCGGCGGCGTTTCTCGGCGCCGTCCGGGCCCTTTTGTCCGAAGCGCAGCCGTCGCCGGAGACTCTCCAGGATTTCCAGTTGGGATCGCAGCGCCTCCGCGAGGCTTGCCAGGGGGCTGTCGAGCTCAAGAACCGGCCCTTGTTCCACGCGCTCAGCCGCCGTGTCTGGGAACTGCGGGAGGAGATCGATCTGCTCGAAAAATTCGCGGCCTTCAAACTGGACCCAGCCAACGCCGGCGCCCGGTTTGTTCCCGATTCGCACCTCCCCAAAACATGCCGCGGAGGGTTCGTCCCGCAGTTGCAGGCCCTGCTGTCCCAGCGGCCGGATGGATCCTTCGAACCGACCATTCCTTCATGAACGATTTCGTTGTCCGCGACGCGCGCCCCGGCGATCAGTCCGGCGCCTACCACGTTTGCCTCAAAACCGGCGACTACGGCAAGGACGGCGAGCCGTTTTACCGCGAGGACCCGGACGCGCTCGGCCGAATCTTTGTCGGCCCCTACCTCGCGTTCGAGCCGGAGTTGAGCCTGATCCTTGAGGATGCCGAAGGCATCTGCGGCTACGCCCTGGGCGCTTTTGACTCACGCCAATTTTTTGACCGCTACGAGAAAGAGTGGCGTCCCCACCTCTGCGCCCAATTCCCGGAGCCCACGGGCGATCCCTCCACCTGGACGCGGGTCCAGATGGTCCATAATTGGTATCACCATCCGGATTACTTCACGCCCGAGCCCTACGCCTCCTATCCCGCCCACCTTCACATCGACCTTTTGGCCCGCGCCCGGGGCCAGGGCTGCGGCCGAAAAATGCTGGAGCAAGTCATGGCCCGCCTGCGCGCGCGTGGGTCGCCCGGCGCGCACCTTGGGGTGAGCAAGGTCAACGCACCCGCGGTCGGATTTTATCGCCGCCTTGGCTTCGAGGAGCTGGTTCAAGTGGGCGAGGGGAACGACTGCGTTGTTTACATGGGACAAAAGTTGTAGGGTAATCAACCCCCAGAATATGGCTCAGACACTTGCGTTGCTTGGCGGGAAACCAGTCCGCGCCAAGCCATTCCCAGCCTGGCCGATATTTGGCGCCACCGAGGAGCGGCGCCTCCTTCGCACGCTCCGCAGCGGCCTTTGGGGCAGGTTGCATGGGAACGAGGTCGCCACCTTCGAGCGCCGCTTCGCCGACATGCACGGCTGCAAGCACGCCATCGCCGTCGTCAATGGCACCGTCTCCCTGCGCATCAGCCTCATGGCGGCCGGAATCCAGGCCGATGATGAGGTGATCGTGCCGCCTTACACCTTCGTCTCGACGGCGACCGCCGTGATCGAGGCGAACGCCATCCCCGTTTTTGCCGACATCGACCGGTCCTCTTTCAACATCGATCCCAAGGCGATCGAGGCGGCAATCACCCCGCGCACCCGCGCGATCATCCCGGTCCATTTCGCCGGGCAGATGGCCGACATGGACGCGGTCATGGCCATCGCCAAACGCCACAATCTGGTCGTCATCGAAGACGCGGCGCACGCCCACGGCGCCAGCCATGGCGGGCGGCCCGCCGGGTCGATCGGCCATTTCGGTTCCTTCTCGTTTCAATCGAGCAAAAACCTGACCTCCGGCGAAGGCGGGCTGATCACCACCAATGACGACGCCCTCGCGGCCGCGTGCCGGTCGATCCACAGTTGCGGCCGGATCGAAGGCGGGATTTGGTACGAGCACCATGTCATCGCCGGAAATTACCGCTTGGGCGAATTTCAAGGCGCGGTGCTCAACGGCCAGCTCGGCCGCTTGGAGCGGCAAACCGCCACCCGCGACCGCAACGGGCAATTCTTGGCCCGGAGGCTCGCCGATTTGCCGGGCCTTCATCCACAGGAGCGCCTGGCGGGGACCGACCGCCACAGCCACCACCTCTTCATGATGCGCCTCGACGCCGCGAAGTTTGGCGTGGACCGGGCGCTGGTGTTGCGGGCCCTCAAGGCCGAAGGAATCCCCTGCTCGGGCGGCTACGGTTTTTCCCTTCCAAGCCAGCCATTGTTCCAAGAGAAGGCGTTCGGCCCGTACCTTCCCAAATCGCGGGCCAGGCTGAATTACCGCAAGGCGCGCGTGCCCAACAGCGACCTGATCTGCCGCGAGCAATGCGTCTGGCTGGAGCAAAACCTGTTCCTCGGGACCCGGTCGGACATGGAAGACATCGCCGCCGCCTTCGAGAAAATCCACGAGCGTCGCGCGGACCTGAAAGGCGCCCAGTGAGCCGCGGGGCCAACCTGCTCAACCAGCGCCTCGCGCCCGCCTTGGCCGCGTTGAACGACAACATTTACCTCGCCGCCATCCGCGCGGGAATGGTGTCCGTCGCTCCGCTGACCATCATCGGCGGCATTTTCATGATCATCTCCTTCCTGCCCGTGTCCGGGTGGGAGCAGCGCATCGCCCCATACCTTCCGCTGCTGCAAATTCCCGTGACGGCGACCTTCGGCCTTCTCGCCGTGTTCGTGTGCTTCGCCATCGGCCACGAGTTTGGCAAGCAGCTCAAGCAGGAGGCGATCGTCAGCGCCTCCATCTCCACGCTGGTCTTCCTCATGATCAGCCTCGACTTGAAAACGCAAGGGCTTTCGATGGACGCCCTCGGTTCCAAGGGCCTCTTCACGGCCATCCTCGTCGCGCTCGTGTGCGTCCGCGTGCAGAAGTTTTTCACCGACAAGAATCTTGTCATCAAAATGCCCGCCAGCGTCCCGGCCGTCGTCTACGAATCCTTCCTCTCGCTGGTCCCCATGTTCTTCCTGCTCGTCGCGTTCTGGGTCGTCCGCTTCGTCGCGGGGGTGGACATCAACAGTTTGGTGCAGACCGCCTTCAAGCCATTGCTGCTCGCCCTCAACACCCTTCCGGGCATCTTGATTTACGCGTTCCTCGTCACAATGCTCTGGTCCGTCGGCATCAATGGCGACAACGCCATGGACGCGATTGTGGCCCCGATTTTCCTCCAGTTCCTCGCGGAGAATGTGACGGCCATGACCCAAGGCGCGCCGCTGCCCTATGCGACCGCCTATGGGTTCTTCACCACGTTCGTCAACGTCGGCGGCACGGGCGCGACCATTGCGCTCGCGTTGATCATGCTCAACTCCCGCGAGCCGGGTTTCCGCAAGATCAGCCGGCTCTCCCTGCCCACGCAGGTGTTCCAAATCAACGAGCCGATCTTTTTCGGGTTCCCCATCGTGCTCAAC
>CAZSXX010000128.1:0-282 GCA_964611245.1 uncultured Verrucomicrobiota bacterium | reverse complement strand
TACATCCTCAGCGCGCTGATCCTCACCGGCTCCACCTTCCTCCTGATGCAGTGGGGCATCCTGCAGAAGCCGTTCGTGAACGTCCCCTGGACCACCCCGCCCATCATCGGGCACTACCTCGTTTCCGGCGGCGACTGGAAAGCGGCGGTGTGGGGCGCAGTCTCCATCCTGATCGCGATGTGCGTCTACTACCCGTTCGCCAAGACCGCCGAGCGCCAGCGCCTGGCCGCTCAGGCCGATCCGTCGCCATCCCCGCGCGCAGCGAACGCGGACTGATACAGC
>CAZSXX010000127.1:0-11205 GCA_964611245.1 uncultured Verrucomicrobiota bacterium | reverse complement strand
ACGCTTCGATCCTCGACATCCTTGCGACCCGGGCCGGCGCGGAGGTGGAGCGCGGGATCGGAGTCGTCCAGAGGCAGGAGCCTGGACGGGGCGCCGGGGGAATTGTGGACGGTCCGAATTTGAATTGAGACATCCGCCGCCAGGGGCTGTTGGCCCACGAGGGAGACGATGCGGCCGGAAAGGAGGGCCGCGCCGGAGGGCGCGGAGGCAAGGCCGAGGACAAGGGAAAGGAGGAGCCAGAATTTCACGCTGCGAATCACGGTGGGAACGTCCACCGAAAACGGCGGCACTTCAAGCGCCCAAGATGGGAAGGTTCAGGCGGGCGCGCCGGAGCGGGCGGAGAGGTTGGCGGCGTAAACGAGGCCGATCTGGGCGTTGATGACGTCGGTGCGGCGGATGGCGCTGAAGCCGTTCTCGACGAGGATTTGTTCGAGGGGCTCGGGGGTGCGGTCGTGCCATTCAAAGAGCAGGAGGTCGATGCGCTTGAGGAGGCCGGAGCGGGCGAGCTCGGGGAGGATTTTCCACTCGCCGCCTTCGCAATCCATTTTGACGACGACGGCGCAATCGGCGGCGGCGTCGAGGATGGCGGGGAGGATGGCGCTGACGTTGCGGAGCTGGATGGATTCGGTCCAGCTTTTGACGGTGCGCGGGAGGTCGGAAGGGAGGGCTTTGGGGCCGGACTTGCCTTTCCACTCCGGGGAATACTCGACGGAAAGCGTTTCGTCGGCCGAGCCGAGGCCGTATTCGAAGAGGGTGATTTTGCCCTGGAAGGCGGAATTGCGGGAGAAATTGGCGCGGGCGATCTGGGCGGTGGGCTTGAGGGGCTCGAAGGAATAGACCTGCTTGACCCAAGGCTTGGAGGCGAAGAAGAGGGAGCTGGCGCCGATGTTGGCGCCGATGTCGATGACGATGGCGCGGCCGGGCTGGGAGAGCGAGTAAACGCCGAGGCCGAAGACTTCGCTGAGGACGAATACGTCCTCGGCGGAGGAGATTTCGAAGGTGAGACCGGCGAGGCGGGCCTCGAATTTGCCGTCGTCGAGGGGCTTCCACTGGGCGCCAACGCCGGATGAGAGGGCGCGCATTTCGGCTCCCGCCCGGCCGAAGAACGCGGCGTTGGCGAGGGTGACGGAGAGGCTTGTGTCGCGGAGGATGACGCCATTGGCGGCGCGGGAGAAATCGCGCGGGGCGCCGTCGGCGGCATGGATCTGCGCCGCGACGCGGGGGCTGAGCAGGTCGCATTGGAGCCACCAGAAATCAAAGGTTCGTTTCAGGAAATGTTTCATGAGGAGCGATCCGGGGGCGGACCATATAGTTTTTTTTGCGCGGCGGCAACCGCCTCGGGGCTGATGAAGGAGCCGTTGATGCGGCGCCAGCCGGCGGGGGGCTTGCGGCCGAAGAGGAATCCTTCGATCCAACCGCGCACGCTGGCGGCGTTGACGAGGAAATGGAAGAGGAGGTCGCGTTTGGGCCAACGGGAGAGGGGCAAGAGGAAGGGGCAGAGGACGAAGACGGCGCGGCGGAGGTAATTGCGGGCGCCGTGGCGGGCCTCGCCGCAGCCGAAGCCGTAGCTGCGCATCATTTTGAGGTAGCTGCGGAGGTCGGGGCGGATTTCCCAGGAGACGAGCGCGGTGGGCTGGAAATAATAGCGGACGCCCGCGTAGTGCATGTTCAGGTTGAAGAGGAGGTCTTCGCTGGTGAGCGTGAGCCATTCGGGGTATCCGCCGACGGAGGCCCAGGCGGAGCGGCGGAAGGCGACGTTGCGGGAGGAAGGGAAGCAATCGCCGCCGACGGGGGTGGAATCGACGGTTTCGACGACGGAGCGGGCGACTTTGCGCTGGAGCTCGTTGGTGGGGGCGAAGGGACACCAACCCCCGGTGGCGCCGACGCCGGGATGGTCGCGGAAGGGTTTGACGATTTCCTCCAGCCAATTGGGGTCGGGGGTGGAGCCGGCGTCAATGGAGGCGACCACGTCGGCGGTGGTGTTCTTGATGGCAAGGTTGCGGCCTTCGGCGATGTTGCAGCGCCGGACCAAGATGACGGGCTTGGGGAAGCGGGCGCCATCGAAGGCTTTTTCCATGGCGGCGACCGTGCCGTCGGTGGAGCCCCCATCGACGATGACAAATTCGTCGGGGCGGAAGGTTTGGCGCTGAAGGGCAGCCGCCCATTTATCGATGGAGGATGTTTCGTTGAAGACGGTGGAGATGAGCGCAACCTTCATGGGCGGCGAGAGGGGCGCGCCCCGGCGGGGGCGAAGGGAGGGCGGACATCCGTCAACAAACGCATCGGGCGCAATTTATGGAGAAGGGGTGGCGGGAGCCAACCATTTTTGAGGGGGAACGGGAGGCAAATTTCGTTGCCAATGGGAATGGGCATCAGCAAGACTGTGCGCCGGACCGCCGACGGGGCACGCCCAAGCCGGGCCAACATGACCAACACCAAGACTCTTTTTTCAAGTCTCGTCAAAGCGCTGGACGCGGATTGCATCTGCGACATCGGCTCGCGGGACGGCAAACAGAGCCTGCTGTTCCGGCGGTTGCGGCCGAAGGCGCGGGTGCTCGCATTTGAGGCGAACCCGGCGAACGCGGGGCACATGCGGGCCAACGCGGAGCTGAAGGAGGCGGGGATCGAAATCCACCAGATCGCGGTGGCGGACCGGGAGGGGACGATGGATTTCCACCTGTGCGCGGTGTCGGAGCCGGGCAAGGATGAGATTGTTTTTGGGTCGAGCTCGCTGTTGCCGCGGGTGGGGCAGGCGGCGGAGGATTTCCAGGGGCGTGGGACCACGCAGGTGAAGGTCCGCCGGCTGGACGACGTGCTGCGCGAGAATTGCCCGGAGGCGAAGCGGATCGCGCTGTGGATCGACGCGGAGGGGGCGGAACACATGATCCTGCAGGGCATCACGGGTTTCGCGGAGCGGTTGTTCGTCCTGCACGTGGAGACGGCGGTGCGGCCGCTCTTCCAAGGGCAGAGGACATTGCCGATGATCGAGGAACACCTGAAGCCGATGGGGTTCGTGCCGTGCGCGGACAACATCACGGAGGAGGCCGGGTGGGGGGATGTGGTGTTTGTGCGGGAGGAATGGGCGAGGCGGCTTGGGCCTGAATTCGCGAAGGCGAAGCGGAAGGCGCTGCTGACGCACGCGCTGAGGGCGGACGAGATCGCGGTGATGCTGAAATCGAAATGGCCGTGGCTGTACCGGACGCTGCACGGGATGTACGTCAAATTCACGTGAACGACGCGGACGCCATCCATTGAACCTGCTCAAACGACTTTATGGGGCCCTGCCGGTGATCCGCGAGTTGCGGATGATCCAGGGCGCGTTGGACCGGATCGGGCAGGCGGCCCAAGTGAGCGCGGCGGCGGAGATGGTCCGGCTGGTGGACATCGATTTGAAGGGGCATCCGCGGTATGGGTCGAAGAAGCGGTTGGTGAGCTTCGAGTGGAGCGTCAATTCGCAGAATGGCGAGGACGGGGTGATCCAGGAGATTTTCAACCGGATCGGGACGACGGACAAGCGGTTCGTGGAGGTTGGGGTGGCGCACGGGACGGAGTGCAACACGAGTCACCTGCTGGCGCAGGGGTGGAGCGGAAGCTGGATTGACGGGCGGGCGCTGTTCGAGCCGTTTTTGGAGGGGCGTGCGGATTTGAGGGGGCGGCTGAAGACGCTGCAATCGTATGTCACGCGGGAGAACATCGCCTCGCTGTTCGCGCAGTTGGAGACGCCGAAGGAATTTGACCTTTTGTCGCTGGACATCGACCGGAACACCTATCACGCGTGGGAGGGGTTGAAGGATTTTCGGCCGCGCGTGGTGGTGATTGAGTTCAACTCCGTGGTTCCGCCGCACCTGGAATGGAAAGTGGAGTACCGGGCGGAGCAGGGCTGGGATGGGACGAACAATTACGGGGCGAGCCTGAAATCGATGGAGCTGCTGGGGCGTTCGCGGGGCTACAGTTTGGTGGGGTGCGATTTCCAGGGGGTGAACGCGTTTTTCGTGCGGGACGACCTGGTGGGGGACAAGTTTGAGGGGCCGTTCACGGCGGAGAACCATTACGAGCCGCCGCGTTTCCAATTGTCGCTGTTCCAGCGGGGACACCTGCGAACGATCCTGGACACGCACCGAGCTACGTCGCGGTGACGCTGAGGAAGAGGCGGCGGATGGGTGCGGGGAGCTTGCCCGCGATGTCCTGCTGGAGGGAAGGGCCGAGGCCGTAACGAACCAAGGCGCACGCCCCGAGGAGGCCGACAACGGCGGCGTTGATGGCGAGCCTTGGCGCGGAATCGAGGCGGTGAGTCAAGGCGAAGGCGATCGATCCGAGGACGGCGACGCGCCAGCCAAAGCGCCAACTGGAGAGGTACCAAGCTGCGATGTGGCCCCAGGCCAGGGTGAAGTGGCGGCGGGTGCGGAGGAGGACATACGGAAGGCTGAGGGCGCAGGTGCAGAGGATGGAAATGGCGAGGAGGCGGGTGATGCCGTCGAACTCGCGAAGGGCGACGTTGAGGCCGAAAAAGAGGGCGCCTTCGATGAGGAAAATCCAGCGGAGAAAGCCGAATTTTTTGAGGGCGCCGGCGAGGCTGATGTGGCCGCGCATGGCGGTGAGGGCGACAAGCCAGAAGGCGAGGAGAAGGTCGTTCACGGGGGGCCACTGCATGCGGCCGCGGGTCCAGAGGTCCATGAACGGGGTGTTGCAGACGGCCAGGAGGGCGCCGGTGAAGATGGCGAGGTTGGTGGTGAGGAGGCCGACGTCGCGGAGGCGGTCGCGGAGGCGGACCATTTCGCCGCGGACATACATTTCGGCGAGGGGCGGGCCGGAGAACTCCTGCATGCGCCAAAGGATGGAGCCGAGCATGGCGAAGCAGCGGGTGCCGACGTTCCAGAGGGCCGCGACGTCCAAGCCCATGAAGCGGGTGAGGAGGATGGTTTGGCTGGCGTTGATGATCTGCATGCCGATGGAATAGAGGAAGAGGTCGCTGCCGTAGGAGAAGAGCTCCTTGAAGCGGGCCATGCTGGCCCGGCCCCAGGCGCCGCGCGCGGGGAGGAGATTGAGGCGAAGGGCGGCGATCAGGTTGATGATGGCGACGACGATGGCGCCGGCGAATTGGACGGCGAGCAGGCTGAACACGCCCCAGCCCGCGGCGAACCCGGCCCACATGCCGAGGAGACTCAAGCAAAAGACGGCGGCCTGGCCGTAATTGGAGATGTCGTAGCGTTGATGGGCCACGAGGAGGTGCTGGAAAATGCGGGCGACGAAGGAAAAGGCGAGGATGACGGCCTGGCCGACGACGAGCCAGAGGAGGTCGGACCGAAGGGCGTCCGGGATGTGGAGCAAGCGGCCGAGCGGGAGAGCCAGGGCGACGCCAACGGCGAGGACGATCAAGGCCTGGACAGCGCCGACGAGGGCGCCGGTTTTGAGGATGCCGCCGTAATCGCCATCGGACATCCGGTCCTTATGGTCGATGAGCATGCGGGAGACGGAGCCGCTCATGCCCATGTCGATGAGGGCGATGTAGCCGCCGATTTGGATGGTGAGCGCCCAGAGGCCGAAATGCTCCGGGGTGAGGTAGTGCAAGGCGAGGGGGACGGAGAGGAAGGTGTAGAGGATGTTGGCGGCGAGGGTGGCGTAGCCGGAGATGACCGCGTGCTTGAAATTGTGGAGGCGCGACATCGCTATGAGGCCGCGGAGCGGGGATGCTTCCAGATCGGGACGCGGACCTTCATTTGGTCGATGAGGTACTGGCAGGCGTCGAAGGCTTCGGCGCGGTGCGGAGCGGCCAACTCAACCCAGAGGGAAGGTTGGTTGGCGGCGACAAACCCGACGCGATGCACCAGGCGGATGGATTCGATGGGCCAGCGCTGTTCGACTTCGGAAAAGATGAGCTCGAATTGGGCGCGGGCCATGGCCTCGAAGGCTTCGTAGTCGATGCCGCCGATGGTGGCGCCGGCTTCCTGGGCCCGGACAAGGCCCTGAAAAGTGATGACCGCGCCGACGCCGGGGGAGGCGCAGCGTCCGGAGGCCAGCGCGGATTCGTCGATGGGCGCGGTGGAGATGACGAGGCTGCGCGTCATATCAGCCACCCTGGACCGGCGGGAAGAATGAGACTTCGTCGCCCTCGCACAGGACTTGGGCGCGGGGCGCGTATTCGACGCCGACGGCGATGAGGGTGGAGCGGGAGGCCGGAGCGAGCTTGGGAAAGCGGGCGTGGACGCGGCGGAGCAAATCCTCGACGGTGGCGCCGTCAGGCAGGTCCTCGGTGGCGCGGGCGCAACCGGCGGCGTCCTTAAAATAGGAGAAAAATTGAAGTTCGACCTTCAAGCGTCGGAATAAAGTTTGGGATGGAGAACGCCCACGAACGGTAAATTGCGGTAGCGTTCCGCGAAATCAAGCCCATAGCCGACGACGAAGAGGTCGGGGATGGAGAAGCCCGCGTAATCGGCGGAGATTTTTTGGGAGCGGCGGGCGGGCTTGTCGAGGAGGACGCAGGTGCGGAGGCTGGAGGGCTTGAGGAGGCGGAGGCGGCGCAGGACGGCGTCCAAGGTGCGGCCTGTGTCCAGGATGTCATCGACGAGGAGGACATCGCGGCCCCGGACATCGAGGCGCAGTTCCTTGGTGAAGACCAGCTCCCGCGAAACTGTTCCGGCGCCGTAGCTGGAGACGCCCATGAAATCGAGGCGCATGGGGAGGTCGATGAAGCGGACAAGATCGGCCAGGAACAAGACGGTGCCGGTGAGGAGGGAGACGACGACGAGGTCGCGGTTGGCGTAATCGGCCTGGATTTGCTGAGCGAGTTGCTTGACGCGCAGGCGAAGGCGGGAGGGGGGGATGAGGACAAAATCGATCTCGCCGCGCCACCGGCGCGGAGGGGCGCGGCGGCTCAGTCGGGTCAATTCATCCGTCGTCACGCGCCAAATTCTCGGGGGCCACGCTTTGAGGGCAAGGAGAATCGGGGTGAAACGAAGGGGCGGGGGCCGGGGATGCGCCGATTGCGGACGGGGCCCGCTTTGCCTAGGGTGGCGTGGCGAATGAGAGTCGAGTTCAAGTCGGGGGAGCACACGCTGGCGGGGCTGCTGGATTTGCCGCGCGAGGGGGTGGCGAAGGCGTTCGCGATTTTTGCGGCGTGCTTCACTTGCAACAAGAACATCAAGACGGCGGCGTACTTGGGGCGGGCGCTGGCTGGGCATGGGATCGCGACGCTGCGGTTTGACTTCACGGGGCATGGGGAGAGCACGGGGGCGTTTGTGGAGACGACGCTTTCGAGCAACATTGCCGACGTGGTGGCGGCAGGCCATTTCCTGGCGGAGAAACACAGGGCCCCTGCCCTGCTGCTGGGGCATTCGTTTGGAGGCCCGGCGGTGATCCGTGCGGCGGCAAAGATTCCATCGTGCCGGGCGGTGGCGACGATCAATTCGCCGGCGGATCCCCGGCATGTGACGACGTATTTCACGGACAAGCTGCCGCAAATTGAGAAGGAGGGGCAGGCGGAGATTGACATTGTGGGGAGGCCATTTCCGATCAGCCGCCGGTTTGTGCAGGACTTGGCGAACCAGAACCACCCGGGGGCGGTGGCGGGGCTGGGGAAGCCGCTGTTGATTTGCCACGCGCCGGGGGATGAGATTGTGCCGATCGCGCAGGGCCATGAGCTGTTTGAGGCGGCCGCGCAGCCGAAGTCATTCCTGTGCCTGGACGGGGCGGACCATTACCTCTTCAAGAAGGAGGATGCGGAGTATGCGGCTGGAGTGATCGCGGCGTGGTCGGCGCGCTTCATTGGGTAACCGGTGGCTTGGATTCGCGTCAATGGCCGGCGGCGTGCTCCTGGATGTACTCCTGCTTGAGGCCGAGCTTTTCCGGGGCGTGGAGGACGAGCATTTTCATGCGGACGTCGGGGGGGACGGTGGCGCGGGTGAGTTTTGAGACGACGATCATAAGGATGATCGCGAGAGGGACGGTCCAGATCGCGGGCTGTTCGCAGAGGATTCGGACCAAGGGATGGGCGATCCAGAATGGATTGAGGTCGAACAATTTGAAGAAGGCTCCGGCGTTGGGGGCGGAGGCGAGGTCGCTGAAGCTGGTGAGCGTGATGCCCGTGAGCGCGCAAAGCCCGCCGGCGAGCATGCCGGTGGCGGCGCCGGCCATGGTCATGCCGCGCCACCAGACGCTCATGAAGAGGAGGGGGAAATAACTGGCGGCGGCGATGGCGAAGGCCTGGCCGACCATGAAATTGATCTGGAGCTGCTCGACCTGCATGCCGAGGAGGATGGCGACGGCGCCGATGAGGACGGCGGAGATTTTGAAGGCGGCGAGGCGCTGGGGAGGGGTGGATTTGGGATTGAGGATGCGGCCGTAGATGTCGTGGGCGAGGGCGCCGGTCATGGAGACGAGCAGGCCGCTGAAGGTGCTCATGAAGGCCGCGAAGGCGCCCGCGCAGGTGAGGCCGCTGAGGATTGAGCCGAGCATGGGGACCCTATCGTTGAGGAGGCGCGGGAGCTGGAGGACGATGCCGTCGGAGCCCTTGGAGCCGGTGAGCGTGTAAAGCTCCGGCATGAGATTGCGCCCGAGCACGCCGAAGATGGGCGGGAACACGTAAAAGACGCCGATGAGAATCATGACCCACATGGTGGTGCGCTTGGCGGCGACACCGTCCGGGTTGGTGTAAAAGCGGACGAGGATGTGGGGGAGGCCAGCGGTGCCGCAGACCAGGGCGATGATGAGGGAATAGGTGTATAGGAGGGAGTATGGACGCTGGGCGGGGCCGGAGATGTTGGCGCGGGCGGCGGCTTTGGTGGTGAGCGGGCCGAACGGGGAAACCCAAGCGGCGTCCGCCGGGGCTTTTTCGGGCAGTGGCTTGCGGATGGATTCGACCATGGCGGAGGGCGCGCCCCCGCCATTGACGGAAAGATTCTTGCCGTAGCTTCCATACACCGCCATGAGGACGAAGATGGGCGCGGAGATGGCGAAGACTTTGATCCAATATTGGAAGGCTTGGACAAGGGTGATGCCTTTCATGCCGCCAAGGGAGACGTTGAGCGTGATGACGGCGCCGACGACGACCACGCCCGCCCAGTATGGAAGGCCGGGGAAGATGTAGGCGAGGGTGGTGCCCGCGCCCTTCATTTGGGGCATGGTGTAGAAAAAGCCGATGAACAAGACGAAGATGACGGCGATTTTGCGGAAGAGGGTGGAGTCGTAGCGGCCTTCGGCAAAGTCCGGGATGGTGTAGGCGCCAAAGCGGCGGAGTGGGCCGGCGATGAAGAGGAGGAGGAAAAGGTAGCCGCAGGCGTAACAGACGGGATACCAGAGGGCGTCGTAGCCGACGCTCATGACCATGCCGGCCACGCCCATGAAGGAGGCGGCGGAGAGGTATTCGCCGGAGATGGCGGAGGCGTTCCAACCGACGGAGACGGAGCGGCCCGCGACGAAAAAATCCCCGGCGGTCTTGGATTTGCCGGCGGACCAGAAGCCCATGCCGATGGTGGCAATGACGGTGACCAAGGAGAAGGCGAGAATCCAAGGATCGACGGCGGCGAGCAGAGGGGTCATTTCCCCTCCCCTTCCATGGCTTCGCGGGCCTCGTCATTCTCGAGTGCGATGGAGCGCCGGATGAAAACCCAGGCGATGGCCCAGACGAACGGGAAGAAGAGGACGCCAAGGATCAGCCAGGTGAGCGTGAAGCCCGCGACGCGGACGGCCATGAGTTCGGGGAGGAAATAATTGGCGAGTGGGAGGCCGAGGAGGACGACGACGAAGGTGGCGGCGCAGGCGATGGACAACTTCAATTGACGCCGCATCAGGCGATGCAGGAACTCCTCGCTGTGGATGTCGACCTTGGGTCTTGGGCTCATGGGCGGAGGCTAATTAACAAACGGAGCGGCGTTGGGCAAATCATTCCCTTGGCCGGGGGGACGCGAAGAAAGCCGGGATCACCAGAGATCGACCGGGCCGGCGGGGACTGGGATGGAAGTGCGGCGGACGACGGCGGAATCCTCCTCCATGAAGGACGAGGTGAGCGGGGCTGGGCGAAATTTGGCCTGGAGCTGGCCGTCATCGCCGAGGAATTGCGCCCGCCACGCGATGTAACGGGCGAGGAGGTCGTCAAATTCGGCCCGGCTGGAAAGGAGGACGACGCCCTTGTTGAAGAGGTTGGCGGGGCCGAATTGTTTGGAGTACCAGGGGCCGACCTTGCGGAACATGCGGCAGCCATGCTCCTCGCCGAAGACTTCAATCATCAGCGCGAGATGGCGGCGCATGACGCGGATGCGCTCCTCGAAGGAGGGGTCGGGGAGGAGTTCGCCGGTCGCGAGGCAGTGAAGGGAGTGGCGAAAAATCCATGGGTTGTAAAAGGCGCCTCGGCCGATGCTGACGCCGGAGCAGCCGGTTTCGTCGAACATTTTTTTGGCGGCCTGGGGGGTGGTGACGTCGCCATTGCCGATGACGGGGATGGCGCGGGCGGCGGCGACGACGGCACGGATTCCCGCGAGGTTGACGCAGCCGCCAAAGCCCTGCTCGCGGGTGCGGCCATGGATGAACACCGCGGCGACGCCGACATCCTCGAGCGCGCGGACGAGGTCGGGGGCGGTGAGATTGTCGTCATCCCAGCCGAGGCGCATTTTGGCGGTGACGGGGATTTTGACGGCCTCGACCATGCCCTTGACGAGGGCGGAGGTTTTGTCGAGTTCGGTCATCATGGCGGAGCCGCCGCCGACGCGGACGACCTTGCGGACGGGGCAGCCCATGTTGATGTCCACGGAGGAGACGCCGAGTTCCTGGAGGAGGACGGCGGCGTCGCGCATTTCCTCGGGGACGCTGCCGAAGAGTTGGACGGCGAGGGGGCGGTCGGCGGGGCAGGTTTCGATGAGCTTGAAGGCCTTGGGCTTTTTTTCGAGGAGGGAGCGGGCGTTGACGAGGTCGGTGGTGGCGAGGTCGAGGCCGCCGACTTCGCGCAGGGTGAGGCGCATGGGCAGGTTGGTGTAACCAGCCAAGGGCGACAGGAATAAATTGGACTTCAGCTCCATCGAGCCAATCCGCAACATGCGGCAGGTTAACGCGCCTGAGGGCGGAGAGCAACGCCGGGGGAGGGGAAATGGAATCTGCTCGCGGTCCGCGAGTGGTTCACTAGGTTAACGCCAACAAATGACTCGACGCAAAGCGCCATCCCGGACCGCGAAAAAGCCCGCGCCGCCTGAAGGGGCGGACGGGGTGAAGGCATGCGTG
>CAZSXX010000126.1:0-11213 GCA_964611245.1 uncultured Verrucomicrobiota bacterium | reverse complement strand
TTTTTCGAGCGCGTCCTGCCGGTCCTGTGTCGCCCCGCAAATCGTGTCGAAGAACCGGAAATGCTGGTCAACGTTCGCAATTCCGTGCTTTTGTTCCATCGCCCTTTTCAGGCGGCGTTGAACCTCTTCGGTCTCGCCCCGCAGCATGGTCGTCTGGTTCGCGACTCCAATGGCGTTCAGGTGCAAATCGGGGTCAAATCCCGGCGAGTACGCGCCTTTGAACTTCTCCAAGAACTCCACCTTGTCGCCACCCTTCAGGATGTAATTGCAGACATAGTCCGTCTCCGCCAGCGTGAAGACGACCAAGTAATGCCCGGCCCCGGTCGCGGTGGCCTGGGAGCTCGTCGCCTTGGTTTCCTCGTGCCACGCCTTCCCGTGGATGATGCTGGTCACCGAATCGCGCGAGTATTGCCGCACCCGCTTCCACACGCTCATCACGTCCCCGCAGGTTGTGTCGACAAACCGGCACCCCTTCGCCTCCAGCTTCGCCCGTGTCGCGACTTCCGTCCCAAACGCCGGAATGATCACCACGTCGTCCTTCTTCAAATCCTCGATGTCGGCGGTCTTTTCCTTCCCCGACAGCGATTTGATGCCCAGCGCGCGAATTTGGTCGTTCACTTCCGGGTTGTGGATGATTTCGCCCAGAATGTAAATCGGCTGCTCCGGGAACACCTTTCTCGCGGCGTAGGCCAAGTCGATGGCCCGCTCCACTCCGTAGCAAAATCCAAACTCCTTCGCCAGCTTGACGGTCATCAACCCATCCGCCGAAAGCACATGGCCGTTTTTTCGGATGTGATCCACGAGGTCGCTCCGGTAATGCGACATGACCTGCGCCTGGACCGCCTGCATGATGTCAGGCCGGCGCAGGTTGATTTTTCCATTGGGCCCCTTGGGGGCGTCAGAATCCATATCGTGTGTAATTTATCCCCCATGCGCGAACCGTCGAGGACAATTCGGGACCCACCGCCCTCACGGCTTCAATTGCTCCCGCATCCACTCCGGCCGGTTTGTGGTGATGCTGTCCACTCCGGCCGCCGCCAATTCCCGCGCCTTGGCCGGGTCATCCACCGTCCAGACATGGCACTCCAGCCCCGCGGCCTTGATCCGCGCAACCGCCGCCCGGTCCAAGGGCCAATTGAAATTGAGGTCCAGCCCATCCACCTTGGCCGAGGTTGCTTTTTCGATGGTCTCCCCCAACTCCGGAAGCGCCCCGGTCACCTTGTCCTTGGCGTAACCCACCAGCCAATAGGTCTTCAACTTTGGGAACGCCGCCTTCGCCGCCTTTGCGCTCTCGTAATTGAACGTGATGATCACCAACTGCCCGTGCTCCACCTTGGTCCCGAGCAGCTCCCTTTCCAGCGCCGGAATAATTTCCGGCCCCGTCTTGATCTCGATGAAAAGTTTCTTGCCTGGAGGGACAATCTCGAGGACCTGACCCAGCGCAGGAATTTTTTCGTGGAACGCTTGGTTTGTCCATCGGCCCCAGGCGCCGACATTGTGCCGCTGCATTTCGGCCAAGGTTTGCCCGGCCACTTTCGCGTCCACGCCAGCCACTCGCTTCAGGTCGAAATCATGCAACACGGCCACGCGCTGGTCCTTCGTCAGGTGAATGTCCACTTCCACGCCGTCCGCGTGTTGCGCGTATCCGAGCCGGACCGCGGCCAAGGTGTTTTCCGGCGCGTCAAACGAGGCGCCACGGTGGGCAATGATTTCCGCCGCGCGGACGTTGCAGCACATAAAAAGAACTCCGAACAGGGTCAACAGGCGCGTCATGGGTCCGATCGTTGTCTCAGCGCGCCCTGAGTTCAAGCCGAAGCTGCGGACAGAGCTTTCTCCGTCTTCAGCCGTAGTTGGCCGCAGGCCGCATCGATGTCGTGGCCCTTTTCCCGGCGGAGAGTCGCCGTGATTTCCAGCTCCTCGAGCCCCTTCAGAAAAGCTTCCTGCACCGCCTCCTCCGGGCGTTCCCACGGCAACCCCTCCACCCGGTTGTAGGGAATCAAGTTCACTTTGGCGTTCAACCTCCGCGCCAGGGTGGCCAACGGCTTCACCTGATCCAGCCCATCGTTCACCCCCGCGATGAGGATGTACTCGAAGGTGATCATCCGCCCATTCTTCCCTTGGTAAAACTCGCACGCGCTCGTCAACTCCCTGAGCGGATATTTCCGGTTCACCGGCATGATTTTCTCGCGCACCTCGTCGGTGGCGCCATGCAGCGAAAGAGCCAGCCGGAATTGCAGGGGCTCCTCCGCCAGCTTCCGAATTTGAGGGGCCAGCCCACTGGTGGAGATTGTCATCTTCCGCGCCCCAATCCCCGCGCCCCACGGGGCGTTCAAAATCTTGAGCGCCTTCAGCAGATTGTCGTAGTTGGCCAGTGGCTCCCCCATGCCCATGATGACCAAGTTGTTGACCAACCGCTCCTTCGTCTCCGGTTCCGGGTTCTCCGCCGCATTCCACCGCTCCACTGCGATCACCTGCTCCACGATCTCATGCACGCCCAAATTCCGTTTCCATCCGTCCAAGCCGGAGGCGCAGAACTTGCAACCATAGGCGCATCCCACTTGCGTCGAAACGCACAGGGTGTGCCGGTCGCTCGCTTCGCCGTAAAGGGCGGGATTCGCCGGAATCAAAACGCTCTCGACCATTTGGCCGTCCGCCAGCCTCCACAAAAACTTCTGTGTGGTGTCCCGGGAGCCCTGCTTTGCCACCATTTCCAGGGTGTTCAGCGTGTAATGCTGCTTCAGCGATTCCCTCAGCCCCTTGGGCAGGTTCGACATGGACTCCCAATTTGCGGCCCGCTGTGGATACAGCCACTCCAGCAATTGGGTCACCCGGTATCCCGGCTGTCCCCACTCGCGAAATTGCGCCTGCAATTCCTCCGCCGTCTGAGATTTGATATCGCAATTCACTTCCGCGCCAAACTACCACAACCCGCTTCAATCCACCCAACAGTTCTTTTTCCCGCCCTTGTTTTCCCGCAAAATGAAATTGAGTTCCGCGTCTTTTGCCGCGAGGTTCAGCCGCATGAAAATTCAATCCATCACCATCGGGATGCAGGTCCGGCATCCGCAGTATGGGGTCGGCCTCATTCGCGGCATCTCCGAGCACACGGTCGACGTCGTGTTCGACGACGGGAAACGCATTGTTGACCCAGAAGCGGCTGAGTTGGAGGCCGCCGAGCCCCAGGTGGCGGTCACCGGCCTTGAGCGCCCGCTTTCCCCTTTCATCGAGGAAATTGTCGCCCGCACGGTCGCCGCCATCGGCCTTGAAAAACCAGATCCCAGCCCGGTCGAACTTTTGCCCCGGTGGCAAAATGGGAAGATTGTCATCCATTCCAGCGATCCCTCCCTTCAAACGAAGGAGATCCCCCTCGAAACGTTCTTCCACAAAATCGTCATGGTCCGCAACCAGCTCCGCGTGCTCGAACAAAAAATCAACGCCCACGAGAAACTTTCCGACGCGGAGAAAGTCGACATGCAGCAGTACATCACCCGCAGCTATGGCTCCCTCACGACTTTCAACCTTCTTTTCCGCTCAAAAGAATCGCATTTCGGCGCGTGATCCCCGCATTCCTGATCCACAAGATTGGCCGCGCGTTCCGCCTGGGTGGATGTCTCAAGGCAATGATCACTCGGGTGCTCGTGGGGTTGGCATGCGGGCCCCGACTTCTTTCCGCCACGCGCTGAGTTGAGCGCGCAACGCCTCGGCGCGGCCCGGATCGAGGCCCGCGAGATTCACCCGCTCCGGGAGGTCGCGGGCGAGATTGTAAAGTTCGACCGCGCCGGATTCGTAGCGTTCAATGAGCTTCCAGTCGCCGTCGCGCACCGCGCCGCCCGGAAAGCCGCCTTGGTTTCCGTAATGCGGATAATGCCAAAAGATTGGGCCACGTGGCGGCTGGGATTCCCCGCGGGCCGTCGCCAGGAAACTCACGCCGTCTTGGGCTGACGCCACGGGAGGAAGCCCGCAGGCCTCGATCACGGTGCTGAAAATATCGGGCGTGCCAATGACCCGGCTGCTGGTGGCGCCGGCTTTGACCTTGCCCGGCCAGCGGACGAGGAATGGCTCGCGCACGCCGCCCTCATAGAGCCAGCCCTTTCCGCCGCGCAGGGGCTCATTGCTGGTGGGCCACCCTTCGCTTGTGCTCAATCCCCCGTTGTCGCTCGTAAAAATGACCAGGGTGTTTTCCGCGAGGCCGAGCGCGTCGAGCTTCGCGAGCACCGCCCCGACCGCGGCGTCGAGCGTCTCAACCATGGCTCCGTAGACCGCGAAGTTCTGCGTGAGCCGGACTTTCCGTTCGCCTTCCAGGCCCCAATCATCCGCGGCGATTTTTTTTGCCCGCTCCTCGTATTTTCGGACGAGCTCCGGCTTGCCCATGAGGGGTGTATGCACGTCGTAAAAACAATAACTGATGAAAAAAGGACGGTTCCGGTTCGCTTCGATGAACTTCCCGCACTCGGCCGCGAGCCGGTCCGCGATGTGCTCCCCGTCCGGTCCATCGGGCAGGCGGCGGTTGCCATAGGGAGAGAAGTATTTTTTGCCTCCGTAGGGGCCCCCTTGATCAAGGCCTCCCATATTCAAGTCGAATCCTTGGGCCTCCGGGAAAAATTTTTCGCCCCCAAGGTGCCACTTGCCCGCGTGCATCGTGGCGTAGCCGGCTGACCGCAACGCCTCCGCCAGGGTGGTTTCCTCCAATCCGAGCTGCTCGGAGTAGGGCGCGGGCAGCATTTTGGTTGGGCGTTTCCAGTTTTCTGGTTGCGCGGCGCCGATGTAATCCGTCACACCCGTCCGCTGCGGCCAGCGGCCCGTGAGGTACGACGCGCGTGTGGGTGAACACACGGGGCAGGCCGCGTACGCCTGAGTGAATTTCGTCCCGGCCTTCGCCATGCGGTCCAAATTTGGCGTGTCGTAGAACTGGCTGCCGTAGCAGCCGAGATCACGCTGACCCAGATCGTCGGCAAGGAAAACAATGACGTTCGGCTTCGCCGGGGCGGCGGCGGAGCCCTGCGCCGCTGCCATCCAGACGCAGGCGCAGGCGCAGACAAGGAGAGTGACACGGCTTCGGAGGTTCATCATCCCATTCCAACGGAAATGGCCGGTGAGGACAAGCCTTGGCCGCGATTCGCGAGTTGATGGCCAGCGCCGTTTTGCACCTTGACGGTGGGAGAGTGATTCGGGAAGGTGAGCCTGAAGAATTGGCGCGATGGGCTATGTGACATGCAACCTGTGCGGGGCGGATGACTACACGGTAGTCTTCCCCAAAGGCTATGCGCAGCTTCACCAAATTGTGAGGTGCAAGCAGTGCAGCCTGATGTACGCCAACCCGCAGGAATTGATCGACGCGGAGAAGTTCGAAAACGAGGAACTGCCGGCGGAGACGGATTTCGCGTTCCAAGAGTACTTGCGGAAACAGTATGTGCAGTTGCCGGACAATCTGCGGGCGCTGCGGAAGCTGAACGAGCTGGCGGAGCGGAGAGGGAAGCTGTTTGAGGTGGGGAGTTACATGGGGATTTTCGCGGAGAAGATCCGGGAGTCGGGGTGGGACATCACGTGCCTAGAGCCGTTCACGGGCGGGGTGAAGTACGCGCGGGAGAAATACAAGCTGAACGTGATCGAAGGGGTGCTGCCGCAGCCGAGCTTGGCGGATGGGAGCTTTGACGCGGTGATCATGCTGCATGTGATCGAGCACATGCCGAACCCGGCGGAAAATCTGGTGGAATTGAGGCGGCTGTTGAAGAAGGGGGGGATGCTGGTGGTGGAGACGCCGCGGTTTGACTCGCTAATGTTCAAGATGCTGGGGCGGCGGGAGCGGAATATTTCCATCACGAACGGGCACATTTATTTTTTCACGGTCCCGACGCTGAGGAAGATGCTGGAGAAGCATGGGTTTGAGGTGGTGGACATGGATTTGGTGGGACGGACGCTGACGGGGGCGCGGCTGCTGGCGAACCTGGGTGTGATTCTGCGGAATGACCGGATCAAAATCTTGCTGAACAAGATCGGGGTGGCGTTGAACTTGTCGAAGCTGGTATTGCACCTGAACCTGCGGGACATGCAGCGGTTTTATTGCCGGGCGAAGTAGGGGCGGCGGGTTTTCGGGGCGATCGCGGGCAAGGACGGGCCAGTTTTCACCAAGAATCGGCAAGCCACGCGGGGGAGTGGGAGGTAGGCAAGTGGGGCGATGAAAATGAACATTGGTTCCTGCCTTTTGACACTGGCCGCCGTGGCGGCCGACGGGGCGGCCTTGGCCGGGGATGACTGGAAGGACAAGGCGATCGCGCCGGTGACCAACCCGCTTTTTTTCGAGGACCCGCTGATCCATTCGGAAGTGCGGCCATTGGCGATGTGGCACAACATTGACAAGGGGTTCGCGACGGGTGGCGGGGATGTTCGGGTCTACGCGGCGCAGTTGCGGTACGCGATCACGGACCGGCTGGCGTTCATCGCGACAAAGGATGGATACATCGATGTCGATCCGGGGGTGGGAACGAGCACGGATGGATGGGCGGACATCGCTGCTGGGCTGAAATACGCGCTGATTGACAGCGCGGACCGGCAGTTTGTGCTGACGCCGGGGATCAAGCTGGAATTGCCGACAGGGAACACGAGCGTGTTCCAGGGGAATGGGTCGGGGGAATGGAACGCGTTCGTGTCGGCGATCAAGGGGTGGGATGACTTTCACGCGACGGCGTCGGCGGGGGTTCGGTTGCCGAATGATTGGGACCGCGAGACGGCGAGCGCGCATTACAGCCTGCAGCTCGATTATTATGTTTGCCGATGGTTCATTCCGTTTGTGGCGGCGAACGGGCAGACGGTGTTGAGCGAAGGGAAAGGGCTGCCGCTGACAGTGGAGGGGTTCGACCTGATCAACTTCGGGTCGCGCAACGCGGAGGGGAGGACGCAGATCGCGCTGGGGGGAGGGTTCCGCAGCCGGCTGCATGAGAAGGTGGATTTCGGATTCGCCTACGAATTTGGGGCGACGGATCCGAAGGGTCTGTTTAAGGACCGATACACGCTCGATTTCATTTTCCGATTTTAGCGGGCTAGAGGCAATCGATGAAGCGCTGGAGCTCGGGGTCGGTGTTGTAGAAGTGGGGGGAGATGCGAATGAGCTTGCGGCCGGAGCGGTCGCCGCGAAGGGAGGTGAGGATGTTGCCGGCCTTGAGTTTTGTGTGGAGAGCGGGGAGGTCGGCGCCGGGTTTGTGGAAGGAGATCATGCCGCCGAGGTTTTCGGGCGGGGCGCTGGATTGGAGGACTTCATAGCCTTTGGCCTGAAGGGCGGGGACGAGCCAGGCGCGCTTGCGGAGGAGTTCGGCGGCGATGTTGTCGACGCCGATTTCGAGAAGGAGATCCAGGGCGGCGCCGAGGCCAGCCAGGCCAGCGAGGTTGGCGGTGCCGGCTTCGTAGCGTCGGGCGTCGGTGCGGTAGGTGATCTGCTCCTGGGCGACGTAGTTCGGGCAGCGGATGTTGTGCCAGCCGTAGGTGGTGGGGACGAGCTGGTCCTGGACTTCCTTGCGGACGAACATGAGGCCGGCGGCGCAGGGGCCAAGAAGCCATTTATGGGCGTCGGCGGCCATGAAATCGACGCAGCGGGCACTGGTGGGGAAGGCGCCGAGGGTTTGGATGGCGTCGACGCTGAAGAGGATTTTGCGCTCGCGGAGGAATTTGCCGATCGCGTCCAGCTCGAGGCGCCAGCCAGAGAGGAAATGACAGGAGGCAAGGGCGACCAGGCGGGTGTTTTCATCGACCTGGCCCTTGATGTCGACGAGGCGGATGCGTCCAAGCTCTTTCGTGTTCAGGTAGCGAACTTGGACGCCGCGCTCGGCGAGAGCCATCCAAGGATAGACGTTGGAGGGGTAATCGTCCTGGTAAATGAGGACATTGTCGGTGCGGCGGAATTTGATGCCAGAGGCGATGAAGCTGAGGGCGAGGGAGGTGGGGCCGACGAAGGCGATTTCCTCGGGCTGTGCCTGGATGAGGCGGCAGGCTTTTTCGCGGATGGCGGAGAAGAAGAGGGGAGGGAGGCTGTCCTCTTGGTCGCCCTGGGTGCAGCGTTCGTTGAAGGCGGTCATGGCGTCGGCGACGCGGCGGGGAAGCGGGCAGACGCCGGCATGGCCGAGGAAGACGGTGTTTTTGACCACGGGGAATTCGTGTTGGCGCAACGGCTCGTCGGTCTGGAGGTCGGAAATGGTCATGGGGCGATCACTTTGTTGATGGTGTCATAATAGCCGGTCCAAAAAGAGACGATCTGGACGGCGATGCCGATGAGGACACCGATGTAAATGAGTTTGGGAAGCCATTCGGCGAGGCGCTGGAGGCTGGTGGTGGCGGCTTCGAGGTAATGGCGGTAGAGGCGGCGGAGGGAGTCGTCGAGCTGTCCGCTGATTTCGCCAGTTTTGTAGGAACTGACGAAGAGCTCGGGGTAGACGCGTTGCTGCTCGAGGACCTCCGATGGCGTTTCGCCTTTTTGCATGAGGGGTTTGGCCTCGCGGACGGCTTGGATGAATTTGGGGGAGCCGGAGGCGCGTCCGGCAAGGTCCCAGGCTTCGATGATGGTGACGCCGGCGTTGATGAGGGCTTCGAGGGCGGCGCAGAGGCGGGCCATGGCAAGGTTTGTTTGGGTGGAGCCGAGGATGGGAATGACGCCAAAGACGCGCTCCACGAGGGCGCGCCAAGAACGGTTGCGCTTGGACTGCAAGCTCCAGAGGAGGGCGAAGAGGCCCAGGTAAAGGGGGAGGAGAATGGTGATCTTTTGGGTGAAATAGGGGCCGACGTTGCCTTTCCAGACGAGGTCGGCGAGGAGGGAGGTTGGGAAAATGAGGAGGGCGAAATGGAACATGAAGATGGGGTAGAGAAGCTGGGAGATGACCTTTGAGGCGAGCCGTCCACGCTCGTCATAAAAATCCCCCAAGAGCTTGAAGCATTGGTCGAGGCGTCCGCTGGCCTCCCCGGCTTCGATGAGGGAGACGTCAAATTCCGGGAGCTGGCGGCCGGTGGCTCGCATGGCCTCGGTGAAAGTCTGGCCGCGGATGATCCCCTGCATGAGTTGGTTGGAGAGATTGGCGAGGCTGCGGCTGGGGGCGCTGCGACGCAGCATGTCAATGGCCTGGACGATGGTGACGCCGGCAGCGGTCATCGAGGCAAGTTGGTGGTAAAACTCGCCCTGATTCTTGAGTTGGCCCGGCGTGACGATCAGCCCCATGACAGCGGAAGTTTACGTTGGACCGCGTCGAGGGCGATCCGTGTCACCGCTGGACCTGAGGCGCCAGCCTCAAGCGATGGCGCGGTCGATCATCGCCTTGAAATCTTTTTTGCTGCGGGCGCCGACCACCTGCTCGACAACCTCGCCGTTCTTGACCATGAAGAGGGCAGGAATGCCGCTTATCTTGAATTTGACGGCCAAGGATTGGTTGTCATCCACGTTGACCTTGGCGATTTTGGCGCGGCCTTTGTATTCTTCGGCCAGCTCATTGAGCGACGGCGCGATCATTTTGCATGGCCCGCACCACTCCGCCCAAAAATCCACCAAAACGGGGGTGGACGAGCGGGTGACTTCCTGGTCGTAATTCTGTTCGTTGACGGTGACGATGTTTTCTCCTGCCATAATAGCCTCCAATGTTCCCCAAGGCGCTGAAACGCGCAACCTTATGAGCCGCCGAGCATGATGATGCGGACAAGCGCGGCCACGGCGACCACGGCTGCGGCAATGGCAAGGACGTTGTCAGCTACGGTGATGCCGCTGGCCACCGCGGGCCTTGGAACCGCAGCGGGCTTGGGAGGCGGTGGCGGCGCAGAAACAGAAACGGACGCAGGAGCGCCCCCATGGGCGGGAACCGCCTTTATGACCTGGGTTGGCGCGGCGGTGGCGGCGTTGGAAACGGGCACGGCCACAGGCGCGGCGGTGGCGGCAGCCGCGGCGGAGGGAGCGGCCGCGGAGCTGGCGCCAGGGGAGGGTATTTTAATCGTGGCGGCGGCGGTGGGTTTGGGAGGGAGAATTATACGGACGGTTTCCTTCTTGGGCTGTACCTTTGCAGCTTCTGTCGGTTTCGGCGGCACGGCGGCGGAAGGAGCGGGAGGGGTGGCGCCGGGCCCGGGAGGTGTCGGTGTGTTATCGGCCATATAGATTTATCCCCCGAAAATTGCTGGCGGAAAGGGAGGGTGTCAATTCGAATTGTGATCTCCCGGATCGAACTGGGGCAACCACCCGGTTATTCGGTCGTGAGATTCGGCTCGGGTCGAGGCGTTTTCTGCTTCGCAGTTTTCTTCCCCGGGGGACTTGGGCGGTTGTTCTGGACGACGCATCGGATCAGCGTGCCCCCTTCGGGCGGGGACTCCAGCTGCACGGAAGCTCCGATCATGGCGGCGCGATAATTCATGACGCGAAGGCCCATGCCGCTGGGCTTCCGTCTGTCGCCCGCGGCGGCGACTCCGATGCCGTTGTCCTTGATGGTGAGGATGATCTGGCCGCTTGAGGAAGTCAGTCCAAGTGTGATTTTGGTGGTCTGGCCATGCTTGATGGCGTTGTTGATCGCCTCTTGGGCGATGCGGTAGAGGTGGACAGCGGCCGCATTGTCATACATCTGCACGACGGTGGCGGCCTCAAATTCGCAATCAACGGAGAAAAGCTTGGTGACGCGAGAGGCAAGCTCCTGGAGGGCGGCCTGAAGGCCGTTGTTTTCCAACTCAACTGGGCAAAGGCCACGGGCGAGGTCCCGTGTTTGCTGGATTGTCTCATTGACCATGGCCGTGATGCGTTGGGCGTCCGAGGCTTCTGGGAGTTCCTTGTTGGCCAGCTTCTGGCCCAGGACCTTGACCATGCAGGCGATGCCGGTGAGGTACTGGCCCAAGCCGTCGTGAAGGTCCTGGCCGATCCGGCGTTGTTCCCGTTCGCTGACCGTCTGGATTTCCCGCTCAAGGCGCCTGCTTTCGGTGATGTTGATCGCGGCGCCGCCGATCATCCGAGTGGAGCCTTGTTCGTCAAGAATCGGGAAGCGGGTGGTCAACCAGTGCTGCGCGCCGTCCTCATGTTGGACGCTCTCGGTGGTTTCGACGGCTTTTTTCTCCTGGATTATTTGCTGGTCAATGTTTTTGAATTTGTTCGCGAGACTTTTGGACCAAAGGTCCTCGTCCGTGCGCCCGACCCATTGGTCGAGCTTGCGGCGGAACAGTTTTTCGCAGGTTTCATTGACGAAGACGTACCGGCCCTGAAGGTTTTTGAT
>CAZSXX010000125.1:10655-11219 GCA_964611245.1 uncultured Verrucomicrobiota bacterium | reverse complement strand
CCTTTACGAATGGATGGAGTCCCGCAATACTCGCCCGGCCGATGGATCGCCCCAAAGCCTGAACCCAACCGCGAATTAGAATCGTTATTCTGAAATGAAATTGCCCGTCGACCTGTTCATCAACAACGAGTTCAAACCCGCCAGCAAGCGCATCGCCCAGGTGAATCCCGCCAACGGCGAACCCTTCGCGGAAATCGCCGCCGCCTCTGTCGACGACCTCAACCGCGCCGTCGAATCCGCCCATCAAACCTGGCGCCAAACCTGGCGCGACCTAGCCCCCGGCAAGCGCACCGAAATCCTGTTCAAAATCGCCGCCGGCATCCGCGCCCACGCCGAGGCCCTCGCCCAGTTCGAATGCCAGAACATTGGCAAGCCGATCTCCGACGCCCGCGACGAAATCGCCCTCGGAGCGCGCATTTTCGAATACTACGCCGGCGCCATCACCAAATTCTTCGGCCACACCATCCCCGTCTCCCGCGGCGGCCTCGACTTCACCCTCCGGCAGCCCCTCGGCGCCATCGCCGCCATCGTCCCCTGGAATTTCCCCTTCCCGATCGCCTGCTG
>CAZSXX010000125.1:6363-10645 GCA_964611245.1 uncultured Verrucomicrobiota bacterium | reverse complement strand
GCCCCCGCCCTCGCCGCCGGCAACACCGTCGTCCTCAAGCCCGCTTCCATCTCCCCCTGCACTGCTCTGGCCCTCGGCCAAATATGCGCGGAGGCTGGCCTCCCCGCCGGCGCCCTCCAGGTCCTCCCCGGCTCCGGCGGCGCCATCGGCGACGCCCTCGTCACCCATCCCCTCATCCGCAAAATCTCCTTCACCGGCTCCACCGCCGTCGGCTCCCGAATCATGAGCCTCGCCTCCCAGGACATCAAACGCGTCTCCCTTGAGCTCGGCGGCAAGAGCCCCAACATCATCTTCGCCGACGCCGACCTCGAAAAAGCCGCCGCCTCCTCCCCCATGGCCGTCTTCGGCAACACCGGCCAGGACTGCTGCGCCCGCTCCCGCGTCTTCGTCGAGGCCAGCGTCTACGACCGCTTCCTCGAACTCTTCCACGCCGCCACCAGCCAAATCAAAATCGGCGACCCCACCGACCCGCAAACCCAGGTCGGCCCCATGGTCTCCACCCAGCAACGCGCCAGCGTCGAGGAATACATCGCGGGTGCCCGGTCCGCTGGCCAACAGGTCGTCGGCGGTTCCCGGCCCCTCGATAAAGGCGCCTACCTCGCCCCCGCCATCATCCCCGGCGCCGACTGCTCCGACCGCGCCTGGCGCGAGGAAATCTTCGGCCCCGTCGCCTGCATCCGCCCTTTCACAGACGAAGCCCAGATGCTCGAAGAAGTCAACGCCAGCCCCTACGGCCTCAGCGGCTCCCTCTGGACCAACAACCTCTCCCGCGCCCTCCGGGTCGCCCGCCAGGTCGAAAGCGGCGTCCTCAGCGTCAACACCCACAGCAGCGTCCACGTGGAAGCCCCCTTCGGCGGCTTCAAACAATCCGGCCTCGGCCGCGACCTCGGCCTCCACGCCCTCGAAGGCTTCACCGAACTCAAAAACATCTACATCGCGGAGTGACACCGTCCCGCAACCGACTGGCCGGCCTTCTTTCCAATCCAGCCTGCTCCGGGAACCCTGAATCGTTTCTGTTGAACACTTCAGTAAGGTTTGCGACATGTTGCAACATGTCGCACCATGGCGCGACAGTCTGCGGCGGCTTGAGCAATCGGTGACCAATGGCGACGTTAAGCGATAACGAGTTGGAATCTCTCCTCGCAAACCCGGAATCAGACCGGGTCGAGCGGAAAGCCCAATGGACCAGCTCAGCTCCAGAAACGGTGCGGCAAGCCGTTTGCGCGTTTGCCAATGACCTGCCCGGCCACGGCCTGCCCGGCGTTGTCTTCATCGGGGTTCATGATGACGGAATCCCCTCCGGCATCGCGGTCGACGACCAATTGCTTCAAACGCTCGCGCACCTCAAGTCGGACGGCAAAATCATTCCCCCGCCAAGCATCACGGTTCAACGGCGAAAACTTCTGGGATCGGACATGGCGGTGGTTGAGGTGTGGCCAGCGGATTCTCCGCCAGTCCTCTTCGACGGCCGAATCTGGATTCGCACCGGCCCCCGACGCGGCTTGGCCACCGCGCAGGACGAGCGTGTCTTGAACGAAAAAAGGCGCACCCGCGATAAATTCTTCGACGCGACTCCGGTTCCATCGTCCACCCTTTCCGACCTCAGCAGGTTAACCTTCGAACAAGAATTCCTGCCGGCGGCAGTCGCTCCAGATGTCCTCGAGGCGAATGCGCGCACCTACGAACAACGGTTGGCTTCCTGCGGCATGATCGCCAGCGCCGACCACCCGGTACCCACCGTCCTCGGGATCCTGACGCTCGGAATCAGTCCGCGAACCTGGATTCCCGGCGATTACATCCAGTTTCTTCGCATTCAGGGAAATCTCCTTGCCGACCCGGTGGCCGATGCCGAGGAAATTGACGGATCATTGGCCCTCATCCTCCGGCGCATTGACGACAAGCTCAAGGCGCACCTCACCACCTCGGTGGATTATAAGTCTTCGACGACAGAAATCCGCAAATCCCCGTACCCTCTCGTTGCCCTCCAGCAAATTGTTCGCAATGCCGTGATGCACCGCGTTTACGAGGGCACGGCGGCTCCCGTCAGGGTCTACTGGTACAACGATCGGATCGAAGTCCACAGTCCGGGCGGGCCGTTCGGGATCGTCAACTCCGCGAATTTTGGCCAACCCGGAATCACGGACTACCGAAACCCCGGCTTGGCGGGCGCGATGAAGACCTTGGGGTTCGTGCAGAGATTCGGCTTTGGCATTGGCGACGCCCAGCGTGCCCTGCAAACCAACGGAAATCCCCCGCTTGCTTTCGTCGCCGAGCAATCCCACGTCCTGGCCACCATCCCAGCGATCCTATGAGCACACCGGTCCTGACGTTCTTCAACAACAAGGGCGGTGTCGGGAAAACCTCCTTGGTTTACCATCTGGCTTGGATGTTCTCCGAGATGGGCAAGCGTGTCGTCGCCATTGACCTCGACCCGCAGGCGAACCTCACCTCCGCCTTCCTTCCGGAGGAAACCTTGGAATCCCTTTGGGATCCTGACCAACACGAAGCAGGCGCCACCACAATTTTTCGATGCATTAAACCTTTGACTGGAGTTGGCGATATCCTCGCTCCGGAATGCCTGCAAATTAATCCCCGCCTGTTTCTCGTTCCGGGCGACCTCAGCCTCGCCAGCTTCGAAGATCAACTGTCGCGGGAATGGCCGATCAGCATGGATTCCTCCAATCTCCTTCGGCCATTCCGCATCCTTACCGCTCTTTGGCAAGTCGCGCAATTGGCCGCCAGCGCCAAAACTGCGGAGATCATTCTCGCCGATGTTGGCCCCAACCTCGGTGCGATCAATCGATCGGTGCTCATTGGCTCAAACCATGTCGTGTTTCCTCTGGCGGCCGACCTCTTTTCGCTCCAGGGACTAAGCAACTTGGGTCCCACTCTGCGGAATTGGCGCGCGGATTGGTTGAAACGATTGGGGAATTGGCGTGAACGGCCATTTGACCTCCCCACTGGCGAAATGAACCCGGTCGGATACCTGATTCAGCAACACTCCGAACGCCTTTCACGACCAGTCAAATCATACAATAAATGGGCTGAACGCATTCCCTCGCTCTACCGTAAGAGTGTGCTCAACGTACAATCGGAGGCCCCAGTCCCGAACGTCGAGGATGATCCATTTTGCCTTGCCCGCCTGAAACATTATCGGAGCCTCATCCCCATGGCTCAGGAGGCTCGCAAGCCAATCTTCCACCTCACAGCTGCTGACGGCGCCATCGGCAGCCATTCCAATGCCGTCACGGAGGCCGGCGCGAATTTCAGGACTCTCGCAAGAGTGATCCTCTCTCGGATCAATCAACTTCCCGAATCCGAAAGTTCGCCTCCCGAATCCCTGACAGAGCAACTGACGCTCGGCGAAATCGAAGGATCCTAGTCCCCGCAAGAAAGCGCGAAATTCCCCCATTCCAAATTGACATCTGCCCCCATCCTGCTAAAGCGAGTCATGCCCAAAACACCCGCTCCACAGCCCTGTGATTGCTGCGACACCCTCACCCGCCGCCGCTTCTTCAAAACCGCCGCCGCCGCCGCCGCTCTCCTCCCCTTCGGCTCCGTCGTTGAAGCCGCGGACCGCCCCGCCGCCGCCCCCGCAAACTCCTCCGAAACCCTCGCCGCCACCCTCTACAAAAGCCTCACCGAGCCCCAGCGTCAGGCCATCTGCCTCCCCTTCGGCCACGAGCTCCAATCCAAAATTGACAACAACTGGTTCATCACCAAATCCCGCGTCCACCAGTTCTCCAAGGACCAGCAGGACCTCATCCGCCAGATTTTCCTCAGCCTCCACAGCGAGGAATACGCCCACTCCGTGCTCAAGGCGGCCGAGCATGACAACGGCGAAAAAGGCCTCGGCGCCTGCTCCATCGCCCTCTTCGGCGAGCCCGGCCACGGCAAATTCGAATTCGTCCTCAGCGGCCGCCACGTCACCCGCCGTTGCGATGGCGATTCCGTGGCCGGCGCGGCCTTCGGCGGCCCCATCTTCTACGGCCACCAAGCCGGCGAGGACGACTCCGAACCCGCCCACCATCCCGGCAACGTCTATTGGTACCAGGCCAAACGCGCCAACGAACTCTTCCAGGCCCTCGATGGCAAACAGCGCCAAGCCGCCCTCCTCGAGCGTTCCCGCCCCGAGCGCAGGGAACAAACCATCAAGCTCACCGGCAAAAAATCCGGCCTCGATGGCATTCCCGTCGGCGCCCTTGCCCGCGACCAAAAAGACCTCGTCCGAAAGATCATGGCCGACGTCCTCGCCCCCTTCCGCAAAGCCGACGCCGAAGAG
>CAZSXX010000125.1:0-6353 GCA_964611245.1 uncultured Verrucomicrobiota bacterium | reverse complement strand
CACCTCGCCTTCTACAAAAGCCAGGACGTCGGCAACGACGGCGTCTGGGACGTTTGGCAGGTCGAAGGCCCCGCCATGCTCTGGTACTTCCGCGGCGAACCCCATGTCCACACCTGGGTCCACATCCGCGAAACCGCCTGACCCACCGCACCAAACGCGCGGCGAACCTGCCCTGCGGTCGGACCATGTTTTCCTCCCCGCCGGAATCCCAGACCCAAGGCGAACCCCGCCGCCCTTTCCCGGGGGCTGCGAATCGCGGGTCCAGCATCCCCTCGCTTTGGCGCAATGACCCCACGGCCGTCGCCCTTTCTGCGGCCTGCGCCCTCCCCGTCGCCTTCCTCATCCTTGGACCCTTGCCGTGGAGCCGTTTCCCTAATCTCCTCGGAGTCCTCTGGGGTTCCTGGCTTCACCTTTTGATCTCAGCCGCCCTGGTCAGCTCCGCGCTCTCGACTGTCGCCAAAAGAAGGGCCTTTCCCATGTCGATGCTCCAATGCGCCGCCCTTGGCGCTTTTTGGAGATTCACCCCGCTCCTCGCCTTCGTCCCCTTCAATTTCTCGCGCCTCCTCCTCATTTATGGCCTCTCCGGCTTGGCTGGATTTTATCTCCGCCGCTCCGCCTCCCATTCCCAATGCCCCCCTGCGCGTCCCGCCGCATAGGATTGACCTTCCGCCAAAAACACCGATTATTTCCAAAATTATGTCACTCAGCCGTCCTGCCCGCGCCAGCCGCGGATTCACCTTGATCGAGCTGCTTGTCGTCATCGCCATCATCGCGATCCTCGCCAGCCTCCTGCTCCCTGCCCTCGCCAAGGCCAAGCACAAGGCGCACTCCACCCAGTGCCTCAACAACCTCAAGCAAATCGGCCTTTCCAACTTCATGTTCGTCGCCGACGAAAACTCGATGAACCCCTACGTCGCCTGGCCCGACCTTTGGATGCGCACGCTGATGACCCGCTACAACGCCATCAACAAAGTCCGGATCTGCCCCGTCGCTCCCGAACGCTCCACTCCCCAACTCGCCAAATAGCGCCTCCAAGGAGATTTCGCCACCGGCTACGTCAACCGCCCATGGGTCGTCGAGTCGGGCACCAACATCTTCCAGGGTGGCTACGCCCTCAACGGCAATTTCTACGATGCCGCCACCGATCCCTACGGCGTCAAAGCGGACCACTTCACGACCGAAGCCTCCATCAAGCATCCCACCTTGACCGGCATGTTCGCCGACTCCATCTGGGTCGATTTCTGGCCCAGCCCCACCGATGTCCCCGCCGTCAACCTCTACAACGGCGATGGCTTCGCCGGCCCCGGCCTTTCCCGCATCGCCATCCCCCGCCACGGCGCCGCCCTGGGCACCGCCCCGCGCAATTGGAAAGTCGGCGACCGCCTTCCCGGCGCCAGCGCCGTCGCCTTCGCCGATGGCCACGTCGAGACCGTCCGCCTCGAAGATCTCTGGACCAAAGTCCACTGGCACCGCAACTGGGTCCCCCCCGCCAAGCGCCCAAGTTTGCGCTAACCAAAACTAAATCCGCCGCACCCGGAAGAACCGGTTCGCGCCCGGGTTCACCTGCGCCAACCCCGTCTGTTGCCCGCTCGAAATCTGCGCCACCCCCAGGCCCGTCCACGTTCCAATCGGCGCGTCCACCGTCGGCGACCCCAACACCTCGTAATTCCCCGGCCCCGCCCGCACCGTGAACTCGAACAACGTCGCGGACCGAAGCTGCGGCGCCTCCAACTGCGCCCCCAGGGCCGCCGTCAGGGTGATGTTCGCCGTCGCCGATCCACTGCTCGCGTCCACCAACGGCAAGCTTGGGCACTGGAACCCCCGCGCCTCCAATTCAAAACAAAACGTGTTCAGGTGCCAAAATGAGCGCGAAACTTGCACACTGAAAAATCCGTTCCCCTGCGACACCGCCGTGGGCGCGAAATACCAAATCCCCCCAATCTGTGCGCTCGGCGCCACAGTCACTCCGCCCACCGGAGTCCCGCCCGTCGTCTGCACAAACCCGCTCACCGTTCCATCCGCCACCAGCAGCGTGAACTGGATGTTGCTCACATCCACTCCCTCCGTCACGTCGAACTCAAGGTTCGGCGAAAGATACCCGTTGGGCGCCGATCCCGCCGTCTGCAAATGCCAATGCCCCGGCGACACGGCGATCGCGAAACTCCCGTCCGGCCCGGTCTCCCCCAACCGCCCATCCCCTCCCGAAACGAACGCCACCAATTGCAGCCCCGCGAATGCCGTTCCATCACCCCGCTTCGCCACCCCGCGCAAAAACGTCCCCCGCTGCACCGAGAAATTCAGCGTCACGTCGTTGTTGTTGATCTCCGCCAACTGGATGTCCGGGCAGGCGTATCCACGCTCCTCCAGCGTCGCGCACGGCAGCCCCACATCCCATGTCCCATTCGGCAACGCCAGTTGGTAAAACCCATTGCCGTCCGTCTCGTCGAAGCTCTCATACCGCACCCCGCCGATCAGCCTCTCCGCCGTCACCCGCAGGTTCGCCAGCCCTTGATTGACATTGTTTTTCACCGTCCCGCTCGCCGTCCGGTTCGCGGCCACCAGCACAAATTGCAGCCCGGTCACATCCGTCCCGTCCGTCGCCTCAAACTCAAGGATCGGCGCGATGAACCCCGTCGGCGGCGTCCCGGACAGGACCAAGTGCCAGTGTCCAGGGCTGATCGAAAAACTGAAGGATCCGTCCGGGTTCGTGGTGATATTGCGCGTCTCCGAGTTTCCCTCCTTGTTCGCGAACAGCTGCATCCCGCCGAACGGCGTCCCCGAATCGCTCCGCGCCACGCCCGTCGCGCGCATGCCCGCGGACACCGTGAAGTCCGCCACGCCATTGCCGTTGTTCACCGCCACATTCTTCGACGATGCGCAGTCATATCCACCGTCCTCCAAATCCTGGCAGCTCAACGACACACTCCAATTCCCATCCGCCACCGGCAGCCGATAGTTCCCCGAGCCGTCCGTCGTGCCCGATGAGTTGTAAGTGGTCCCATTGATTTGCGCCGACCCGTAAACTCCGATTCCCGCCAGGTTTTGCCCGCCTGCGGCGCTGACTCTGCCAGTGATTTCCCGGTTCGCCCGCGGCGCCGTGAAGATGAAAAACTGGTCTTGGCCGTCCACGACCGTCAAATGCTTCTGGTGGTCCAACAGCCCCCGGCTGGAGGCGTCGTCCCCGATGTGGAAATACCACTGCCCGCCCCACACCGGAATCTCGAAGCTCCCGTCGCTTCCCGTGGGGTTCCCCCAAATCCCATTCCCCCCATTCTCAAAATGCCCGTGAAATCCGAGCCCGCCAATCCCCACGCCCGCGCTGTCCACCACCCGCCCCCTCACAAACGCCGTCACCGCCCCCAAGGTGACATTCACCTCCACTGCCGACCCGTCAGTCACGCTGACAAATTGCGAAGCCTCCCTCAATCCCCGGAGCGCCGCGTCCTCCGTCCGAATTTCCCATTGTCCACCCCGCACCCCAATGGTGTAATTGCCCGCCCCGGATGTCCTCCCCTCTCCTTCCAGCCGCTCGCCGCTTTGGCTCTGCGCCCCGATTCGAAGATCTCCCACCGGCGCGTTCGCGCTGGTCGTGACCCTCCCATAAATCAGCGCCATCACCCGCGACAGCACAAAGTTGACCGTCTGCGGGCTGGCCACTGCCGTGATGATCGGCCCCTGCTCCGGGACTACAAATCCCGCCTGCGCCGCCATCTCGGAAAGGGGGCGAACTTCCCACATTCCCGCTGTCAGTCCCATTGAGTAGTTCCCATCCGCGTCCGTCAGGCCGCCCGCTACGTCCCCCTCCTCATCCTCGCTGTTCTGCGCCAACACAAATATCGCGGCCACCGGGTTTCCGTGCCCGGCGTCCGTCACACGTCCGGACACTCGGACCGGCGCCGGTTGAACCAGCAAATTCAACGTCACGGTTTGCCCGGCCGGCAAGTTCGCCCCCTCCGGGGATCCGGTGAATCCATCCGCGACCGGCAGCAGCGCGTATCCACCGGCAGGCGCGGCGAAGGTGTAATTTCCATTCGCGTCCGCCCGCACGCTTCCCGCCGGGGACCCCTCACCCACCAGCGCCACCACCATCGCGAACGGAATCGGCGCGTTGTTCGCCGCGCTCCGCACCTGCCCGGAGAATCGCTGCGCCAGGTTCGGCGCCGTGATCTCAAACGCCCGTTTCACCGATTGTCCGCCGCTCGTCGCCCGCACCACATATTTTCCGGGTTGCCGGTTCAGGATCGAATCCGTTCCCCCCACTGTAACCTCCGAGCGGATCACCCCGTTCACCGTCTCGTCGTCATCGCCCGGAACGTTCGAATTCCGGATGCCCCCAATCCGCCAGGCGACTCCATCCCTCAGGTCGAAACTCCGGTAAAGCGGCTCCCCCAGGTCAATCTCCCCATTCCCATTGATGTCCGCGAACCGTTCGATCCTCACCGCCTGCCCGGCCGTCGCCCCGGTCACCGTGTGTGTCAGGACTCCATTGCTGTCGCTGGCCACCGTGGACGGACTGATCGTGAAATCAAACGGCGCAGCCTGCTGTGAAATCGTCCCCTCCATCCCATTTTCGCCCTTCCCTTTTCCGGACTTTGTGACACTTCCGTCAATCGCGCTCCCCCCTCCCGCCAGGCTGCCCAGAAAATCCCCGCCAGAAAGGAAATCCACTTGGCCATCCGCCCACGACCCCGCTCCGCTGCCCCGAACTCCGTCTCCGCAGTTCAGTTGCGCCTTGGGTTTTTCCGCCGCCGCGGCGGATTCGGGCGCCGCCATCACAGCGGGCATGGCGAGCAACGCCGCCCATGCCCACGTCAATGCGGAGTAGCAAAGTGATTTCATAGTGTTTGGCCGGTTAATGATCGTGATCGACTTGAAGATGTCCGACGTCATCGAATCAGAAATGCCCGCGCTTTTCAAGGAGTTTGTCGATTCTTTGCGCGATATTCGCTTCCCCGTGCAAAGAATACGTTGACAAATACTTCCGTGTAGTTTACTTTAATAACGCTTTTTCGGAGTTTTTCCGAATTGCGCGGTGAACTTCTTGTGCGCCGTTAGAATCCCGATCATCGGGATTCGAACTCCCCGCAAGTTCTCTCGATGCGTCCTGTCGGCGCATCCCACCTCGCGCTTCGGTCCGCCTTTGATCAAGTTGACCCATGATTCTGAACACTGCCATTGATCGATCGGTCGCCCGCCCTTCTCTGTCGGGCCGGGCACCGCTCCCGGCATGAGGGTCAAAAAATCGCTCATTTTCTCGCGGGATACGACCTCCATTTCGCAAGTGCCTACAAATCAATCACGTGCGGGTATTTTTCAGGCGCAACACAGACGCAACAACGCGCAACAAGCGCGCAACGGCCCGCAACAAGCGCGCAACCCGGCGCAACAAATGCGCAACGTCGCGCCACAAACACGCAACGGTACGCAACAATCCCCACCCAAGCGCGAGGCCCCCCATTTTCCTGTCCTGCCGCCCCCACTCCCGCTAACTTGGGTCCATGCACACCAAGACTGTCCAGCTCCTTGCCAGCGGCGACCTTCGCCCCTCCGCCAACGAAAAATGCTGGCCTGAGCAGGCGCGCATGGAGGAGCTCCTGACCGCCGCCATCGAGCGCGCCGGCCACAAAGTCCAACGCGCCCTGCCCTTCGACAAAAAGAAGAAACACGGCTTCATTGATTCCCAAAAGCTTGGCATGGAAGTCTTCCGGCGCCTCGACCCCGATTGCCCCCTCATCGTCGCCGAAGCCGTCTGGCAATACTCCCACCACGTCCTCGCCGGCCTCACCACCCATCGCGGCCCCATCCTCACCGTCGCCAACTGGTCCGGCGCATGGCCCGGTCTGGTCGGCCTCCTCAACCTCAACGGCTCCCTCACCAAGGCCGGGGTCCAATACAGCACCCTTTGGAGCGAGAACTTCCGCGACCCCTTCTTCCGCGACGGCCTCCAGCAATGGCTCGAGCAAGGCCGCGTCTCCCATGACCAATCCCACGTCCGCGACCTCAGCCTCCTCAAAATCCCGGCCGACGACGATCGCATCGGACGCCTCGTCGCCCGTTCCTTCCGCGAAAACAAGGCCATCATGGGCGTCTTCGACGAAGGCTGCATGGGCATGTTCAACGCCATCATCCCCGACGAACTCCTCCATCCCACCGGCCTTTTCAAGGAACGCCTCAGCCAATCCTCCCTCTTCGCCGCCATGCTCGAAGTCCCCGACGACGAAGCCGTCGAAGTCCTCGCCTGGCTGCGCAAAAAAGGCATGTCCTTCATCACCGGCCCCAACCCCGAGACCGACCTCACCGAGGACCAACTCCTCGACCAGTGCAAAATGTACATCGCCGCCCTCCGCCTCGCG
>CAZSXX010000124.1:0-11298 GCA_964611245.1 uncultured Verrucomicrobiota bacterium | reverse complement strand
CTTGATGGTCAACATCAAATCCGAGATTTGCCACAACATCTTCCTGAGCGCCTCAAGCCTGATGGCGTTCCAGCAGTTCCTGCACAACCTGCCCAAGCAAACGGTGCATCCGGAGGCGAGCGGGATGTCGGCCGGCCCCGCGGTGGACGCGGCCCCGCAGGCGGGCAGTGAAATGGTCTCCGAGGCGGCCGACGCGGCGGCGAAGCAGAAGCCAATCCGCACGGGCCCGAAAGTGGGGCGCAACGACCCCTGCCCTTGCGGCTCGGGCAAAAAATACAAGCAGTGCTGCGGAAAGATGTGAACGGCGCAGGCGGGTGCGCGCAGGATCGCGGCCGCCCGCCGGCCTCGAGGCAGGAACGCGAACTTTGACAAAGGGGGCGAAGACGCGCACGGTTCCGATATGTTCCGGATCGTTTGGGTCGCTCTTTTAAGCCATTTTGCCATTGGTTCCTCGATTGGCCAGTTGACGCGGGTGGCCAACACGTCCCTGCAAATGCCGCAGAACCCCGCGCAGCGGGGATATGCCCTCCAGCAGTTTGGCCCGACCTTCAGCGCTCCCGTCGCGCTGGCGACGCCGCCCGGGGAAACCAACCGCCTGTTCATCGTCGAGAAAGGGGGCCGGATTCGGCTGATCCCGAACGTGACCGCGGCGACGCCGACGGTGGTGACCTTCATGGACATCAGCTCACGGCTGGTCAGCGGAGGCGAGCGGGGATTGCTCGGGTTGGCCTTTCATCCCAATTACGCGCAGAATGGATATTTCTACGTGTTTTACACGGCGCCCAACAACCGGGTGTCGCGATTCTCGGTTTCCACCGCCAACCGCGACGCGGGTAATCCAAACAGCGAACAGATCATCATCGACCAGGTCGACCAGGCCTCCAACCACAACGGGGGCGACCTGCATTTCGGCCCGGATGGATACCTCTACGTGGCGCTGGGGGACGAAGGGGCCGCCAACGACTCGTATCAGAACAGCCAGCGCATCAACAAAAACTTCTTCGCGGGGATCATCCGGATCGACATCGACGAACGGCCCGGAAACCTTGCGCCCAACGCCCATCCAGCCATCACGGGCAATTACCTGGTGCCCGCGGACAACCCGTTTGTTGGGGCCACGAAATTCAATGGAGTGACGCTGCCGGATCCGACGAAAGTGCGCACGGAATTCTGGGCGGTTGGGCTGCGGAATCCTTGGCGAATGTCGTTTGACCCATTGACGGGAACCCTCTGGTGCGGGGACGTGGGGCAAGGGGCGCGCGAGGAGATCGACATCATCGTCAAAGGAGGGAATTACGGATGGAATTACCGCGAGGGGAACCTGGCGTTCGCGGGGACGCCGCCCGCGGGATTTGTCCGGACGGATCCGGTTTATGATTATCCCCGGGGCGACGGGTATTCCGTGACGGGCGGCCGCGTTTACCGGGGCGGGAGGATTTCCCAGATTTATGGCGCCTACATTTTCGCGGATTATGGGGCGCCTGGAAATGTCTGGGCCCTGCGCTTGAACAGCAGCGGCAAAGGGGTGGTCACGCGGTTGCTGCAAAACCAGGGCATCTCCGGCTTTGGGGTCGATCCGTCCAATGGCGACATCCTTGTTTGCAACCATGACCAGAACCGGGTGCTTCGCCTCGTTTACAACGCGGTCAGCACCGGCACACCGATCCCGCCGACGTTGGCGGACACTGGAGCCTTTTCTGACCTGGCGTCCCTGACGCCGCAGCCGGGAATCATTCCCTACGAGTTGAACCTCCCATTTTGGTCGGATGGCGCGGCGAAGTCGCGGTGGCTTTCGGTTCCAAAACTGGCCGACAAAATGACGTTCGACGCGACGAACACATGGCTGACCCCGACGGGCACCGTGTTCATCAAGCATTTCGAAATGGAGATGACCAATGGCGAACCGGCGTCGGTGCGCCGCCTGGAGACGCGCTTCATTGTGCGGAACACGAATGGTGTTTATGGAGCCACCTATCGATGGACCGATGCGACGACGGCGACGCTGGTGCCCGAGGAGGGAATGGACGAGACGCTGGAGATCCATGACGGCGGGGCGACCCGCACGCAAGTCTGGCATTACCCAAGCCGGTCGGAATGCCTGGCCTGCCACAACAACGCGGCGGGCTGGGTCCTGGGCTTGAACGCGCCGCAATTGAACCGGCCAGCCACGCATGGGTCGTTGACGACAAACCAAATCGCGGCGCTCTCCTCAGCCGGATATTTGAGCAACCCTCCGGCCGCGCCGCATTCCTTGTTGGCGCTGGCGAAGCCCGATGATGCCTCCGCCAGCGAGGAGTTTCGTGTCCGGTCGTACCTGGCCGCGAACTGCGCCCATTGCCATCGGCCGGACGGGCCATCCTTGGGGAATTTTGACGCGCGCATTGGGACCGCGACGGACTTGGCGAACTTGATCAACGGCCCGCTGGTGAACAGCGGCGGCAACGCGGAGAACAAAGCGTTGGCGCCGAATTCACTGGAGCATTCCATGATCCTCCGGCGCGCGAGTGTCCGCGGGCCCGCGCAGATGCCGCCGATCTCGTCGAACATCGCCGACCCGGCGGCCGCCCAGTTGCTGAGTACTTTCATTCAGCAAAGCCTGGTGACGCGCCAAAGTTTCGCGCAGTGGCAGGTCGCCCGTTTCAACACGCCGGTTCCGCCCGAGGCGGCGGCGGCGGCCGATCCTGATTTGGATGGGGCCTCGAACATGTTGGAGTTTTTGACCGGGACAGACCCGATCCTGGACGGCGATGCATGGGGCATCCTGGCGGGCATGGGCGCGCAGGGGCCGGAATTGAGGTTTGAAAATCCGGCGAATCGAGCGGTTGTCATCGAGGTGGCGGAAACAATTTCCGACAGGTGGACCACGCTCGACCATCCATCGAACCAGCAATTTTTCCCTGCCGCGGCGGGCGATCGAACGATCACTGGCTTGGCCCAGTCCGAAGCAAGATTTTACCGGGCCCGCGTGGTTCAGCCGTGAGCGGTGGGCGGGTCGAGAAGCTCAGCCGGGGCCTTGTGCGGATGGAAATGGCGGCGGGCTGAGAGAGCCCAATACAGGCCGAGGACCGCACCCAACGCGAGCATCGTCCAGAGCACCAGTTCGTTGGGCGGGATGCTGAAAACGACGGTGATCAACGCGGTCCAAATGATGGCGATCCCGTTGACCAACGGGGCCCATTTTCCGAGGTTCCATGGGGCCATATCGGGGGTGACCCATTCACCGGACTTGCGGCGGCGATTGCGCCAGTTGAGGTAGATGGGAATGACGTAGGCGAGGTAGAGGGCGATGACGGAGATGGAAGTGACCACGTAATAGGCGGCGGCATACGCGCAGATCAGCACGGCGAGGACACTGGTGATGAGGATCGCGTGGACTGGCGTTTTCTTTTGGGGATCGATCCGCTTCAGGTATTTGGCGCCGGGCATGCCGTCGTCCCGCGCGAAGGCGTACCACATCCGGGCCATGGAGGTGATGGAGGAGCAACCGCACAGCCACATCGCGCCGCCGATGATGATGGCGACGAGATGGCCAAGGACTTCGGGCAAATTCTGGTAGGCGATGTAAAGGACTGGATAGGCGTCGTTGGCTGCGGCGGCGATGTCACCGTGAGGAATGCTCCAGGTGAGCACGAGGATCAGCAGGTATCCCACGACGGCGGAAACGGCGACGGAAAGAAACACGCCCCAAGCTGTGTTGAGGCGGGCCATGACGGTCTCCTCGGCCACGTGGGCGGAGGCGTCATATCCGGTGTAGGTCCATTGCGCCTGGAGGGTGGCAAGAACGAACACGAACAGAAACGGGGCTGCCCGGTAGAATTCGGCCAGGCCGGGAAACAGGCTGAACAGCGGGGAGGCGAATTTGAGTTCCCCGATCACCAGCGCGGGAGCGACCAATCCGGGGCGGATTTCCGCCGACGCGGCCTCCAGGGGGTTCACGGTGTTGACCGCGGTGAAGAGGAACGCGAGCGAGTTGCGGTGCTGCGCGAAAAAGAGGAGCAGGCCGACGATGAGAAACACGCCGCCGATGTGCCACCAGACGCTGAAGTCGTTGAGCCGGGCGGTGAGGCGGATGCCGTATATGTTGATGAGCGCCTGCGGGATCATCAGCGCGACCATGACCGCGAGCTGGAAATGCCAACTGTCCAGCTTGCCGAAAAATGGCACGGCGGCGTCGGCCGGGAGGTGGAAAACGCGGGTGGCCGCGCCGATCAGGTAGATGGCCGCGCCGATGTTGATGCCGGCGGTGATGGTCACCTGCCCCACCATGTTCAGCCAGGCGGTCATCCAGCCCCAGCCGCGCCCGCCCAGCCGCAGCGACCAGTAATAAAGGCCGCCTGCGGTGGGATAGGCCGACGCCAATTCGGCCATCGAGGCGGCCACGCACAGTGTGAACAGGCTGACGATCGGCCAACCGACAGTGTTGATGATGGGACCGGCGAACTTGAGTCCATACCCGAAAAGCAGGACGGCGCCGGTCAAGATCGAAATGATCGAAAAAGAGATCGCGAAATTGGAGAAACCGCCCATTTCGCGGAAGAGCTGCTGGGCGTAGCCAAGTTTGGCTAAGTCGCGCGCGTCCTGTTGAATCTGCTCCTCGCGCGTCAGCTTGGCCGGCTTCATGGCGGCGAAATCGTGCCCAGAACCCCTGCCTCGACGCAATTCCAGAAACGATCAGCATCCGCATCAGAAGCCAACCAAGCGGAGTTGGCGAATTCGGATTTCAATCAAAGAGAACTCGAGTGCAATGTTCCAATCCAAGGTTTTACGCGGAGGTCCTCAAGCGAAAATCGTCACCCATAGCCACTGGTACAGCCGACAGATACAATGAGTTGTCGGATTTCTTTACAGAAATAAAAAGACCAAGGCCCCGATCAGGAGCCTTGGCCAGTTCTTAAACTGAATAAATCCGAATTCTTACGACCGTTTCCGACGAACCGCGCCCAACGCGAGCACGCCTACACCGAGCAACATCGCGGTGGCTCCGCCATCCGGAACGACGACAGGCCCGGGAACAAGGATGTTTCCCTTATCGCCAGGTCCAAGTGCCCCATCAATAAATCCAGGAGCACCAATCAAGTGGTCTCTCGATACCCAATTGTCGGTCACGAAAGTCGTTGATGTTGTAACTGCAGTGAACGGGCCAAACGGAATGGCGCCAAAAACCGCTTCCACAGGCGCACCCACGTAGGTCCATGTCAGATTGACGTCTCCGGTGTCAGGCCCCAAAGGCGCAACTCCCCACGGCGAACCGGTTGCACTTGTGGACGCCACCCAACCGCCAGGTGCAGCAATGCTTCCCCCGACGTAACCGCCGAAGTCAAAAATGGTGAATCCGTCTCCAGCGTGAAGCTCCCCGCTTGTCAACTTAACGCTGTACGTCCAAGTTCCGGGAAGGAACGCTCCCGTTAATTCGGGCGTGATTGTGTTCGCGAACCCACTCGACCCGGCGGCGATTGCCCCGAGGAGAACCAGTGTTTGTTTTAATTTCATATTGATTTCAGTTAAGAACTTTCACTCTTTAAGCAGCCAGCATGCCAGATTCCTTCATGTTTTTGCAACCGGTTGATTTAAAGATGTTTACAGAGAACGAATCTTTCTTGATCGAGGCGACTGAAGCTGTTTTTTGAGGATTCGTAAGCTTTTCCGACAATTTCGACCAAAACTTCAAATGATAACTAAACCCATCGGGAGAGCCTGTTTTATTGGGGATTCTCCATCTTTTCTGCTTGCGCAAAGGATCTTGAGGCCCGAATTGGCCGATAAACCTATGTAAAGTTCTTCGACAAAAGTTTTGTGCCACAAACGCAGGCTTTAAACATCTGGATAAGAACGAGTTGCAAAAACTCCAACGAGACGCCGTCGAACGCCCAGAAATTTACGAATCCCGGAACGTTTGATAAGCCAACCTGTTGTTTCGCGGGCGCGGGTAGCCCTTCTTTTTTAGGAAGGAACGGTTCGGGCGGAGCTTTGGGATGCTGGATCGGCTAGGAGCGGAGCCAGAGGGAGCTGAAGGTGTGGTCTTTCATGACGCCGGTGGTGTAGTTCGGCAAAAGCCGCTTGAGGGCCCCTTCCTGGAAGTGCCGCAGCAATGGCAGTGATTGGACAATGGCGAATCGATTGTTGCAGGCCAGGAACGCTTGGACGGCCATGGCCTCATTCCAGAGGATGGGCCAATTTTGTTCCTCGATCCAATATTCCGGGGGGAACGGGATGTTGTAAGGGAAGGGCATGTCGTGAATATGCACGATGACCCCCGGGGCCAGGGCTGGCAGCACCTCAAGCAGCAGGAATGTGACGTCGCTTCCAATTTTCAAGGCGTGGCTGCTGTCGATGAACAGCACGTCGCCCAGCCCCAGGGCCGTGAATTCCGCCACGGGGACTTCCTGCACCTTTTGAACGCGGATATCAATCCCCCGGATGGAGCGGAGCTTTTCATAGGGAAACGGCTCGATGCACCGGATTTCCAATGGTTTACCGTCGGCTTCGTTGCGCGCGGCCGCCATGCTAGTGTAGTAGGTGGAAAGGCCAGAGCCGACTTCCAGATAACGGCGCGGCTTCAGTTCGCGGATCATCGCGTAAAGAATCAGGGCGTCCACCTCGGGGTATCCTGGCCCGAACCCGGCCTCCTGCGCGGTCGCATGCGGAGGCAATTGCGCCACCTCTCCGAACCATGAGCTTGCGAGCCCCTCCAACTGGCGCTCCATCGCGTCGAGGTCATAGCTCACACCCGCCATCGCGCTGGGCTTGTTCCACTGCGCCTCTGTCCGGCGAAGCTCGGCCAGGTCTGGCAGGGGCGAGTAATAGTCCGACCGCTTTGCCACATTCAAACCGACCATCCGAAGGGATCCCTGCAAGGCCCGAATCCCGCGGCGCTTGCCGAACTTCAGGGCCGCCCACACCGGGCCCGGGATCACTTTCTTGGCGCGGACCGTTAATGACGACATGCGCGCGTATCGTTAACCCGCGCCGCCCCCCCTTGCAAGCCGAGTCAAATGAACGCATACTCCAGCATGATCAATTGGGACTCCTGCCGAGCCGTTGAGCGGCAATCGGACCGATTGGGCGGCGCCTGGACTTTCAAGGGCACCCGGGTTCCGGTCAAAGCACTGTTTGAAAACATCGAGGCCGGAGCGAGCGTGGACGACTTCATCGCCTGGTTTCAGGGCGTGACCCGAGAACAGGCTGTCGCTGTCCTTGAGCACGCTGAGCAAAGTCTCGCCCGCGCCTGACCAGCGCCATGCGGCTCCTTTTTGACCAAGGAACGCCGGTCCCCCTCCGCAATCGCCTATCGGGGCACGAGGTCGTCACCGCCCACGAACAGGGTTGGTCCACATTGAGCAACGGCAAACTCCTCGAGGCGGCGGAACTCGCGGGCTTCGACTTGATCGTGACCACTGATCAGAATCTCCGCTATCAGCAGAATCTGGAGGGGCGCCGGGTGGCGATCCTTGTCCTCCCCACCACGCGGTGGCCGGAAATCCTTCCGCAGGCGGCGAAAGTATTGAGGGCCGTCAATGAAACAGTTCCAGGAGCGTATCGCGAATTGGATTGGACGTGATTTCGCGCGGAAAACTTGTTGACCGGCGGGGGTGCTGGTTGTTACCCTCCGCCCCCGATGAAACGGTTGAACTTTGCCGTCTTGGCCCGCGTCGTAAGGTGACGCGGCCGGCGGCTTTGTTTCAACCAGCCCGCAGGTCGCCCGCCGTTCCCGAATGGAACGCGGGTTTTTGATTTTTGCGGGCTTGGTTTGGAATGGCCCGCAAGAATCGCGAGCCTGGCGGGCCTCCCGCAGCCAACCAACAATAAATATGCGACATACCATTTCGGTCCTGGTGGAGAACAAATTCGGCGCGCTGACCCGCATCGCGGGGCTGTTCAGCGGCCGCGGCTACAACATTGACACCCTGAATGTTGGCCCCACGCATGACCCCAACACCTCGCGGATGACCATCGTCACGCGCGGAGACGACGCCACGGTCAGCCAGATCGTCAAGCAGCTTGAAAAACTGGTGGACGTGATCGACGTCACGGATTTCCGGGACGAGAACTTCATCGACCGCGAACTGGTCCTCGTGAAAGTGAGCGTCAACGCGCAAACCCGCGCGGAGGTGATGCAGGTGACCGACATCTTCCGGGCCAAGATCGTTGATGTTCAACCCGCAACGCTGACTGTGGAAATCACCGGGAATGAGAGCAAAGTCGAGAAGTTCCTCGAATTGATGAAGGAGTTCGGCATTGTCGAACTGACCCGGACGGGGAAAGTGGCCCTGCCCCGCAAATGATTTAACCGCTTCCGCAACAACCTTTAAACACAAAATCATGCCTGCAAAAGTCTACACAGATAAGGATGCCGACCTGTCGGTTCTCCAAAACAAAACGCTCGCCGTGCTGGGCTTCGGCTCGCAGGGCCACGCCCACGCGCTGAACCTCAAGGAGAGCGGCCTCAACGTCATCATCGGCCTGTACGAAGGGAGCAAATCGATCGCGGTGGCCCGCGAGAAAGGATTTGAAGTTTATCCCACCGCCGAAGCGGTCCAGCGGGCCGACGTGATCTTCGTCGCGCTGCCCGACACCAAGCAGGCCGCCGCGTATGAAAAGGACATCGCGCCGAATCTGACGAAGGGCAAGACGCTGCTTTTCTCCCACGGTTTCTCGATCCATTTCAAAACGATCGTCCCGCCAAAGGAAGTCGACGTCATCCTGGTCGCCCCGAAGGGCCCGGGCCACATCGTGCGCCGCCAGTACACGGAGGGCAAAGGCGTCCCGTCACTGATCGCGATCTATCAAAACCCGAGCAAGAAGGCCAAGAAAGTGGCGCTCGCTTGGGCCAAGGGCATCGGCGGCACCCGCGCGGGGGTCATCGAAACCACCTTCAAGGAAGAGACCGAAACGGACCTGTTTGGAGAGCAGACGGTCCTGTGCGGCGGGGCCACGGCGTTGGTCCAGGCCGGATACGAAGTGTTGGTTGAAGCCGGTTACCAACCGGAGATGGCCTACTTCGAGTGCCTGCATGAACTGAAGCTGATTGTGGACCTGATGAACGAAGCGGGGATCAGCGGGATGCGCTTCAGCATCAGCGAAACCGCGAAGTGGGGCGATGTTTCGGTCGGCCCGAAGATCATCGACGCAAGCGTCAAGAAGCGGATGAAGCAGGCGCTCAAGGAAATCCAAAACGGCACGTTCGCGAAGGGCTGGGTCAAGGAATACCAGACGGGCTACAAGAAGTACAACGCGCTGCTGAAGGCGGGCGAGAAGCACAACATCGAGAAGGTTGGCGAACGCCTTCGCTCGATGATGCCGTGGATGAAAAAGCGCACCATCAAGGGTGTGCAGGCTTCCTACTAGTATTGGGAGGGGGGGCGGTCAGCCGACGTCGGAAGGCGCCAGGCTGGCCGCTTCGGAAAAGCGGATCACCTTCAGGTCCCGCCGCGAGGCCAGCCATTCCGCGGCATCGTGCAGCGCTTTGATGAATGGCTCATCCGTGTCGCCTGTGCGGAAGTATTCCCACCAATGCGTCACCAGCACGGTCAATTGCCGTTCCTCGACTGATTTCTTGATGCTGGGAAGGATCTCTCCGAGCCTGCGATGGTAGGAGAGGTGGCACCCCGGGTGGGTGAGCAGCAAATTACGGCCCCGGCGCCAATGCCGCCTTCCACTGAGTTTGTGGAGGATGTACGGGGGCAGCCACAGCCGTGGAAGGCGCCGGCGATCGAACCAACCGGTGGAGATTATTTCAAACCGCTTGGCCACTTCGCGATAGCTCTGGGGGGTCAACCGATCGTATGGCGCCACGAACGCGTTGGTTTTGGGGAATCCCGCGGCCCGCAGGCATTCGGCGCCGTGGTCGAGGCGGCGCGCGATGTCCTGGGCGTCGTGCGTATCAAATTCAGTGTCTCCATTCACGAATTCATGGTGGCAGCCGTGCTGGACAATTTCGTAAAGCGGATTGGATTGGAGGTATGAGACGAGGGTGGGGTTGGAGCCGATTTTGAAGTAGCCGGGCTTGGCCCCTTTCGCGGCCACGAGGAACCCTTCCAATTCTCCGGTGGGAAGGCGGACGTCACTGCGAACATCAGGAATGGTCGCGAGGCAGACCGGCAATTGGCGGTCGAGGAAAGGACGGTAGAGCCTTTCTAGGCATTCGACCGGAGTCAGCGCGCTCGTGTCGTCGTCGCGGATGATCACATGCTTCATTTCCGTTTCCCCTGCGCCAGTTCCGCGTACAGCTCCCGAATCCGGCCCGCCAAGCGGACGGTGTCGAATTCCTGGGCGCGGGAGTAACCCCGTAGCCCCAACTGGCCCGCGTGCCCAGCGTCCGTCAAACATCGGTCGACTGCGGAATGAAATTCGCCAGGCTCCTTCAGATCAAAGAGGTGGCCGCTGACTCCGTCCTCGATCAATTCACACGCCCCAGTGGTGCGGCTGGCAATGACGGCGCGCCGAGCCGCCCATGCCTCCAGCACGACGAGGCCAAACGTCTCCGAGCGGGAGGGGACAACGACCGCGGCGGCGCCTTGCAACAGGCCGAGCAAGCCGGAATCCGCCGGGGGAAAGGCACCGGCGAAAACGACACGGTCCTCGACCCCCAGCCGCCGGGCCTCCTTCTTCAATTGTTTTCCGTATTGCTCGTCGGTGCAGGCGCCAACGAAGACAAGCATCATGGAGGGATGCCGCCGCAAAACCGCTGGAAATTGGTCCAGCAGCCACCCCTGGTTTTTCACGGGATCGACTCGGCCAAGCGCCAGAAGATAAGGGCGATCCCGCAGCGCGGGAAAGAGGGCGAACGCGGCGGGCCGGGAATCCTCCGCAAACCGGGCCAACGGCACGCCGTGCGGCTGGACCAAGATGCGCTTGCCCGGGAATTTTTCGCGCAGGAGCTCCGCCTCCCGCTGATTGCAGGTCACAATGGCATCCGCGTCGGACAAGACCTTTCTCGAGCGGAGGGGCACGCCAAAAAGTTTGCCCCACTCAAATCCCCCCTCGAGCGGGCGCGCGAGCTGCTCCTTGACGTTCTGCGGCAAATCCATGGCGCCGCCGTGGATGGTCACCACGAAGGGGAGGCGGCGGAGGCGGGCGATCGTCGCGCCGATTCCTCCGACGCGATTCAGGGCGTGGGAATGGATGACGTCCGCGGGTTCGCGGGCCAGAAGCCACAACAGGTCAAACGACATCAGATTTCCGCCGATCGAGACCAACTGGGCCCGCTGTTCCGCGGAAATGCCAGCGACGGGCACGAAGGCCCGGTCGCGCTTGATGGTGTTCCCGGCCTCGGCCAGCGGATCGCGCGCGGGCGCGAAT
>CAZSXX010000123.1:0-11334 GCA_964611245.1 uncultured Verrucomicrobiota bacterium | reverse complement strand
AGTGATTTGCGACGACCCCGCGCCCGCCGCCACAAGGCTGGACGGCGCGGTCGGGGGCGTTGGCCCTCCGCCCGTGGAGCTGCTGTTGTAAAACAATCCCTGGCTCGGGTTGAGGTAGGTCCCGCTGCCGGAAGTCTCCAGCTTCACGGCGCGCACCATGTAAACGGCGCCGGCCGGGGCGGACGAGTCCGTGTGGCTGAACGCGTTGACCGTGCTGGCGGTCAGCCGGGTGAACGGCCCGTTGGCCGAAGTCCCACGGTAAACGTGATAACCCTGGATATTGCTGTCAGGCGACGGCGACCAGGTCAGCGTCACGCTGGAGCCCGTGGTGACACCTTGCAGCCCCGCCGGAGGAAGGACCGGATGAAGGCGCAGGGTCGGATCGCCATGCAGGCTGATGTGCACCTGGCGGGTTCCCTGGTACTGCGGGCTGTAAATGCCCCCCTGCCGGTTGTTCTGGGTCAGCTTCGTCCCGTAGCCGATCGTTTCCCCAAGCCCCATGTGGTGCAGCCACCATTCCGGACGCCCGGACCATCCCGACGTCAGCGTGTGGGTGCTCCCGCCCAATGGCGCCCGCAGAAAATTGCTCTCGTTGTCCCAATCCCCAAAGTAGCTCCCCAGAAAAAGCGTGAACACCGCCTTAATGTCGTAATTCGCGAAATCATCGGACCCGCCAACCCCCGCGCAGGTGTAATAGCTGCCGCCGCCGCACGCGTACGAAAACAGGTGGCTGTTCGCCGACAGCGTCGGAAAAAACCCCCCGCTCGGGATGGCGGTCGTGTTCTGCGCGCCGAAAAACGCCCCGGACAGCCGCCAGCCCGCCGCCGCGAACGCCTCACCATAAGGGATGCCGAAATTGTCCGCCACTGAACCGCGCCGCTGCACGACCAGCTTGCCGTGCCGAAAATTGTGGTCCTTGTTCAGGTACTGGCGCAACAGATCCAATTCGCTGCGCGACGGCGTCTTGTTCGAGAAGCACGTCATGTTGGCCAAGTCCACCCGCCCAACCTCCAGTTCAAGGTCCGAGGGAATTTCAGTCTGGTCGAATTTGCCGTCCCCCGGCACGTTGTGGTTCCACGGCTTCGCTCCGCTCGTGTTGTTCACGCTGGAATCCGTCCAGGTCCCATCCATGTCCGCGTAATACACGTCGGCGGGCCACGCGCCCACATGGTCCGGGTGCCCATCCGGGTTCAAATTCCCCGAGTAGGGGACCGCCACATGCCCAAACAGCAGCACGGTTCTCAGCCCGCCGTTGTTGTATTCGCTCTTGATGACATTCTTGACGGTCGGCGGGGAATCAGTGCGGGCCACATCCCGGCGCACCACCGTCCACCCGTCGCCCACCAGGTCCTGTTGCAGCCGGCTCAGTTCGACCGCCAGTTGCGCGGCGTAAGTGCTGTCCACCACCAGTAGAATTTTGCCTCGCCCTTCCACCATCGTCGCATTCACGCCGGCGTAAACGTAGCCGGTGGCCGTGAAGCCTCCGCTCGACGGCATCGTGAAGGAATACTCATATGTGGTCCCCGCCGCGACGGCCGAATCCGTCCAGCTTGAACTCGACCCCGGCAGCGTGGCGACCGTCGTCCAAGTGGAGCTGTCTTTCGCTTTCCGCTTGATCACGTAGCTGGTGGCGCCCGAGTCGCCAGGCCAGCTCAACGAAATGCTGGCCGGGCTCGCGGTGGCCGTCGCGCTCGCCTGCACGGCATAGTTGTAGGGGGTGGCCGCCGAGAGGTGGGCGGCCGCGGTTGCGCACAGGATGCCGGCGATCCAGCTCCATCGGTTCGTTTTGTCTTTGTTCTCCATTTACACTTTGGGACTTCTGCGCCGCTCTTCGGCGCAGTGGCTCCATCGCAAATGCCTCAGGGGGCCGCAATGGGATGCCTTATTCTGATGTCGGGTTTAGCAGCGCCCGTGCCAAGCCTCCCCAAGCCCGGCAAATTTCACCCTGAGCCCATTTTGGTGTCCCCATTTGGGACACTTTCGGTGGACGCAGGACACTCGCTTCGGAATTTGATCGAACTTCCCTCAGGGACTGAATCCCATTTGAGAATCAGGCTTTGTCAGCTTTCGCGGGCCTGCCGCGAGGTTCACTGTGGATGCGAATGAGAACGCACTTGATGTTGGCGGTTGTGGCGCTGGGAACAGGCACCCTGTTCGCGGCGGAGGTTGAGGTGAAGGCCCGGGCGGACACGGATTCGCCCCGTGTCGAAACGGAAGTCAGGCGGGATGGAGACCGTCCCCGCGCGGATTTCAAGCAGGAGGCGCGCATCGAAAGCTCGGTCCTCCCGATCAACAAGGCGCGCAGCATCCTCGGCATGGAGGTGCGCAACCGCAACGATGAAAAACTCGGCGAGGTCAAGGACATCGTCCTCGATCTGCAGACCGGCAAAGTCTCCTACCTCGCCCTCGCCATCGGCGGCTTTCTTGGGGTCGGTGAAAAGTTGGTCGCCGTCCCGGCCGGCGCCCTTGCCACCTCCGAGCGGAACCCTGAAATCTTGATCATGGACGCCACGCGCGGGGAAATGGTCGACGCCCCGGGCTTCGCCGCCACCAATTGGCCTGACCATCGCAATCCCAATTTCAACGATAAAACCTTCTGGCGTCCCAAAAGCCGCGGCAATGCCCCGGCCGGGGAAAAGGGCAGGATTTACACGGACGCCGACTCCAGTTCCGTTGAGGCCCGCACCGAAGTCCGGACCAGCCGCGACCGTGACGTCCGCGTCGATGCCTCCACCGAACGGAACAACAGCGTGTCCCGCACCACCACGGGGCGGATCAGGACCATCAACAACAACATTGTCATTCTCGACGCCGGTAACGGCCGCACGGAAACTTTTGCCCTCCCCGGGAAAAACGTCCGCGCCTCCGATTACAAGGTCGGCGACCAAGTCACGGTCCGGTACCACCATGAAAATGGGAAGATGGTCATCGACGACCTCGGTCGCCGCTGATCCACAGCCTCCATTTTGGCATTCCTAGGGGAACGGTTCGCCGTTCCCCTGATTCATTTTTGGCGGCCCGCTCCAAAAGCATTGCGGGCGGACTGACTCGCGTTTTAGGATTCGTCCATGGAAATTCCTCCGCAATTTGCGCCGCCGAACCGCTTGTTGATGGGCCCGGGCCCCAGTGATGTCAGCCCCTCGGTCCTCCGCGCCTTGAGCCAGCCCCTCGTCGGCCATCTCGATCCGGTCTTTGTCAAAATGATGGAGGAAATCAAGGCCATGCTCCGCGCCGTTTTCCTCACCAAGAACGAAATGACATTCCCCGTCAGTGGCACAGGCAGCGCCGGCATGGAGTTCTGTTTCGCCAATTTGATCGAGCCCGGCGATGAGGTCATCGTCGGCGTGAACGGCGTCTTCGGCGGGCGCATGGTCGATGTCGCGGAGCGCTGCGGCGCGAAAGTCACCCGGGTCGACGCTCCGTGGGGCCGGATCATCGAGCCCGCCCAGGTGGCCGAGGCGTTGAACGGCAAAAAGCCCAAGCTGGTCGCCATCGTGCATGCGGAAACCTCGACCGGCGCTCTCACTCCGGTGGAGGAGATTTCCCAGCTCGCCCACGACGCGGGCGCCCTTTTTCTGCTCGACACCGTGACCTCCCTCGCCGGCTGCCCCGTGCGCATCGACGACTGGAATGTGGACGCGGTTTACAGCGGCACGCAAAAATGCCTGAGCTGCCCGCCCGGCCTCTCCCCCGTCTCCCTCAGCCCGCGCGCGCTGTCCGTCGCCACCAACCGGAAACGCAAAGTCCAAAGCTGGTACCTTGACGTCAACCTGCTCGCGTCCTATTGGGGCCAGGAGCGCGTGTACCACCACACCGCCCCCATCAGCATGAATTACGCGCTGCACGAGGCCTTGCGCTTGGTCCTCTTGGAAGGCCTGCCAGCCCGTTGGAGCCGACATGAGAAAAACCACCTCGCCCTCAAGGCCGGCCTGGCGGAGATGGGCCTGGGCATCGCCTCGCAGGAAGGCCATCAGCTTTGGCAACTCAACGCGGTCGCCGTCCCGGATGGCGTCGATGAGGCCGGCGTGCGCAAACGGCTCCTCACCGAATTTGGCATTGAGGTCGGCGCGGGCCTGGGGCCGATGAAGGGCAAAATCTGGCGCATCGGCCTGATGGGTGAAACCGCGACGCCCGGGAATGTCCGCCGCGCTCTGGAAGCGTTGCGCTCCATCCTCGGCAAGTAAATTTGAACCGTCCGCTCCGACCCGCGCCTGCGCCCGCCCCGGCGGTTTGGGGTTTGTTCATGCTGTCGGGCGCGGCCTCGCTCGGCTGCCAGATTCTTTGGGCCAAATCATTCTCGCTCGGCCTCGGCCACGAGTTCCCCGCCGTCGCCGCCGTGGTGGCCGCGTTTTTTGGCGGGATGGCCCTCGGCGCATGCGCGTCAGGCCCGCTGTTGCGTTGGCTGGGCGGCCGGGCGTTTGCTTGGCTGGAACTGATCATCGGCTTCTGGGCCCTGCTGACGCCCCTGTTGATTGACCTTGCGAATGGGTGGGTCACCCATTGGGCGGGCGGGTTTGCGGCGGCGTTCCCGGTGTTGCTGCCGGGCACTCTCGCCATGGGCGCCAGCCTCCCCGCCATGGCTGCCCTCGCCGCCACCCTCCAGCGTCCGCGCCGGATCGCCGCGGCCTATGCCGCCAACACCCTCGGCGCGGTCGGTGGCTGCCTGTTGACTCCTTTTTTCCTCATGCCCCGTTTTGGCATCGCCCATTCCATCCTGCTGTGCGGCTCGGCCAACCTCGCGGTGGCGCTGGCGGCGTTTTGGCTGCGGCGCGAACGACCGCCCGCCGTCCCATCGCTGCCGCTTCCAGGACGCTTGGCCGCCACCCTGTGCGCGGCCGGGTTCCTCGCCTTGGCGTTCGAGACGGTCGGCGTCCGCCTGCTCAGTCTCTCGTTGGAGAACACCATTTATTCGTTCGCGGTGATCCTCGCCGTCTACCTTCTGGGCCAGGCTCTCGGCGCCGCATGGGGATCCAAGTTTCACGCCGCGCTGCCCATTGCGGTGGCCTGCGCGGCTTCCCTGTGGGCCTTCCAATTCTCCGGCCCCCTTTACGGGACGTTGCGCGGCGCCCTCGGCTCATCCAGCGCGGCGGTCGCGTGGGCCGAATTCCTGGCGGCGGCCTCCGTCTTCTTCATCCCCACGCTCGGCATGGGCGCGCTGTTCGGCTTCCTCGCGGAAAGGGCAGGGTGCCCTTCGCTCGGCCGGGCCCTCGCATGGAACAGCCTTGGCGCCGGTCTGGGCGCCATCCTGGCTCCCGCCATCATTTTCCCGGCGCTCGGCGGATATTGGACTCTCGCCTTGATTTCCGCTGGCTATCTCGCGCTCGTTCCCAAATGGACCCGCTCCACCTTGGGCGGCGCCGCGATCGTGGCCCTGGTCCTGGCGTCGGGCCCACGTCCGCTCACGCTCGTGCGGATTCCGGAAGGAAGCGTCGTGCGCGAGGTGCGCGAGGGCGCGATGGCGACGGTCACCGTGGCCCAATCGCCCGATGGCCAGCGGACCCTTTTCGTCAACAACCGGTTCCAGATGGGCGGCACGGCGGCCGCCATCCCCGAACTCCGCCACGGCCATCTGCCCCTGCTGCTGCACCCCAACCCCCGCGCCGCCCTCGTGCTGGGCGTTGGCACTGGCATCACCCTCTCCGCCGCCCAGTTTCATCCCGGCCTGCGGGCCGACGGTGTCGAACTGCTCCCAGAAGTCATCGCCGTGATGCCCCATTTCTTTCCCGACGCCGCCGAATCGCCCTTGGCCGCCCCTGCCATCCGGATTCACGCGTTCGACGCGCGGCGTTTCGTCCGCCGGACCACCAATGTTTATGACGTAATCATCGCCGACCTCTTCCACCCGGCGCAGGACGGCGCCGGTTTCCTCTACACGGTCGAGCATTTCGAGCGCATCCGCGCGCGCCTCTCCGATCGTGGCTTGTTCTGCCAATGGTTGCCGCTGCACCAACTGGACCTGAACACCTTCCGTGACATCACGGCCACCTTCTTGACCGCATTCCCCAATGCCGAGGCCTGGCTCCTGCGCTTCAACATCGATGTGCCGGTGGTCGGCCTGGTGGGTTGGATCGGCGTGCGGCCCGCCATCCAGCCGAATTGGGTGGAGCCCCGCCTGGACGCCGCGCTCGGGCCGCAGCTCCGCCGCGTCGCCTTGGCGGATTCAGTCCGCTTGTTCGGCTGCCTCATGGCCGACTCCGAGCAACTCTGGGCCTTCGCCGCGAAAGGCCGCGTCAACACCGACCAATTTCCCCTCGTCATGTTCTCCGCCCCCGCCTTCTCCTACCGCCGTGGGGCGCCCGCCCACGACAGTTTCATGGCCTTCCTCGGCTCCCTCAACTCCGGACCGAAACTCGACCTGGAGGACAACCCATTCTCGACCCGCCTCCGCGCCTTCATCCATGCGCGGGACACCTATTTGCGGGCCCTCGTCCTCGAGGCCGGAAAAAAGCCGGACCAGGCGCTCGATGGCTATGTTGAAAGCGCGCGCTTGAGCGAAGATTTCACCGCGGGCTATGCGCAGGGCGTGACCATCGCCGCGTCGCAGGCCAAGTCCAACCCCGCCCAAGCCCGCCGAATTCTCGAGCGGCTCATCGAGGCTCAGCCCAAACGCACGGTCGCTCGGGAAATGCTCGACCGCCTCGCTCCCTGAAGGCAGGCAGGACCACGTTCAAAGTCGGCTGAAAAGCCGCGCCCAGAATCGCTGCGGCGAGGTGACCAAAATCGCCCGGATCAGCTCCTCGACCCGCGCGGCCGCCGGTTCCTCCAAACGCCGGATCAACCACAGCGCGATGGCGAACAGCCCGGCCGACCCGAGATAAAAAATGCTGTAGCGGTTCAGGGTGAACCCGGCCCAATGCAGATCCACGCGCGTGAATAGGTCGATGGTCAATCCCCACAGCACCGGCGCCAGTCCAAGGCTCAGGTTGGCCACGACGGAAAACAGGGCGAAGAAATGCGTCCGGCCCATCTCCGGGCAAATCACCATCGCCAGCCGGACGTTCGCCATGTTGAACGTCGAGCTGGCGAAGCCCATCAAAAGCTGCAGCGCAAGGACCAAGTTCATGCCCAGCGGAATGACCCCTCCGGCCACAAGCAGCCAGGCGCCGATCAGCGCCAGCCACAGCAGCGCCGAGCAGGTCAGCGCCGGCTTGCTCCCAAGGCGGTCCAACTGCCGCCCCACCAACAGGCTGAGCAATCCCCCAATGAAAAACACCGAGGACACCGCCAAAATCGATCCCTCCGCCATCTTTCCCATCCCACGCAGGTACGCGGCGGTGAACGCAATCTGCCCGCCCACCGCGAACGACCACGCGACATTCATCCGCAAAAGCTTTCGGAACGGCGGATACTCAGCAAGCTGGCGCCAGGGAACCGGCTGCCGGGAAGCGGACGCCGGGTCGGCCATCACCGGCACGTCCGGAATCCGCTTCAGGAATTCAAGGCTGACAAATCCCGTGAGGGCGCTGAAGGCGAAAATCGCGGTGAACTGCCACGGCCCCGGCGCCACTCCCAGCAGCAGCCCCGCGATCAGGAACGTCAGGCAACTCGCCCCGTTCATGCACGCCGCGTCGATCGCCAGGTAACGCCCGCGCACTTGGGCCGGAATCAGCGACGTGATCCACGGAAGCCACGCGCAACTGGAGATGCCCCGCGACAAGTTGAACAGGAATGACAACGCCAACAGCAGCGCCAGCCGCGCCCCTTCGTTCAAAAACTGGTGGGTCACCGGCACCAGCGCCAGCAGGCCAATGATCATCACCCGCAATCCCCACCCCGCGTACACAAACCGCTTGTAACCCACCCGCGGCACATACGCGGCGGCGGGAATCTGGAATATCACCAGCAGCGGCATCATCCCCGCGATGATCCCCAGCACGGTCGCGCTCGCCCCCAGCGACTTTGCGTACAGCACCATCGGGCTGCTCAGGATGATCTGGAAGGAGAACGCGTTGAACGTCGCGAACCAAAACGCATGCTTGGATCCCGCCGGAAATCCTGTCCCTGGGGCTGGTGATGTCGAGGCGCTCAATCTTTTCCCGAGGGATCGATAGCAGGCGCGCCCACCCGCCGCAACGGAATCCGCCCCGTTGCGCTCCGCCCCTCCGGAGTCCAAGTTGTCCGGTGCAGTTATGAAATTGAATTTGTCGGGCGAGTGGGTCGGTTATTTTCCGGGTCACTATGATGAGGTGGTCCGCATTGTGCAGGACGGCGACCAGGCGCAGGCGATCAAGGTCACCGGCGACGACTATGTGCCCGCCAATGAAATCACATGGCGCGCCAATGTCCAAACCGGCTGCGGCGAAGGCCAGGTCGCCGAACGCGAATTCCGCAACCCCCGCTTTGTCCCGGGCCGCCTGCGCGTGCTCGGCGAGGACCGCATCGTTTTTTCGTGGCTCAATTGCGGCGAAGTCGAGTTCCGCCGCGACGATTGATCAAAGCCACTTGGATATCCGGTCCTGGAACCGCGTGTAAAAATACCCCAGCGCCAGCAGCGCGACCCCCAAGGCAAAAAAGCTCAGGATCCGGTAGATCGTCTGGAGCTTCCAGACATCCAGCACCATCACCCGCGTCGCCGCGCTTCCTAGGACCACCAGCGCCACCCAGCGGTAAGGCCGTTCCCGCAATGCGAAGCCCGCCGCGATCAGGATCAGGGCCAGCGCGGCCCAGCTTGCCGTCAGGTAAAAATCCGCCCCCGCGGAATGGGCGATCACCCACCGCGAGACGAATAGCCAGAGCGAGAGCCCAACCAGGCTGATCCAAACTTGATGCCCGGTTTCCGGCAGCGGCAGCCGGGCCGAAAGCTTGCGCGAGCCGAATTGGCTGGCTCCCAGCGCGAGGATGGCCACGAAATTGGCCGCGCCCGCGCCCGGTCCGGGTTCGAATGCCGCCCAATAGCCAACACCGGCCCCCGCCAACATCACTCCGGGCGCAAACGCAAGGTCCGCTCCCCGCATCGCGGCGATGAGCGAGGCCGAAAACAGCAACGTGAGCGCAAGGAACCGGAACGGCGGCTCCACATACGCCATCACGGAAGCCAACGCGAGGATCGCGGCGGCCCAATGGTAAAGGTTCGACATCACGCGGACCGCGTCCCGGCCCGACTCCGGCACCCTCGCGAATCGGGCGGCGCTGGCGAGCGCGATGAATCCCAGGATCAGCGCGATCACGCAGTGGACTGGCGGTGGATTCTGCCCAAACAGCCGCGGCAAAGTCATCAGCGCGCCGCCGACAATGAACACCTGTCCCGCCGCCGCCAGGGGGCCGCTTCTTGCCGCCGCGCCGCCTGCGGTCCAAGCCAGGGCCACCCCCACGCTGGCCAGAATCCAGCGGTCGGGCGCCAGTTCCCGCGGCAGCCATACATACACCATCCCGGCGGCGGCAAATGCGGCCAGGATCTGGAGCGCCAGTCGGACGTTTCCATCCAGGGTCAACGCCTGCTGGCGTTTCCACCACACCGCCAGGGCCACGGAAACCGCGATCACGCACCCAATGCTCCACGCGGAAATCAACGGCGTTTCAAACAGCCGCCCCAGCGTGTGCAGTTGCGCCACCCCCAGCGCCGCCTGCCCCAGCAGCGTGATTTCCCGCGACTTCAACCAATAATGGCTCGCCGTCAGCGCAAGGGTCGTGAGCGCGAGCACCGGGCCCACCTCCCCGTGGCTTCCAAGATTCGAAACAGCCGCAATCCAGGTCGTCAGGCCCGCTGCTGCATAGTAGGCGGGTTCCAGCCGCATCGAATTCCCGTCGGCCCCCACGGATCCCTCCTGGCGCGATGCCCACTGCGCGTTGAAGAGCAGCGGGACCAAAACCCCAACCGCCTTCCACCACGTGCCGGGCGCCCCATCCAGAATCGAGCCGAACATCCAAAATACTGAGAGCGTCCCCACCACCATCGCCGCGTTTCGCATCAGGGAGCTCCTCCACTGCGTCGAAAAAATAAGGAGGCAAACGCTCTCGATCGCCAGCACGGTCGCAAGGGTGGGCCCGGTCAACTTTGTCATGAGCCCCAGTGTGGCCAGCAGCAGGCCCTGCGCGAAATACGCCCGCCGGGGCAGCTCGTCTCCCTCCAATAACTTGCGGGCCAAGGCTGCGAGCCCCAAAAGGGCAGCCCCGGCCGCCATCGCCAGTTTCCAAAACTCCCCTTGGCTCAACTGCAGGAACGACGCGGTCAAAAGCGCGAACGCGGCCCCATTGTTGAACGTCAGAAATCGGGCCCGTCGAATCCCGACAAATTCCGGGTGGCGGGCCAGGAACACCCCCGCCGTGAAGATCAACCAATATCCAACCACCGCCAGCCGCCCGACCGTCTCGTTCACCATTCCCGTCCCGCCCAAATGCCGCCAGTAAAAGTAAGTGCCATAGCTGGCCGCCACGCTCAAAAAGCTCAGTTGTACCCAGCGGTTCCGGGCCAGGAAAAACACCGCCGCTCCCGCCAGCGTCAAATTGGCCAGCAGCGTGAAGTTGCCCACATTCGTCACCAGCGAGGTGTAGTAAGCCAGGCCGATCGCGAACACCGCCAACAGCTCCGATTTTTTCCGGTCCGCCAGCCACGCGACAAACCCAGTCCACCCCAGCAGCAGCGCGCCGTCCACCAATGCGCTGTCGATGATCCGGAGGTTCGGAAAATGATGGGCCGCATAGGTCGTGAAATAGACCCCGGCCAGCCCACCCCCGAAAAGCACTTGGCTGTAATTGTTCAGTTGCGGCTGGCGCCGGGGCAGCCAGACCCCGGCCCCGATCAGCCCAAAACTCCCGCAAAACATCAACGCGACCTTTCCCCACGGCCCCAGCAGCCCCACATAATGGTGGTAGGCATAGTTGCCGAGAAACACCATCGCGGTCAGCACCATCACGATCCCCACCCGCACAAACCAATACGTCCCCAAACGCATCTCAAAAGAGTTCGCCTTTCCTTCCTTATCCTTTGGTAACGAGGCGGCCCACGCGGGCGCGGGCGAAGGGGCTGGCGCGGGCTCGAAGACCGGCCGCTCGATCACCGGCGGCGCGCCCGCCGCGGGCACGGGCTGAAAATGCGGCTCCGCGACCGGGGCCGCGATGATGACTGGCTCATCGGGCTCCGCCTCAATGATGGGCGGCGCCTCCTCCGCGCGCTCCTGATCGAGCATTCTGGACTCGAGCTGCGAGGCCTTCATCCGCAGCGCCCGCAAATCCCCCTCCAGCCGACGCAATTCTCCCTGCAAAACCGTAAGCTCCGCGCGGTTTGAATCGATCTTCATGGCGGGAGCATACCCGGAAGTCCGCGCAAGTGTTAATTGATAAAACAGGTGGCTCCATCAATCCTTTCAATGCATGCACACCAAGGCCCCGTCCTCT
>CAZSXX010000122.1:0-11395 GCA_964611245.1 uncultured Verrucomicrobiota bacterium | reverse complement strand
GGCCTCTACAAAGTGACCGGGTCGCTTTCGGTGTCGGGTTGCACGTTTGACACCGAAGGCAACGGAAGCCTCTCTTTCGTCGGCGACGTGCAATTGAACCAGGATGGAAATAGTTTCGATGGCGACGGACTCATGATTGCCACGACGACTGACGGCTACGCGCAGGTGAATTTCTTCAATTGCACGGTCAATGCCGCCAGGCAGATCAAAGGCTCCTTTGAAATCTTAAGCAGTTCCGGGCAATCTTACACCGGTACAAATTTCACCGGTTCCGTGATGGGCAACACGTTGCAGATGAATCTGGTGGGAGACGCCGACTTCGACACCTGTCATCTTACCGGCACCATGTCCGGCAGCATTTATACCCCGAGCCCAACCGGCTTCGCTCCCACGAATATGGCCAACGCCTCCGTCACTGCAAACATCTCCACGGGCTCCGGTGTGCTTGCCTCAAACGGTTCGTTCGAGTTCCTGGCTTCGGAGTTCAACACGTTCGATATCCTCCATATCAGCGGGGATGCAGAGGATGCGAGTGGGTTCTATGTCTACCAGAAGACCGGTCCCAACACGGGTGTGTTGACGCTGGCGGATCAGTTTTCCGCTTTTATCAACGAACGGGTCACCTTGACCTTCACCTCCGCCGATAGCGGCACCTACAGCGCCACGGCCATCGGCGCGTTTGGAACGCAGACCGGCACGTTCACCGTCTCACCGTAACGAAGGACGAAGGCTCAGTCCTTCTTCGGCAACTTCAACTCGAGATAAAGCTCCCGGAGTTGCTTGGGTTCGGCTTTGCCGGGCGCTTCGGTCATCAAATCTACGCCCTTGGCTGTCTTGGGAAACGCAATGACGTCGCGGATGCTGGGCGTGTTGCAAAGAATCGCATTGAGCCGGTCGAAACCGAGGGCGATGCCTCCGTGCGGCGGCGCGCCGTATTTGAAAGCCTCGAGCATGTAGCCGAAGCGCGCCTTGACCGTTTCCGGGGGGATTTGCAGCACTTCCTCGAACACGGTCTTCTGCACATCCGGTTGGTGGATACGAATTGAGCCCCCGCCCAGTTCGACACCATTGACGACAATATCGTAGTGCTGGCCGCGGACTTTTTTCGGATCCGTCTTGAGGAACGGGACGTCCTCGGCCACCGGGGCCGTGAACGGGTGATGGCTCGAATACCACCGGTTCTGTTCCTTGTCGAAACTCATCAATGGAAAATCCACGACCCACAGGAATTCAAAGCGGTCGGCGGGAATCGTCAGCTTCGCCTGCCCTTTCAAAATGTCGGCGCAGTAAAGCCGTATCTTGCCCAGGATTTCGCAGGCGTTGAGCCATCGATCAGCGGCAAACAAAATCAAATCGCCTTCCTCAATCTTGAGCTTGGTTGTGAGCGCGGCTTTCTCGGCCTCGCTGAAGAATTTCACGATGGGTGATTTCCACTCGCCGCCTTCGACCTTGATGAACGCGAGGCCTTTCGCGCCGAAGCTCTTGGCGTATTCGGTCATGGTTTCGATCTGGCCCTGGGTCGCGCCGGCCATTCCCTTGGCGTTGATCGCCTTGACGACGCCGCCGGCGGCGACCGCGCCGCTGAACACTTTGAAGCTGCTGGCGCGGAACTCCCCGGTGAAGTCCACGATCTCCATCGCGAAACGGGTGTCGGGCTTGTCGATGCCGAAGCGGTTCAGCGCGTCGAAAAAAGAGAGGCGAGGGAAGGGGGTTGGGATGTCCACGCCGAGGGCGGTTTTCCAAACGCGCCGCAGCAGGCCTTCGATCAACGCGTAAATGTCCTCGCGGTCGATGAAGGACATTTCGAGGTCCACCTGGGTGAACTCGGGCTGGCGGTCGGCGCGGAGGTCTTCGTCGCGGAAGCATTTGGCGAGCTGAAAATAACGCTCGACGCCGGCGACCATGAGGATCTGCTTGAACTGCTGGGGGGATTGGGGGAGGGCGTAAAACTGGCCTGGGTGAATCCGGCTGGGGACGAGGAATTCGCGGGCGCCTTCGGGGGTGGACTTGAAGAGCAGCGGCGTTTCGACCTCGAGGAAGCCCTGCTCGTCGAGGAAGACGCGGGCGGCGGTGGCGACTTTGCTGCGGAGGCGGAGGTTGCGGGCCATCTCGGGGCGGCGGAGGTCGAGATAGCGGTGCTTGAGGCGCAATTCCTCATTGACCTTGCTGGCCGCCTCGGGGTCGTCCACCTGGAAGGGGAGGGGCTCGGCTTGGTTCAGGATTTCGAGGCCCGTGACCATGACTTCCACTTCGCCGGTGGGGATTTTGGCGTTGTTGGTCCCCTGCGGACGCTGGCGCACCTTGCCCGTCACCTCAATGACCGATTCATGGTGGAGGCCGGACGCGCGCTCGAAGAGGTCCTTGGGCAGATCGGAGGGGTCGAGGACGGTCTGCGTGCGGCCCTCGCGGTCGCGGACGTCGATGAAAATCAGGCCACCGAGGTCGCGGCGGGAGTGGACCCACCCCGCGAGGGTGACGGACTGGCCGATGTGCGCGGGGCGCAATTCGTTGCAATGATGCGTGCGTTTCATTTCTTCAAACCGCGGCCAAACGGCCCAGCGGAACGGTGATTTTTGCGGCAATGCATCCCGGAAAGAAAGCGCAATCTTGGCCACCGCGAGGCCTTGGGCGAAGGAGCCGCGCCGGGCTCAGGTGGTTGGATTTCGCCGCAGCTTCACCTCTGGAAAGGGCCTTTTTTTCGGCCGCTTGCGGACTCCACTCCTTCGGCCAAGGGCCAGTTCCATGAACTCCGTCTGGCTGCGCCGCAGTGGGGTGTTGCGCGCTGTCGGAGCGGGCTGGTAGGTCCCGTCCGGTTGCAGGAATGACGCGCGCGCGTTGTCCGCCAAGGTCACGGCCAAGATTTCGCCGATGATCCGGTCGCGCAGGGCGCCGTCCTCAATTGGAAACACGACCTCGATCCGTTTGAAGAAATTGCGGGGCATCCAGTCGGCGCTGCCGACGAAAACCTCGGGCATGCAGCCATTTTCGAAGTAAAAAATCCGGCTGTGCTCGAGGAAGCGGTCGATGACGCTCCGGACGGTGATGTTTTCGCTCAGGCCTTTCACGCCCGGGCGCAGGCAGCAAATTCCACGGACGACCAGCTCGACCTTGACTCCGGCGCGGGACGCCTCATAGAGCGCGTTGATTATTTCCGGATCCACCAATGAATTCATCTTGGCGATGATCCGCGCGGGCACATTTATCTTGGCGTTGGCGGTCTCGCGTTGAATGAGGCCCAACATCCGCGCGTGCAATTCGAAGGGCGCGACGAGGATTTTGCGGGTGCCTTGGAATTGGCAAATGCCTGTCAGGAGGTTGAACAGGTTCGTCGCATCCTCGCCCAAGTCCGGGCGTGAGCTCAAAAGGCCAATGTCCGTGTAAAGGCGCGCGGTCGTGGGGTTGTAGTTGCCGGTGCCAAGATGGACGTAGCGGCGGATGGCATCGTCGTCGCGCCGAACAACCAAGGTGACCTTCGAGTGGATTTTGTAGCCCACCAAACCCCAGACCACGTGGACACCCGCCTCCTCGAGCTTGCCGGCCCACAAAATATTGTTGGCCTCGTCGAAACGCGCCCTCAGCTCCACGACGGCCGTGACTTGTTTGCCGTTCCGCACGGCCGCCATCAGCGCCCCAACGATGCGGGGATCGCCGCCGGTGCGGTACAGCGTCTGTTTGATCGCCAACACTTTTGGATCCTCGGCGGCCTGCTTCAGGAATTCCACCACGGCATTGAAATTTTCGTAGGGATGGTGCAGGAGGACGTCCCGGTCCCGGATCACCGCAAACAGGTCCGTTTGATCGCGGAACGCGGGGGCCACCGGCGCGACGAAGGGCGGATCGCGCAACTCCGGGGAGTGATCCCCTTCATAAACGGCCATGAGCCGGGTGGGGTTCAGCGGGCCGTCGATGATGAAGAGGTCATCATCGTTCAACCGCAGGTGGGCCAGAAGAGTCTCGCGAATGGAAGTGGGTGTTTCGATTTCCACCTCCAGCCGGACGGCATCGCCTTTTCTTCGATTGTGCAATTCGTTCTCGACCGCTTTGAGGAGATTGCCGACTTCTTCTTCGTCAATATAAAGTTCACTGTTGCGGGTCACGCGAAAATGCCAGTAACCCAAGATCGAGGTTCCAGGAAAGATGTCGGCCAGGAAGTGGCCGATGCTGTGGCCGAGGAACACGTATTCCTGGGCGGAATTTTCGCGGGGGAGGCGGACCAAGCGGGGGAGGACGCGGGGGACTTGCACGACGGCGAGGTGCTTGAGGGTCTCGCCGTCGCGGGTCATTTCGAGCTGGACCATCATGTTCAGCGATTTGTTCAGGAGCTGGGGAAAAGGGTGGGCGGGGTCGATGGCCAGGGGCGTGAGGACGGGGCGGACCTGGGCGTGGTAGTATTTTTCGATCCAGGCCCGGTCCAGCGCGGACAATTTCGCGACGTCCAGGAACTTGATGCCGTGCCGGGCGAGGGCGGGCTGGAGGTCCTCCCGCCAGCAACGATATTGGGTGTCGACCATCTTGCGCACGCGGGCGTTGACCGCCCGGAAAACCTCGGTGGCCGTCAGGCCGTCGATGCTGCGGGCGACGACATCGCTTTCAATCTGCTGCTTGATTCCCGCCACGCGCACCTCGAAAAACTCGTCGAGGTTTGAGCTGACGATGCAGAAGAATTTGACCCGCTCCAAGAGGGGGTTGCCGGAGTCCAAAGCCTCATTCAGCACCCGCTGATTGAACTCCAGCCAGCTTAATTCCCGATTGATAAAACGCGCGTTCGCCCCGGCCTTCATACCTAAAAGTGGGCAACTTTAGCGCATTTTCGATGGGTCGGCGAGCAACGATTCTGAAACGAGAATCAGCGGGAGGGCGGGAGCGGGAGGTTCCCGGCCCGCGTTTGGGCGCGCATTTTTTTCCAGGCGGCAAACCCCAGGCCGATTGCGCCACCCGCGAACCCGCAGGCCGAGGGCTCCGGAACGGAGGTCACGGCGTAGGTTCCCACGAAGGTTGGGGTGGAATTATTATGGGAGAAGATGTTCCCAATGGAACCAACGCCTGGAAGGCCCCCAATGATTCCGGAGAAGTCGAAAATCGCCATGCCCAACAAACCGGGGCTGGTGATGCTGAAATTCCCCACCGATTGAATGCCTTGGCGGAGGGTCAGCGATGACAGGCCAGGGGAGAATTGGATCAGGGCTGAGTTGAGCGTGTGCCCCGCAGCGGTTTGAAGCGTGCTCGAAATCGCGTTCAGGGAGACAGAGGGCTTGTTCAACCCGAAGACGGCGGCCGTCCATGCAGGAAAGGAGACGGGTCCAGAATCGGAATTGGCGCTGGCGATCGCGCCGGTGCCGATGAATTTCACCGCCGACACGTTGGTCACATCCACGATCAGGATTTGACCGAGGGAGGTTATGGCCCCCAAGCATAGCCAGCAGCAACAGGCCAAAAACAAGTTTTTGCGCATAAGCCTGTTCTCGATTGACTCCACAATCTGATCGGCGCCATCCGATGAGGCCGAGAGGACGTTTATAATGGTTACCTTGCGGATTGCTTCCGGTGGCGGCGCAAAAGTGCGAATCCGAGGCAGGCCAATCCACCCGTTAAGCCATAGACAGAGGGCTCCGGAACACCGGTGACGGAATAGGTCCCGACGACGGTGGTCACGGAATTATTATAGGAAAGCACGTTTCCGGAGGACCCCGCGCTGGGCAAGCCGGCCGCGACGGAGGAAAGGTCGAAGGTGGCCATGCCGGTGAAGGCGGGGCTGGAGACGCTAAAATTTTCCGCGGATGGCGGGCCTTGGCGGAGCACGAGGGAGGTGTATCCGGGGATGGCTCGAGTCGCCGCCCAACCGAGCGTGTGGCCCGCCCCGGTCGTCTCGAGGGTCGTCGAAGTCGCGGTCATTGTGGTTTGGTCCTGCGCGACGGTGTAGAAACCGGCCAGCCAGATGGGGAATGTCACTGTTCCTGAGCTGGCGTTGGCGGAGGCGAAGGCGCCTGTGCCGGTGAAGGTGACCGCCGCCGGGTTGGTGACATCAACGATCAGGATTTGGCCATGGGCGAGTTGGGAGGCGAGGCTGGAAACACACCAACAGGCCAGAATTATGTTTTTGCGCATCTTGCAGGCCTGTCATCGGCGAGAAAAGGCTGCCCTAAAGGGAGTTCGGTTCGATACCACGGCCGCTAATCCGCGCCAGCGCCGGGCCTTCCAAGCGAAAGGTGGTCCACTCGGACATCGCGCGGGCGCCCATTTGTCGATAAAAAGCGATGGCGGGCTGGTTCCAGTCGAGCGCGGCCCACTCGAACCGGCCGCAGCCGCGCTCGATGGCCAGGGAGGCGAGGCGGCGAAACAGCGCCGCGCCCACGCCCCGTCGGCGCAGCTCCGGCTTCACGAACAGATCTTCCAGGTAGAGCCCGGGCTTGGCGAGGAAGGTCGAGTAATTATGGAAAAAGAGGGCAAAGCCAGCCGGGGAGCCTTGCACGAACGCCACAAGGGCCTCGGCGGCCGGCTTGGCTCCAAAGAGAGTCCGGTCGAGCTGTTCCGGCGTGGCGAAACATTCATGGGCCAAGTTTTCATACGCGGCCAGCTCGTGGATGAATTCGCAGAGCAAGGGGGCGTCCGCCCGGGTGGCCGTTCGAATCTCGATCATGCGGCAAGAATGGCTTCAGGCGAGGCGTTCCGCCATGGCGTTTCCAGCCACCCAGCCGGTGGTCCAAGCGGCTTGGAAATTGTAGCCGCCAGTGATGCCATCGATGTCCAGCGCTTCACCGGCGAAGTAGAGGCCGGGACAAATGCGGCTTTCCATGGTCTTGAAATTGACCTCGCCCAATTTGACCCCACCGCAGGTGACGAATTCGTCCTTGTTGAGGCTTTTGCCAGACACTTGGAATTCGGAGTTCCGCAAGGCTTGGAGGAGGGAGTGGACGCCCGCCCGGCCGAGTTCGGACCATCGACGTTCCCGGGGGACCTGCGCTTCGACAGTGACCAACTCCTCCCAGAGGCGGCCGGGAAGGGGGGAGATGGGGGAGTTCACGACGCGTTTGGCCGGCTGCTGGGTGGCGCGTCGAAGGAGTTCGGCGCGCAGGGCGTCCTCGCTCAGGGCCGGCAGCCAATTCACGACCGCGGTGAACTTGTAGTCAAGGCCGTGCAGTGGGCGGGCGCCCCAGGCTGACAGGCGGAGGGTCGCGGGTCCGCTCAAGCCCCAGTGGGTGATCAGGAGAGGGCCACGTTCTTTCAAGGCCGCGGCGGGGGCGGAGATTTGGGCATCGTCCACCGAGACGCCGGCGAGTTCCCGAAGCCATGGGGCTTCGACCTGGAGGGTGAAGAGGGACGGGACCGGGTCCACCAGCGTGTGCCCGAGGCGGGTGGCCAGGGCGCCCATGGAGGCGGTGCGGGAGCCGCCGGTGGCGATCAGCACCGCGCCGCATTCGATCGCTTCGCCGCTGGTCCGGACCGTGAAGCCATCCCCTTTTTTGGAGATTTCCTCGGCGCCGCAGCCGGCCCGGAGTTCGCACCCGGCCTGGCGCGCGGCCTCCAAGAGGCAGTCGATGATGGATTGAGACGAGTTGGTGACCGGGAACATCCGGCCATCCGCTTCGACCTTCAGCTTCACTCCGCGATCCTCAAACCAAGCGACGGTGTCGCGCGCTTGGAAACGTTGGAAGAGGCCGATCAGCTCCCGCTCGCCGCGGGGGTAGCGCCGGGCAAAATCGCGGGCGTCGAAATTGCCGTGGGTGACGTTGCAGCGGCCGCCGCCGGAAATCCGCACTTTTTGGAGGAACTGGGGCCCTTTCTCGAGAATGAGCGGCGTCATGCCGCCCGCCTTCTGGCCGCAGGCGATCGCCGCAAAGAATCCGGCCGCTCCCCCACCAATAAACACTGCGCGTTTCGACTGCACGCGGGAGCATACCCTGCCCGGGGAGGGCTGGCAGCGCAAAATGCCAAGATGCGCCGCCATCGGGAAAACCCGGGTTTATCATTGAGAGAGTTTTCTTAGTGACAATTTCGGCGGTTCAAGGGAGCGTTCAGCGTCAACAGGCGGCGTCTCGGAGAATAAACCCGCGCCGCCGCCTGGACGGAGGAATAACGATTATGATGTCAAAACTGAAAGTCTTGAGTTTGGCGGCCCTTTCGCTGCCATTCGCGGCCAATGCACAACCGGCCGCGCAGGATTGGGCGCTCACCTTGGGCGGCACCGGCACGGCGCAAAACGACTTCAAAGGAAGCGCCCGGAGCGGCCAAGCTGGCCAATTCGCGGGCAATTTGGGCCTGAGCTATTTCCTGAACGACAACGTTGAGGTTGGCGGGCGGCAGATGCTGGGCTTCGGCAGCCGGGCCGGATGGATTGGCTCCACGCATGCCGCGGTGGATTACAACTTCCACATGGACAAGCTCGTTCCGTTCATCGGCGCGAACTTTGGCTATTCCTACGGCAGCAAAGGAAATGTGGACTCCTGGGATTTTGGTCCGGAAGTCGGCCTCAAGTATTACCTCCAGCAGAAGGCGTTCGTCTTCGGGATGGCGGAGTATTCCATGCCGTTCCGCGGCGAAACGATCAACAATGGGGCTTGGCGCTTCACTGTTGGCGTTGGCTTGAACCTTTGAGTTGACGCAACGCGTCCTCCAGGAAGTTAAATTCAAAAACGAATCCTGATTCGAGAAGCCGCCGGGGAACCACCCGGCGGCTTTTTAGCATCAATTCGGTTTCCGTGCCCAGCGCCCAGGCGCCGATTTCCAGCATCCAGCGCGTGGCGGGGAGGCCGACCGGGACGGAGAAGGCTTCCCGAAAACGCCGCATCAATTCCGCGTTCGAGACTGGGTTTGGCGCGGCCACGTTGACCGGGCCGGACAACGTTGGATGCCCGAGGATCCAATCGACCGCACGGCAGAAATCGCGTTCGTGAATCCACGAGACAGACTGCCGCCCGCTTCCCATCCGCCCGCCCAGCCCGAGTTTGGTCAAACGACGCAAGGTGGGGAACACGCTGTTGCTGCCCAAGCCGAGGACCATGGAGGCGCGCAGGGCGACTTTGCGCGTCCGCGGGGCAACCGCTTTTTCCAGCGCCGTCTCCCAGCGTTGCGCGACCTCCACAGAGAATTCATCGTTCACTTCCGGCGTCCCGGCGATGGGCCCGGATTCATCATGCGCGTCGCCCAGCGTGTGTTTGTAGATGGTCGCCGTGCTTGCGTTGAGCCACACGTGCGGCGGTTTCGAGCAGGCTGCGATGGCTTCGCCGATCGCCCGCGTGGGATTCACCCGAGAGTCGAGGATTTCCCGACGATTCGCTTCATTGTACCGGCAATTCACTGATTTGCCCGCAAGGTTGATGATTGCGTCCGCGCCGTCCAATTCCGCCTGCCACCCGGCGACGGTGGAGCCGTCCCAGTGGCATTCGCGGGCGCCAGGCGTTTGGCCGCCGGGGGCGCGGGTCAGGACAGCAACATCCCAGCCTGAGGCCGTGAAGTGGTCCGCCAGCCGCCGGCCCAAAAAGCCGGAGCCGCCCGCGATGACCATCCGTTTCATGCCCCGGCCTTGTGCGCGCCCCTCGGAAAGCGCGCGACGCAGTGGCGGCGCCCGGCCACGTGCGCGTAAAGCCATGCCATCGCGGGCCGCATGGCCGGCAGGCGCCCGAGCCATGCGGCGGGGCGCGACCACCAAACCCGATCCGCCGCCGCCAGGAGGGCGTCCGCTCCGCCGCGAAGGCGCCCACCCGGCTCCAGGAAACGAATTTCCTTGAGCAGGGGCTCCCTGCGGGCGGCCAAGAATTCCTCCACCCAGGGCGTCTGCAGCGGAATCACTTGGACCCCCCTCGCGCCGAGCGCCGTCCGCGCCTTCCGCGCGAACCCCGAGCAGATTGAGCAATCCGCATCAAAGAGCAGCCAGCCGGTTGTGGAGGCTTCGTTTTCATCGTCGAGGACGCCCCCCGCGAAGAGGCGGACGTAGGCGGCGGCACGCCGATTTCCGGCGGCCGGGCGTGGGAGGACACGCTCCCGATCGTCGACGGTGACAGTGGTTTTCATATCTTAACTTTCTGTTAAGACAGAAATACTCGAAAATACCGTCTTTGTCAATCCGCCAACGCAGGATGGCGGACTGGGCGGAAGGGTTTCTGAGGGGCCTTGGCGCTCAATTGGCCCGCTTGGCCATGCGGTCGGGGTGGCGGGCGCGGGAGAGCGCGGTGTCGTAGGTGATCAGGGCGCGGCAGTAGAGATCGTAGATGCAGGCGTCCATGAGGAGCATGCCGTCCTTGCCGCCGGTTTGCATGGCGGTTTCGAGCATGTGCTTGTTGTTTTCGCGGATCAGGTTGCGGACGGCGTTGTTGGCGGTGAGGAGCTCGAACGCGAGGACGCGGCTGGAGCGGTCGGCGCAAGGCAGCAAATCCTGCGCGATGATGCCCTGGAGGGAATTGGCGAGCTGCATGATGATCTGGCGCTGGGCGCTGCCTTCGAAGACGCCGGTGATGCGTTCGAACGCATGGGAGACGTTGGGGGAATGGAGCGTCGCGAGGACGAGGTGGCCGGTTTCGGCGGCGGTGAGCGCGGCGGCGATCGCCTCGTGGTCGCGCATCTCGCCGACGACGATCACGTCGGGATCCTGGCGGAGGACATGGATGAGGGCGCGGTTGTAGCTTTTGGTGTCGGTGAGCACTTCCTGCTGCACGACAATGGCCTTTTTGTTGCGGTGGACGAATTCGATTGGGTCCTCGACGGTGACGATTTTGCAGCGGCGCTCGCTGTTGATCAGATCGATCATGTAATTGAGCGTGGTCGTCTTGCCGGCGCCGGTGGGGCCGGTGATGAGGACCAGGCCATTGGGGCGGCGGGCCATCTCGTCGATTTTGTGGGGGAGGCCCAGCTCTTCGCGGGAGGGAATGCGATGCCCGCAGAAACGGATGCTCAATTCGGGGTGGCTGTTGCGCCGGTAGAGGGTGGCGCGAATGCGACCGGCGACGTTGTGGGGGATGGAGACGCAGATTTCCCATTCGCGGTCGAACTGTTCGCGCTGTTCGGCGGAAAGGAGGCTGTAAGCCATGTCGGCGATTTCGCCGGTGGTCAGGGCGTCCTCGTCCTGGAAAATGATGTCGCCGTTGATGCGGAAGGCGGCCGGCACCCCTGCGATCAAATGGAGGTCGGAGGCGCGCCCGTCCACCGCCGCCGCCAGAAGCCTGTCAAGGTGCCCGCCATTCATGGTGCGCGATCTAACCAAAGGCGGGCTGGCAAAACAAGAACTCGCGCTTGGCCACTTCTGCGTTGTCAAAGCGGGGCCTTGGCTTAGGCTGCGGTGATGGGTCGGAAGTCTGCTGTGGAAACGCCGGGATCACGGGGGTTGAGCGATGTCGTTGGGCTGGTTTTGCTGGCGTCCTCCATCTTGATCCTGGCGTCGCTGCTGACGTACGACCGGCTGGAC
>CAZSXX010000121.1:0-11411 GCA_964611245.1 uncultured Verrucomicrobiota bacterium | reverse complement strand
GATCTACCTGAGCATCCTCCTCACGCACACGATCCTTGCCGTGGCCATCGTGCCGATGATTTTTGTGACGTTTTTCCGGGCGTTCAAGGAGCGGTTTGACCGCCACAAAGCGATCGCGCGGTGGACGCTGCCCATCTGGCTGTATGTTTCCGTCACGGGCGTGGTGATCTACCTGATTCTTTACCAGATTTTTCCGCAGGCGAAATCCTGACGGATTCGGCGCCGCCTGTGCGGAGAAAAACCATTCCCGGGCGCGCGGGAAAAGGTCGCTTTTTCGGCTGAAGGCGGTTATCGTCCATGATGGTTATGCGATTGCGCCAGCCATCCCGGTCCGTCACCGGCTTCACGCTCATCGAACTGCTGGTCGTCATTGCGATCATCGCCATCCTTGCGTCCCTGTTGATCCCGGGCATCGCGCGGGCCAAGGACAAGGGGAAGACCACGCAGTGCGCGAGCAACGCGCGGCAGTTGGTGATGGCGGCGATCATGTATGAGCAGGACAACCAGTTTTTCCCCACCACCTGGCCGCCGCCCCTTTGGTACACCCAGCTTCAGCCGTACGTCGGGCGCAAGGTGACGGAGGCGGGCCGGGGCATCTTTGTCTGCCCGTCGAGCTTCCAGAAAAACGCGTCCGGCAGCGGCACGCGGGTCGGAGGCTTCCTGGGCTACCTCGCTTACGCTCAGAATTTGCACATCGGCTCCGGGACACTCAAAGTGCGCGCGGGCGACGTGCAGGACCCGGAGGGGACGATCATTTACGCGGACACGGACGGGTGGGACGCGGGGCTGTATCCGGATGGGGCGCCCGGGAATGTGTGCTACCGGCACAGCGGCGGCAACGAGCGGAGCGCGGAGACGGAGCGTGGGGTGGCGGGGCGCAAAGGGGCCAAGCGGCGCGCGAATGGCGCGTTCGTGGGCGGCCAAGTGCAATTGCTCAAGGCGGCCCCAGCTCGGCTGTTCACGTTGGCGCGGGACTGAGTCTGGGTCAGGAGCGGCTCTCCAGGATTTTGGAAAGGAGGACGGACCGCTCCCCCGACCATGGCATTTTCCCAGTGGTCAAAAACTCAAGAATCTTGGGCGTCAGGCGGCTGAAATGTTCCTGCTGCGGCGCGGGAGCCTGGAAGAGTTGGGTGGACCGGACTGACTTGCGGACCAGCAGCCCGTCCTTTGTCTCCACGGCGGCGACAATGTCGGCAATCACGCCATCCAGGAAGAGGAGGGCGCTGGTGGCGCCGCCCCGATGCTCCAGAAACCATCCGCGCGGGTTCACCGCCATGGCCTCGACCAAATCGGGGGTGGACAAATCCTCGGTGCGACCATCCAGCTCCGTGTTTCCCTGGACCTTGTCGGAGCGCGACAGCGCGGCGTCGAGGAGGGTGCGGTCCACCGCGTCCCAAATCTCAGGGCCGGTCCGGTGGGAAATACGCTCCGCCTTCGTTTCCCCATTCAGGGCCAGCAATGCGTCCAAGCCGATCGCCTCCGCCTCCGGGCTGGAGCCATGGGTGACGACGAGCGTTTTGCTGAGGCGGACGCCACTCGGGATGTTCATGGCGGGCAATTGCAGGAGCGTGGCGCCAACCGTGCCGGAACAGGCGCGGATTCCCCGCTGGCGGGCGAGCGTGTGGGCGGCCGGCGAAAGCGGCCCATAAACGAAGGTCTTGGCGCCGGCGAGGAGCGGCATGGCCCGCTCCTGCAAGGCATGGCCGCCGACAATGACGGCGGGCGGCGCTGCGGCTGCGGCCTCCTCCAGGGTGTCGGCGAGGCGCAGGCGGTGATCCTGGACGCGTTGGGTGAGCAGGTCCCGCCCCTGGCCGCCCCAGGCGTGGATTTCGTGCCGCCCGTCAAAAAGAAACCGGTCGAGCAATTGCTGGCCCGGAGAGCCGAGGGTGAAGTTTTCGATGAGGAACGTGATTTTCATGCTCTCCAGAAATGGGAATCGGCGTTGGTTCGGTACGGGACCGCCAGCTCGGGCGTGGCCAATAGTTTTTGCCCTTGGAAGAGCGATTCAACGCCAAACAGCGTCATGCCGGAGGTCAGCAACGTGCGCTCCACCGGGTAGGGCGCGCGGTTGCGGATGACCGTCCGCTCGATGTGGTGGATGAGCGGGTTGAAAAAATTGGCGGTGGTCGCCTGCGCGGAGGGCATCGGGAGGTACATGATGCAGGAGGTGATCTTGCCGGTGGCGCGGTGCAGGCCCGCGTAGGTGAAATCCGAGACCAGGCCGTTCATGAGGAACATCGCGGTGCGGAGGCCGTCCGTGTGCTCGAAGAAATAGCCGATGGGATCGCCCGCCATTTTTTTGGCCAGGGCCAGCGTGGCCGGGGCGGTGGTGTAGCCCGGGGGCGCGCGGCGCGTCTCACTGCGCGCGAGCGCGGCCAGGAACAGGCGCAGGATGGCGTCGTCGCTTTCCAAACGCGCCCAGAGCGCCCCGCCGCGCAGGGCGTGGACCGACTTGATGCCGGACTCGCCGCCGGCGCGGCGTTCGGACATGCATTGCGCCGTCTCCAGCCCGTGAAAATCGTAGGAGTCAACCCCGCCATAACAAACGCAAACGCTGGCGGCGAGGCGTGAATTGAACGGCAGGTCAATCGACGGCATGCGCCAGGTGACCGGCAGGGAGGAGCCGGCGAGGAATGGAAAATCGAGCCGACGGGAAAGTTCCACCATCTCGACGCATTCCTTCCAGTCGGTGGAAAGGTGCTTGTCGTTGAAAATGGGCACGGACCGCCCGGCGGCGGCGAAGACATCCGTCGTTTTCTTGAAGAACGAATAGCGGGGGTAGAGCGTCTGGCCTTTCTCGTTGCGCGGGTATTTGCCGTGCTCCGCGATGATGACGACGCCGTCGACCTTGAGGCCCGAGCCGCCGAGTGCCAGCGTCTCCTCGATGCTGGGATAGATGGGGACCTCAAAGCGGCGCTCGCGCTCGCGGGCGAGGTCTTTCTCCGGGAATTGGTCGACATAAATGCCGGCGATGTCGACGTCCGGGTAATGGTGCTGGCCGGCCCAGCCGTAGCCGCCCAGCATCCGGTCGAGAAAGTGCTGGCCATGGGACATTTTTCGGACTTCGGTGATCAGGATGGCGACGCGATTGCGGCGGGAAGTCTTGTCGGCGGCGCGGACATGCGGAAAAACGCCGAGGGCCAGCGCGGCGCTGGCGGCGGAACCGATGAAATGGCGGCGGGATTGATTCATGATTTTTCTGGGTCCTTCCAGAATAGCCACAAAAGGACGAAGGCGGCCAGCGGCAAAAGCCCGGCCAGAAGGAGGCCTTCGTCAAAAGACTTGGTGCGGTCGATGAATCTTCCAAACAGTTTCTGCGCCGGGGGGGCCAGGGCCCAGGCGGCGACGCTGGCCACGCCGGTGACCGTTCCCTGCCGGCCGGCCGAGAGGTCCTGCGTGAAGGCATGGTAAATCGGGAAGACGCCGAGCGCGCCCGCGCCCATGACCAGCAAGGCCAGGAGAAGGAGCGGGCCGTGGGGCAGGACGGGAAGGAAGACCGACGCGGCGCTCAGCAGCGCGCAGGCCCCAAAGGCGGCGAGGCGGCTTTGCGTGACGGAGAAGCCGCGCTTGTGCAGCAGCCAGAGGGTGAGGGCGCCCGCGCCAAAGACGCCCACGTCCGTGGCCACGTAAAAGAGGGAATTAAAATATAGGGCGTGGGCCTCGGAATAGCCGCGCGCCTCCTGGAGGAACTTCGGCAGCCAGGCGCGGATGGTCTGCCAGGAGGTGTTGATCAACGTCACCACCGCGCAAATGATGAGCATGCGCCGGGAAAAGATGACCCGCCAGATGCCGCCCTGGATTTCGCCCGGCTCGGCGGGCGCGTCCGCGGCGGGGGCAAGGTCCGAGCGTTTGACCAGCGCGAACCAGAAAAACACCCAGATGGCGCCGACCGCGCCGACCACCAGGAAGGGCCACCGCCAGCTCGACGGATCGTCGGTGAGCATCACGCGCATGACCAGCGGCGTGATGATGGCGCCGATGGATGTCCCGCTTTGCAGGACGCTGTTGCCCATGGAACGGTCCTGCGGGGAGAGCAGGAGACGGGTGGTCTTGACCGCGCAGGGCCAATGGCCGCCCTCGAAAAACCCGAGCAGCGTCCGCAGCGTGAGCAGGCCCTCATACCCGTTGACCAGCCCGGTGGCGAAGCCGGTGGCGGACCAAAGGATCAGGACAATCGGATACACGTTGCGCACCGAGTAGCGGTCCACCACGAGGCCAAAGAAAAGGGAGCCCGCCGCGAAGGCCCAGCCAAAGCCGAACTCGAGGTTGCCGTATTGCTCCTGCGAAAGCGCGAACTGGCGGGTGATCCGCGTGGCCGCGTTGGCCAGCGTTTGGCGATCCATGTAGTTGATCGCCGAGGCGCAGAGAAGCAGCCCGCAGACCCACCATTTCCAGTGGGCGGAGCGCGCGGCGGGCTGGCTCACCCGTTCCATGATTGGCCGTCCCAGCGGATGGCGCGCTCGATCATCGCCACGGCGCCCTGGGTGAATTCGGTGAACAAGGCCTCGCCCTTTTCGGCGGTGGCGAACTGCGGCGAGCCGATGTGCCCGGGCCGGGTCCGGTCCTTGGTGATCCAGCCGCGCGCCGCCGGCTCGAACGCGTTGCCGAATTCGACAGTCTCAAGTTTTGCGACATCGCCAACCAGGTGGGGGGCGAGCCGGAGGATCATGGACGTCTCCCATTCGCAGGCGTGGCCCATCTGGCGCTGCCGCAGGGCGGGCTCGGTTTTCCAGGGCTCGGGGCCGAGCAGCCAATAGGTGGCGAAAAGCAGGAGGAGGTCGGCGCGCGCGCGGTGGCGCTGGCGCAGCTCGAACACCGCCTGCCGGCCGGGCACATCATTGCCGCCATGGCCGTTCAGGAAAATGAGGCGGCGGAAGCCGTGCGCGATGAAATTCTCCGCCAACCCGCCCAGCAGATCGAGATAGGTGCGCGGCGCCGCCGAGAGCGTGCCGGGGAAATCGAGGTGGTGGTCGGAGTTGCCCAGCCACATCAGCGGCGCCCAGAGCGCGCGGCCCTCCAGGCGCCCCGCGGCGCGGCGGGCGATCTCGCCCAGCAGGAGGCTGTCCGTGAACAGGGGGAGATGCCCGCCGTGCTGCTCCAGCGCCGCCACGGGGAAGATCACCGGGGTGTCGCGGGAAAGCGCCTGGACGGCCGGCCATGTCAAATCGCTCAATTGCATGCGTCGCTCGGAATGGCGCATTCTGGACCGGCCCGCCCGGCCATGGCAATCAAATGAGCGGCCCGGCCCGCAAATTAGTGCGCCGTGCCCAGCCTGCGCGGGCGGCCTGAGGCGGCGGAATTGCGGTTGGCGTTTCGTTCCTCCTTCGGGGCGCCGGGTTGGTCCTCGTCAAAGTTCGCCATCTCCTTGGCCAGCATGTTCACGATGTAAAAGACGACAAACGCGACGGCGCCAATCGGGCGGAGGATGCCGTGGCCGAAGCCGCCGCCGAAATCGGTGAAGCTGAGCGCGAACGTGGCGACGGAGAGGGCCAGAATCGCTTTGGAGGATGTGGTCATATCAGTTCGTTTGGGTTCAATGCGGACTTGCTCCAGCATCCATCGCCCACGGGCGGGCCGCCCGCCCCGCGTGGATTGGCCGAAGAAAACCTTTTCTTGGCCGGAGCGGCGGAGTTTGTCGTTGAATGCGCGGGCCGCTTTCCCCAAAGTCCAGCCACCCCATGGACCCGATGCGCCACAACGCCCCCGCCGCGCCTGTTTCCCCGGCGGAGGATGCGCAGGGGGATATGAGCCCGGCGGAGCAGGCGCGGACGCTGCGCCGCGTCACCCTGCGGCTGATTCCGCTGCTCTTTTCCTGTTACGTCATCGCTTACATCGACCGGATCAATGTCGGCTTCGCGAAGCTGCAATTGCAGGGGGCCCTCGGGGTGGATCCGGCGGTGTTCGGCGCCGTTTACGGGCTGGGCGCCGGGCTTTTCTTCATCGGATATTTCCTGTTCGAGATTCCCAGCAACCTGATCCTGCAGCGCGTGGGGGCGCGGGTGTGGATCGCGCGCATCATGATCGTGTGGGGCCTGGTTTCGATGTCGTTCATGTTCATGCAGGGCGTGGCCACGTTTTATGTCCTCCGGTTTCTGTTGGGCGCGGCGGAGGCGGGATTTTTCCCGGGCGTGATCCTTTACATCACCTATTGGTACCCCCCTGCGGAGCGGGCCCGGATGATCGCGCTGTTCGCCATGGGCGCCATCGCGGCGGGGGCGATCGGGTCGCCCGTGTCCGGGGCGATCATGGAGATGAATGGCATTGGCGGGCTGGCGGGGTGGCAGTGGCTTTTCTTCCTGGAGGCGCTGCCGGCGGTGCTGCTGGGATTTGTGGTTTGGTTTGTCCTGCCGGACAGCCCGCAGAAGGCCACTTGGCTGTCCGGCCGCGAGAAAAAATGGATCGCGGGCCGGTTGGCCGAAAGCGCGGCGCACGCGCCCGGACCGCAGCGGCACAGCCTCAAAGAGTGCTTCACCAGCCCCGTCATTTGGCTCCTTTGCCTGATCTATTTCCTGCGGAACATCGCCACCTATGGGTACGAAATGTGGCTGCCGAGCATCGTCAAAGGGGTCACCGGCCAGGGCGACGCGGCGGTGGGGTTGATCAACAGCGTGCCCTATCTGGCGGCGGGCGTGGCCATGTATTTGATGGGGCGGCATTCTGACAAGACCGGGGAGCGACGGGGGCACATGGCGGCGGGGGCGGTCGGGGCGACAATCGGGTTTGTGGTGGCGGCCACCGCGCAGAACATGTTCCTGGCCATCGCGGGGCTGACCCTGGCCTTCGCGGGCAGCAAGGCGAGCCTGCCTCCGTTCTGGGCGCTGAGCACGCAGTTCCTCAAAGGGACCGCCGCCGCCGGGGGCATCGCGCTGATCAATTCCGTGGGCAACCTCGGCGGGTTTTTCGGGCCGTATTTTGTGGGCCTGATCAAGGACCAAACGGGCAGCAATTTTGGCGGACTGGTCCTGTTGGGGGGCTGCTATGTGGGCGTCGCCCTGCTGGCGTTCGCGGTGCCCCACAAACGGGTGGCGCCGAGCAGCCCGGCACCGGTGGCATAGCCCGCATTCCCACGGGGTTCCAGGCTCTTGACATCCCCGGGGCGAGTGGTTGAGATGCTGGCAGCCTCCACGGAGATGATCACGATTTTCCTGCTTTTGTTCGGGCTATGGATGGGTGGAACCGGCCTCGTGCGCGTGGTGGCCCCGGCCTGGCAAATCGAGGCCGAGCGGAAAGCGGCGGCCCGCAGGAACCCTCCCCCCGCCGCCGCGCCGGTGGACCCTTCGCCCGCGCCCCCGCCCGTGATTGGGGACGACAGGAAAGTGGGCATGACGCGGGTTGCGGGCGCTTTCCGCATCGCCCTCGCGGCGTTGGTCTTTTGGCTGGGGGGCGTGACGGTGGGGATCGCGCCGCAGCGCCCCGATCCGCCCGCGGACGCCACCGGCAGGGCGGTCCACGAAAAGGCGGAGGCGTTCCTGCGGCGCGGAAAAGCGGTCGGCTTGGTGGTGGGGGTCATTTCCGGAAACGAAGAGAAGCTGTTCACCTTTGGCGCCAGCCACGCCGGGAGGCGAATCCCGGTCGGCCCCGAAACGTTGTTTGAGATCGGCTCCGTCACCAAAGTATTCACGGGCATCGCCCTGGCGCGCGAGGTGGAAGGTGGGGAGGTGCGGCTGGAGGACACCCTTGAAAAACTGCTGCCTGCGGGGGTGTCCGTGCCGCCCGAGGCCCGCGCGGTGACGCTGCGCCAATTGACGACGCACACCTCGGGCTTCCCGCGCCTGCCCGGGGGCGGGCGGCCCTGGGCGCAGGCGAATTACCTTCTGTTCGGCGGCGATCCTTATGCGGGCAGCACGCGCGAGCGGTGGGTGGAGGCGCTGGAAACCTTGGAGCTGGACAGCAAGCCGGGCGAGAAAATGGCGTATTCGAATTTCGGCGTTTCGTTGCTGGGATGGATGCTCGCGCAGCGGCGGGGGATGGATTACGAGGCTTACACGCGGAGGCAGGTGTTCGAGCCGCTGGGGATGGGGGACGCGCGGGTGCGGCTGGAAGGGGCGGAGCGGAGCCGGCTGGCTCAGGGATACTCGGTCGTCCACCGGTTGGGACCGATGGCGGTGGCGCGACGCGCCAGCCCATGGCCGCTCGCCGACCACTTGGCGGCCGCCGGGGGCATCCGGGCCCATGGCGCCGACATGCTGAAGTTCCTCCGCGCGGCGATGCGTCCCGAAGGCGCTCCGATCGCGGCCGCCATCCGCCAAAGCCAACAGGAATTGTTCAAGGAAAGCGAAACCAGGGCCGTCGGGATGAACTGGATCCGGACCCGAAAAAAGGATGGGCGCACGGTCGTCTGGCACAATGGAGGCACCGGCGGTTTTTCCAGCTACCTGGCGTTCATTGAAGGCGGCGACGCGGGCGTGTTTGTCCTGTCCAACGCGGGCGAGACGGTGGACAGCCTTGGATCGGATGTGCTGGCCGCATTGGCGGGAAAACCGTGAGGCCAGCGCCGCCGTTTCGCCCCTCCACTGCGCTTTCGGAAAGCTTGTCACCCGGGGGCAAAGCGCTTACGGTGCGCGGTTTAATTTCAAAGATGTTGACATGAGTGTTCTTGTTGTTGGTTCGACGGCGCTGGATTCAATCAAAACGCCCACGCGGGAAAATCCCCGGCTGCTGGGCGGCTCGGCGAGCCACGCCGCCGTGGCCGCGAGCTTTTTCGCGCCGGTGAAAATGGTCGGCGTCGTCGGGAAGGATTTTCCGAAACGCTACATCAACCTGTACAAAAAGCACGGGATCGACATCACCGGGCTGCAGGTCGCCGACGGGAAGACCTTCCATTGGTCGGGCGAGTACGAGGTGAACATGAACAACCGGCGCACGCTGGCCACGGAGTTGGGCGTGTACGAGACGTTCACCCCGCACCTGCCGGACGCCCACAAGGATTCGCCCTTCGTGCTCCTGGCCAACATCGCGCCGTCGCTGCAGGAGCATGTGCTCGACCAGATTCGCCGCCCGAAATTCGTGGTGGCGGACACGATGGACCTTTGGCTGAACATCGCGCTGCCGGACCTGCTGCGGCTGATCAAACGGGTGGACGCCTTCGTGCTGAACGACAGCGAGGCGCGCCAGTTGACGGACGACAACAACGTCCCGCGCGCGCTCAAGAAAATCCACAAGCTGGGCCCGAAATACGTGATCATCAAAAAGGGCGAGCACGGATCCATTTTGTCCGGGCCAACGGGGATTTTCATCGCCCCCGCCTATCCGCTGAGCAGCGTTTGCGACCCGACCGGCGCGGGCGATTCGTTTGTCGGCGGGCTGCTAGGGTACCTGGCCAGCCAAAAGGGCGACGTGGAGAGGAACCTGCGCCGGGCCATCATCCACGGCAGCGCCACCGCCAGCTTTTGCTGCGAAGGTTTCGGCCTCAAATCGACGACCCGCGCCACGCGGCAGCGGATCGCCGAGCGCGTGCGCGAGTTGGAAAAGATGGCCGCGTTTTGATCCGCCGCATCCAACGATTCCAACTATGAAACAAATTGGCGTGGCCATCATCGGCGCGGGCGGGATCAGCCTGCAGAACCATCTCCCCGGGCTCGCGCTCTGCCCGGAGGTCACGGTCACGGCGCTGTGTGACAGCAATCCCGAGACGCTGGCCAAGGCCCAAAAAGCCTGCCCGAACGCGGCTGCCTTCGGCGAATATGAGGCCGCCATCGCCCATCCCGACGTGCACGCGGTCATCATCGCGACGCCCAATTTTGTCCATGCCCCCATCGCGCACGCGGCCATCGCGGCGGGCAAGCACGTCCTCTGTGAAAAGCCGATCGCGATGAATTTCGCGGAGGCGCGGGGCATGTTCCACGCCGCGGAGAAAGCGAGCGTGCGCCACATGACCGCGTTCACCTACCGCTTCGTGCCGGCGATGCGCTACCTGCGCCACCTGATCCAGGCGGGCGAGGTGGGGACACCGTGGCATTTCCGCTCATGCCGCCTGCAGGACTGGGGCACACGCTCGATCGGTTGGCGCCAGGTGGCCAAGCTGGCCGGCTCCGGGGAATTGGGCGACATGCTCTCGCACCGGGTGGACTACGCGCATTCGCTGCTGGGGCCGATGACGCGGTTGGTGGCGCACACGCAGCGCATCCACGACGTGCGCGGCGGGCAGCCCAACGACCTGGAGGATTGGGTTGTGATCGTCGGCGATTTTACCAATGGCGCGGTCGGCGTGCTGGAATCGACCAAGATGGCCACGGGCCGCGGCGAAAGCGCCCAGAGCCAGGATTATGTGGAGATCAACGGCAGCGAAGGAAGCATCGTGTTCCAACTCGAACAGCCCCTCCAACTGCAGATCACGAAGAAGGGCGAATCGAAGCTCCGCGTGGTTCCCGTGCCGGCGGAGTTTTTGAAAGTCCCGAACTCCCCGCGCGATCCGGCGCAAGGCGACCCCGTCTTCACGTTCCGCTACGACCAGAATTTCGAGTTCATCGAGGCCATCCGGCAGGATCGCCCGTGCAGCCCGAGCTTTTACGACGGCGCGCTGGCCCAAGGGGTGATGGAGGCGGCGCTGACCTCCGCGAAGGAGCGGCGTTGGGTCGATGTTTCGAATCTCGCGCAAGAGTTGGCGCGGGGCGCCTGAGCGCAGGGAAGCGGCGGCCCGGCGCCCGATTTCCGGGGCATTAGAGGGCGCAAGCCCCCGGCCAGTCGGCGTTTTGAAAAGGGGCCTGCACCGATCCTTGACAGTTGGCCCACTCACTTTACCTTCCCGAGCGTAACTGGATAGCAACCGGTCCCCACTGATTCGCGCGGGGCGGTTGATTTGTTGATGACCACCGACACCAAAAGCCCGAACGAGCCCATTCTTTGCCCGGACCCAAACGCGGAGGCCGCCGGTGCGGCCCCGTGGCTGACCGAGGCCGATGACTTCGACCACCCAAAGCATTATTGCGGGGTTTTCGGGATTTTTAACCACCCAAACGCGGCCGAGTTGACCTATTTCGGCCTGTACGCGCTGCAGCATCGAGGGCAGGAAAGCGCGGGCATCGTCTCCTGTTTCGCGGCCACCTTCCACGAGGAGAAGGGGATGGGCCTGGTGCCCCAGATTTTCTCGCAGGACAAGCTGGACCACCTGAAGGGCCGCATGGCCGTCGGGCACACGCGCTACTCCACCACGGGCTCCTCCCACATCCGCAACGCCCAGCCGCTGACGGTGAACTGCGTGCGCGGGCCCATCGCCATCGCGCACAACGGCAACCTGACCAACGCCGCGTCTCTGCGCGAGGAACTGGAGCTCAAGGGGTCCATCTTCCAAACCACGGTGGACAGCGAAATCATCCTGCATCTGATGGCCCAGCCGACCGTGGGCGGGGTGGAGAACAACCTGGTGGAGACCGTGCGCCGGATCGAGGGAGCCTTTTCCTTGGTGATCATGA
>CAZSXX010000120.1:11223-11460 GCA_964611245.1 uncultured Verrucomicrobiota bacterium | reverse complement strand
ATGCTGAAGTTTGAGGACAACCTCTTGCTTGTCGTCGAACACGATGAACACCTGGAAAAGGTCGTCAAATACCTTTGGCGGGTCGGCATGACCAATTTCGCCGGATACCTCGTCGGCGGCATGAAGGCTTGGGACAACCAGGGCTTTGAGATTGAGCCCATCCCGCAAATGACCGTCCACCAACTGAAAAACCAGGACAACGGCATCCAGATTGTCGACGTGCGGGCCCCCGACGAA
>CAZSXX010000120.1:0-11213 GCA_964611245.1 uncultured Verrucomicrobiota bacterium | reverse complement strand
GGGCCACATCCCCGGGGCCCGCCATTTCTTCGTGCCCGACCTGTGCGACAACCTCGACAAATTCGACCGAAACAAACCGGTCGTCGCCTACTGCGACTCCGGCTATCGCGCGAGCCTTGCCGCGAGCGTCCTGAAACGGAACGGATTCAAGGACGTCCACAATGTTCCGGGAAGCTGGCAGGCATGGAAGCACGCCGGGTACCCGGTCGAAGGAAAGATGCAATGAACGCAGGTCCAAATCCCAAGGCCCGCGTCATGAATGTCGCCGGGTTGGCCACACTTTTTTTGGCCGCCCACACCCCGGCGTTGGCGGCCGGGCCCATTCCCCACGCGCAGGACTATTCCGGACCCGCCTGGAACCCATATCTGGTCGGAGCGGGAATCGGGATGCTCGTTTGGATGACCATGTATTTCTCCAAAAACCCTGTCGGCGCCTCGTCGGCTTACGCCACCCTCGCCGGCTTCATCGGGAAAGCCGTGGCCCCGCGCCACACCGCCAAGCTTCGGTATTATGAAAAGAATCCCCCCCGGGTGGATTGGGAACTGATTTTCGTGGGCGCCGCGGTGGCGGGAGCCTTCCTTGCCGCTTGGCATGGCGGCGAACTGACCCGCCGTTGGCTGCCACCCATGTGGGTGGACCGGTTCGGGGAGCAAAGCCTCCCGCTCCGGGGCGCGGTCGCCGTGCTCGGCGGCCTGCTCATGTCTTTCGGCGCCCGGATGGCGGGAGGCTGCACCAGCGGCCACGGGATCAGCGGCACGGCCCAACTCAACATCGCATCGTGGATCGCGGTCCTCGGCTTTTTTGTCGGCGGCGTCATCGTCGCGAACCTTTTCTTCCGATTCTGACCGGCCCCATGATTGACCCAACCAAGGAAGTGAAGCGGACCTCAGCCGCGTCGGCGGCGGGCCTTGACCGAAGCCAAGCCCTGCTGGCCGTCGTTTTTGGCCTCCTTTTCGGCTTCCTCCTGCAAAAAGGCGGGGTCGCGAAATACAATGTCCTCATTGGCGTCCTGTTGCTCCAGGATTTCACCGTCATCAAAATCATGGCCACCGCCATCGCCGTCGGCATGGTTGGGCTGTTCCCCCTCTATCGCGCGGGAAAAATCGAATTCAGCATCAAGCCCACCCGCCTGGCCTCAGTCTCGCTGGGAGGGCTCATCTTCGGCGCGGGTTTCGCCTTTTCCGGCTATTGCCCCGGCACCGGCGCCGCGGCCCTCGGGCAAATGAACTGGGACGCCCTCTTCATGGTCACTGGCATGATGCTCGGAGCATACCTATTCGCTGAGGCTTCCCGCTGGATCGAGCGGACGGTCGACCCAATCGGCGACCGCGGCAAGTTGCTCGTGCCAGACCTGCTTGGGCTCCGCCCCATGCCCACCGCCCTCGCCGTCCTCGTGATTCTCGCAGCGGGCCTGGCCGCCTTGGAATTTCTCGGTGAAAAATCTTTGCGATGATTCAGTGATCTCGCGCCGCAAATTCGTGGCGGCGGGCGCGGCCATCGCGGCGGCGGCCCGGGCGCCGCGCCTTTTCGCGCAGCGGAAGGAGAGGCACGACGCGGCCATCCTATTCACCAACGACCTCCATGGGCATGTCCGGCCTTGGTGCGGATGGGAGGGGGAACTGAAGGGCAAGGTCCTTGGCGGAATGGACCGCATCGCCACGATTTTCCACGAGGCCCGCCGTGAAGTTGGAGGCGACAATGTCCTGGTCCTAGACGCGGGGGATGCCTGGGGTGACTCCCTGGTCGCCGCCGAAACCAAAGGAGCCGCCGTCGTGGAGTTGATGAACCTCCTGGGATACGACGGCATGACGATTGGCAATCACGAGCCCGACTTTGGGCCTGAGGAGTTGCGCGCCCGGATTAATCAGGCCGAATTCCCGGTCATCGCCGCAAACCTCTCCACCGCGGATGGCTCCCCCCTCACTCCACCCCACTTTCTGCGCAAACTGAATGGGGTGACGGTCGGAGTGTTCGGCGTCGCATATCCAAAAACTCCGAAAACGACCGTGGCCAAGAACGTTCGCGGCCTGACCTTCGGCGATCCAGTCGAGGCGGCGCGCAGGGAGGTCGCCGCGCTGCGCGAGAATGGCGCGGCTTGCATCGTGGCGCTGACCCATCTCGGGCTTTCCGCGGACCTTTCGTTGGCTGAGCAGGTCCCCGGGATCGACCTGATCCTTGGCGGGCACAGCCACAATCGGACCGCCGCGCCCAGGCTAGTTGGCCAAACCACAATCATGCAGGCCGGCGCGCATGGCTCCGATGTGGGCCGTGTTGACCTCCGGTTTCAGTCGGGAAGAGGGATCCATTTCATGGGACGCCTAGTGGCGGTTGATCAGGACGTGGTCGCCTCGGACCCCGCTGTCGCCAAAAGGATCAACGAATTGGAGGCCCCCTATCGTGATCGACTCGACCAAGTGATCGCCCAGGCGGCCGATCCAATCACCCGCGCCCAGACCATCGCTGGAAGGAACCCCCGAAAGAGGAACCAGGAATCCCCGGCCGATTCCCTGTTCGCTGACATTCTGCGGGAGGGGACGCGGAGTGACATCGCGCTGTTGCCCGGCGTCGGCTACGGCGTCTCAATCCCGACAGGCCCAATCCTCCAAGGAGCCCTCGCCAACTTGCTCCCCCACGATTCGAAGGCAGTCACCATGACCCTGACCGGAGGGCAGGTGAAGGAAATCCTGGAGCGGTCGCTCACGAACATTTACTCAAGCAACCCAGCCGACAAAGTGGGAGGCATGATCCAAGTCTCTGGAATTGAGTTCACCTACTCCCCCGACGCGCCCGATGGCCGCCGCATCACCCAATGCCTGCATCGGTCCCGTCCCCTCGAGGCTGCCAAAAGCTTCCGCGTTGTCACCAATTCACTCTTGGCCCAGGGAGGACACAATTATCACACATTCGCCGCGGGCACGGACCAACGCGCCGCCGGGACTCAATTCGCCATCATCGCGGACTGGATGGCGCGCGCCGGGAGTGTTCGCACCCCGCCGCCAGGGCGCATCCGCTCATCGGGCTCCATGGATGGTTAAGCCGAGTCGGCTCAGGCTTCCCCAAACAGGTTGGTCAGCCGGGTGGCCAGTTTTCGGCGCGCCACCGCATGGGAAAAATACTTCAGGCCCAAGTTGTAATTGGTCTCCGCCCAGTCGTCCCGCATCGCCTTGTTCGCCAGGATTTCGCGCGTCTGCTCCACCACCGTGTTCCCGATCAACTGCGGGAACTCGATCGTCCGGAACCCCAGCGGATGGATGTCGCGCACATAAACGGCGTAGGAATTGACGACCACGGGCTTGCGGAAGTAGATCGCCTCCAAAAACGCGTTGCCGAACCCTTCATAGTGGCTCGGGTAAGTGACCAGGTCCGCGTGGGGATACAGGTCGAACAGCGTGTAAATTTTCTTCCCGTCGCTCGTCACCCCCCGCGCGTCCCCCACCCGGTGGTCAATGAACCGCACATCAATCTGGGCGTCCTCGATCCGCTCCCGCAGCAATTGGATGTAGTCATTCCCCTCGTCCCCGGCGGGATGGGAGATCACCAGTTTGGCCCGCGGCTCGCGCAGGCGGCGCACCAGCTCAAACGCGTGCTCGATCCCCTTCCGCGCGACCACCCGCGTCGGCTGCAGGATGAAAATGTCATCCTCGGCCAGCCCAATCTCCCGCCGCACATCGGCGTTGTAACTGTCGATCCCCTGGGGGGGCGTCTCGAAATCGATCACATTTGGGATCACCACTGACGAGAGCCCGAACCGCCGCGCCAGTTCCTTCTGCGCCATCGAATTGATCACCACATGCTCGGTGTTCGGCAGCGACGGGGGGAACGCCGAATACAGGTAATCATTCACCGAATTGATCGTGAACCGCTCACGTTCCCACGCGAAATCATGGTGGTGCGCGATCGTGGGCAGGCCCGTCTCGGCCATGAATTCGGTCATCGCCAAGCCCAGCGGAATGTGGACCGGAATCGCGAGGATGTTCTGCGGGATGAGGACATCGGGTTTGAACTTCTCCACAAACCGGTACATCTCGGTCTTGATCTCCTCCTTGATCGCCTGAATTTGGTTGGTGATCGCTCGGCTCCGGGTCGTCACGCCGAATAGTTTCTGATGCAACTCGCCCACCTCCGGCTCCCGGAAAAATGCGATCGGCACATCGTGCGTGATCTCCGGTGGCGTGTCCGTCAGCCCGGCCATCCAAAAACTTTCATGCCCCTGCTCTCGCAGGATGTGCGCCCATTTTTTCGCCTCCAGCGTCACTCCATCGGTCCCATGAATGCGCGTCGCGATAAACCCAAAACGCCTCGGTTGGCTGGCGGGTGGAATTGAAATGCTCATCGCCGCCATCTTACCCGGCCCGCCGGAATCCGAAAAGGAGTGCGCGCGCCATTCGTCACTAATCGTTTCACTGATGCGGGTTTGGGAGAGCGCCGAATTCCGGCCCGGCGGACTGTCATGCAAAATCCAACCATGTCCGAGACCATCATCACCCCCCGCCCCTCCGGCCTCCGGGCCCGCGCCGCTTCAATCCGCTCCACGCTGGGCGCGATTCTCCTGTCCGCCGGATCCCTTTCCACGCTGGCCCAAGTTCCTGGCGCCGGCGATTCCCCCGCCGCCAATCCCGGGCCGAATCAATGGCTTTCTTTCGGCCTTGATCGAATTGAAGCCCTGCAAGGCGTCTGGCTGGGCAACCCCATCTGGCAATATCTCGCCTCCGTGATTTACATCGCGCTGGCGTTCTTCGCCTCGAAAACCGTCGACATGCTGTTCCAATCCCAGCTCAAGCGGCTGACCAAACGCACCAAGACCCATTTTGACGACCTGCTGCTCGATCTGGCCCGCGGCCCGGTCAAATTGATCGTTTTCGTCGTCCTCCTGCATGTCGGACTGCGGGTGTTCGCGTGGCCGCAATGGGCGGCCCATTTCATCTCCAACGGCCTCACCATCGTCGTGGCCTGCTCCATCACTTACGTGGCCCTCAAATTCGTGGACCTCGGCATCGGCCTTTGGCAAAAGCGGATGGAGGCCGCCGAGAATGGCATTGTGGACCAGCAGATCTTCCCGGTCCTCCGCAAAAGCCTGAAAGTGTTCGTCGTCACTGTCGCCGCGCTCGTGACCACCCAGAACCTCGGCATGAACGTGACCGGCCTGCTGGCCTCCCTGTCCATCGGCGGTCTGGCCGTCGGCCTGGCCGCCCAAGACACCCTCTCCAACCTGTTTGGCGCGGTCGCGCTTTTCGCCGACCGTCCATTCCGGGTCGGCGAGCGGATTCAACTGGACGCCATTGACGGCACTGTCGAGGAAATCGGCCTCCGCAGCACCCGCATCCGCAATCTGGACGGGCACCTGGTCACAGTCCCCAACCGGACCATGGCCAACGCCAGCATCACCAACGTGAGCAAACGCCCGAACATCAAAACCATCATGAACGTCGGCGTCACTTACGACACCCCGGCGGAGAAGGTGGAGCGCGCCATGGCCATCATCGAGGAGATTTTCAAACCCCACCCAAAAACCGCCGACTTGATCATCAGCTTCAACAAGTTCAACGATTCCTCGTTGAACATCCTCGTGGTGCACTGGTGGGCCAGCACGGATTTCAAGGAATACCTGCAAGGCTTCCAAAAGCTGAACCTTGAGCTCAAGCGCCGCTTCGACGCCGAACAGATCGACTTTGCGTTCCCGACCCGGACCGTTTATGTGAAGAACGGCGCCAGTTCCGCCGAGGGTTCCCTCCTGGCGAACAAGCCGGTTGAAAAGATCGTGTCATGAACGAGACGCTTCGCTCATTCCTGGAGGCCTTCCACCGGCTTCTAGACTACCCCCTGTTCGCGTTGGGCGATGGCAAACTCACGCTTTTGGTGGTGGTCAAACTGCTCGCCCTGTTCGCCGTGGTCCTGGGCGGCGAGCACCTGCTCCGCCGCTATTTCGCCCTACGGTTGCTCAAGCGCACACCGCTCGGCGCCCCCCTCCAATACGCCATCGCCCGCATCGGCGGTTACATTTTCATCCTTCTTGGCTTCTACGTGGCGCTCACCGCGGTCGGCATCAACCTCAGTTCCCTCGCAGTGGTCGCGGGCGCCGTCGGCATCGGCATCGGCTTTGGCTTGCAGAACATCGTCCACAATTTTGTCAGCGGCATCATCATCCTCGCCGAACGGCCCATCGCGCTCGGCGACCGGGTCGAAGTGGCGGGAGTCGCCGGCAACGTCACCAAAATCCGCCTGCGCAGCACCGAGATTGTCACCAACGACAACATCTCCATCATCGTCCCGAACTCCGATTTCATCACCCATCCCGTCACCAACTGGAGCCACGGCGACCCCCGCGTCCGGATCCGCCTCCCGATCGGCGTCGCCTACGGCACCGACGTCGAGCATCTTTGCAAAATCCTCCTGGAAATTGCGGACGAGCACCCGAACGTCCTCAAATTCCCCAAGCCAACCGTCCTCTTCGACAGCTTCGGAGACAGCGCGCTGCAGTTCGAACTTGGGGTTTGGACCTCGGAAATGGCCCACTCACCGCGCCGGTTCCGCAGTGACCTGAACTTCGCCATGGAGCGGAAGCTCCGTGAAAACAACATTCAGATTCCGTTTCCGCAACGGGACCTTCACCTTCGCACCGGCAATATCGTCCTCGGGAACGATTCCCCGCCCCGGACCACCGGGGTTTGAGACGCGGCCCCACCCCACTGGCGCCCGGGTCAGTGGAGGAACCAAAAGAAGACCACCGAAACCAAGGTGGGTCCCAGCGCTCCGAGAAACAATCCGAGCGGACTGATCCCTTCATCCTCGAACACCTTCGCGTCCTGCAGTATCCCGATGCCGGCCGGGTTGGGCGCGTTGGCGATCACCGTCAATCCGCCCCCCGTGACCGCCCCCGCCACCAAGGCATACTTGAGTTCATCCGAGATTCCCTCAACCAGCGACCCCAGGTAAGTCAACGCCGCGTTGTCCGTCAGGGCGGTCAATCCCGTGGCCCCAAAGAACAGCGCGCTCCCGCTCAAGCTTTCGATCAGCGGCTTCAGCCAATACGCCTGCAAGGAGCCCAACGTCACCAGACCCGCCAAGAAAAATCCAACCAACAGCCCTTCCCGCAGTTTCAGGTCATCCTGATACTCTTTCGTGGCCGTCACCATTCCCAGAAACAGAACGAGGACCCCAAAAAACACGTCGGGATGGTGCGCAAACGCGACGACAAGCCCCAATGCCGCAAGATGCATCGCAGTCAGCCAACCAGGGACAGCGGCTCTCCGCTCTTGGTCGAAGGCCAGGGCGCTCAACTCCTTTCGAAACGCCCACGCCACCAGGCCCGTGGACACCACGCAGCTTGCCGCCGCGCGCCAGCCGAAATGGGTCAGCATGAAAGCCGTGTCCCAGTTCCACTTCGCCGCGACCATCAACACTGGCGGCGCCGCGAAATGCGTCAGCGTTCCGCCAATGGACACGTTCACAAACAGCAGGCCCAACGTCGCGTAGGCGAGCCGCGGGCTGATTCCCCGGTTGAAGTACCGCCGCTTCAGCACCAGCGCCAGCAGGGTCATCGCCGCCGGTTCCGTGATGAACGATCCCAACAAGGGCCCAAGAATCAGCGCCGCCACATACACCGCCAGGCTTTGCGGCAAGGGAATGAAACGCGCCGCCAGCAAAATAACCGACTCCGCCAACTGCACCACCGGCCGGGTTGCCGCCACCACCATCACCACAAGCACAAACTTCGGCTCCGTGAAATTCAGCCCCTCGATGTAGACCACCGCCTCATGGACCGACGCCTTGAACGCCGCGATCCCAAGAAACAGCGCCGCCGCCCACAGCCCGAACACCACCTCCGTCTCGGACAGGAAATGCAGCACGTTTTCTTTCACCGAACCCGGCGGGCATTGGTGCGCCCAATGCGAAAACCGCTTCACCGAAAACGTGTGCAGGACCGCCAGGGCAAAAAACACCGACGCGAGAATTTCAATGGGGGATGGATTCGTCATGTGCTCAGGAATGTGTCGTCAATATCCGCCGGAATGTCAGAAAGGCCAAATCTTTGGGATGAGGAACGCCGCCACCGCGCAGAAAATCAGGTTCAATGGCAATCCCACCTTGATGAAATCAGCGAATCGGTACCCCCCTGCCCCATAGACCAGCGTGGTGGTCTGGTAGCCAATCGGCGTCGCAAAGCACGCGGACGCCCCCAAGGCCACCGCAATCACAAACGGGCGTGGATCAACCCCCATGCCCGTGGCCGACTGGATGGCGATCGGAGTCAACAACACGGCGACCGCGTTGTTGGACAGAAAATTCGTCAGGGTCGACGTCAGCAAAATCACGGCCAGCATCACGACCATCGGCCCCCAGCCGCCCAGCCCCCGGATCAGTGTGTTGGCGACCAATTCCGCGCCCTTCGTCTTCTCCAGCGCCATGCCCAGCGCCAACATGCCGAAAATCAGGAAGATGATCTTCCAATCCACCGCCTCGTACGCTTCATCGATGTCCAAACACCCCGTGGCGACAACTCCCACTGCGGCGATCACCGCCAGCGCTCCAATCGGGAGGACATTCAGCGTGGCCAGTCCCACCACCAGCGCGACCGCCCCCACCGCCAGCGCTTGTTTTCGCCTTCGCTTCGTGCTTTCCGGCACATCCAAAAGCAGCAGGAAATCGCGGTGGCCCCGCAAACGCCTCATCGCGGGCGCCGGTCCCTCCACCAGCAACGTGTCCCCGTAGTGCAGCTCCACATCCGCAAAGTCTTCCCGCAGGTTGATCCCCTGCCGATGCACGGCCAGCACCAGCACGTCGAACCGCCGCCGAAAATCAAGCTCGCGCACGCTCCGGCCCACCAGGCTGGACCGCGGGCCAATGACACATTCCGCGATCACCGCCTTCTCGGCCCCGACCAACTCGACCCCCAAGGCCGATTTCGGAAGCAATTCCACCCCTTCAAGCTGGTTCAGCTCGAGGACGGACACCAACGGCGTCGTCAGCCGAAGCCGGTCACCCTGCTTCAATGGAAGGTCCTTCAGCGGCGTGCTCACCGCTTCGCCGCCACGGATCACCTCCAGCACCCGCGCTTTGGGTTGGTTGCCCAGCGGGGTCTGGGACAGCTTCTTGCCCACCAATGGCGAATCCGCCACAACAAGCACCTCCGTCAGGTATTGCTTGCTGTCCGTGGATTGCAGCAGGGACGCGAGCGTCTCACGATCCGGAAGCAGCTTCCGCGCGATCGTGAGCAAATAGATCAATCCGACGATGGCCAGCATCCATCCCGCCCGGCCCAGTTCGAACATCCCGAGCGGCGCCTGCCCCAACTGCTCCGCCGTCGCGCTGACCAGGATGTTTGTCGACGTTCCAATCAGCGTGCAAAGCCCGCCCAGGATCGACGCGAACGAAAGGGGGATCAACAGCTTGGATGGCTTGATCCCCCGGGAGGCCGCCAAGGTGACCATGATCGGCATGAACACCACCACCACCGGCGTGTTGTTGATGAAGGCCGAAAGCACCGCCACCATTGGCAGCACGACCACCAACACGGACCAATCCTTCTGCCCCACCGCCTTGTTCAGCAGGTGGGCGATCGTTTCAATGACGCCCGTGCGCTCCAGCGCCGCGCTCAGGATGAACATGCACGCCACCGTGATCGCGGCTTCGTTGCTGAACACCTTGAACGCCTCGGCCGGAGTCAGGATTCCAGCCACCAAAAGCGCGCTGAACGCCAGCATCGCCACAATGTCCAGGGAGAACTTCTCCCAGACCATCATGCCAAAAGTGGCGGCCAGCAAGACCAGCACGAAGATCATTTCCCAGGACATGCGCGTCAGGCTTTGATGATGTCGCCCTGCACGGGAAGGGTTGGCTGGAGCCCATGCCGCTTGCGGATTAGCTCCGCCAGCGGCTCCCGTCCCCGCGCCTCACCATGCATCAGGACCACTTGCGGCTTCGACGGGGCGAGAAACCGGAACCAGGCCAGCAACTCCGTCTGCCCGGCATGGGCGCTGAATCCGTTCAACGTGTGGATTTTGGCTTTAACCTCGATCTTCTCCCCAAAAATCTTCACTTCCCGTGCCCCGTCCACCAACTGGCGCCCCAAGGTTCCCTCACCTTGGTACCCGACAATGATCACGCTGGTTTCCGGCCGCCACAGCGAATGCCGAAAATGGTGCAGAATTCGCCCAGCCGTGCACATTCCCGACCCGGCCATGATCAGGCAGGGGCCGGCGGCGTCATTGAGTTTCATGGAATCCTCCGGCGTCGGCGTCGGGGTCACATGCCCATTCTTCCCCGCGATGTCGCAGGACAGCCGCAGGTCCCGTGTTTCCTCGTCAAACAAATCGGGGTGGCTGCGGTAAATCCGGGTCGCCTCGATCGCCATCGGGCTGTCCAGGTACACCGGAAAGGGCTTGACGGACCCTGCGCAAAACAGCTCGTCCAGGTGGAAAAGTATCTGCTGGGTGCGCCCCACCGCGAAGGCGGGCACCAGAATGCGCGCCTTCCTCTCCACGGCGTCCTCAATAATCTCGCGGAATTGCGCCAGCGTTTCCTTGAGGGGCCTGTGGTCGCGGTCGCCGTAGGTGGACTCCAGGAACACCACGTCGGCCCTTTTGAATGGCTGGGCATCCTGCACGATGGCCAGCCCCGCCGGGCCAATGTCGCCCGAGAACACCACAATCTTCGTCCTCCCTTTCTCCTGGACGGTCAACTCGATGCTCGCCGAGCCAAGCATGTGGCCCGCCGGGAGGAACCGGGCTTTGATCCCGTCCGCCACGTCGATGGATGGCCCGAACTCCACCACGCGAAAATGCCCCATCGTCCGCTCCACATCCTCCGCGTTGTAAAGCGGCTCCACCGGAGGCTGGTCGGATTCACCGCGCTTGCGGTTGGCCCGGTCGGCGTCGTACCACTGCACCTTGGCCGAATCCCGCAGGATCAGCCCCGCGAGGTCCACCGTCGCGTTCGTCGCAAAAATCGCGCCCTGGTACCCGCCCTTGTGCAGAAGTGGCAGCCGGCCACAATGGTCCAGGTGCGCATGGGTCAGCAGCATCGCGTCGAGTTCCCGCGGCTCCAGCTTCGACGGCAGCACGTTCTTGGCTTCGACATTTCTGCCGCCCTGGAACATCCCAAAATCAACCAGCACCCGCGCGCTTTCCGTTTCAACTAAGTGCGCCGAACCCGTGACTTCACCGGCTGCGCCATGGACCGTTATTTTCATGGTCGTTTCAATTTCCGTTGGAGG
>CAZSXX010000119.1:8106-11505 GCA_964611245.1 uncultured Verrucomicrobiota bacterium | reverse complement strand
AACAACCTCTCCCCGCCCCCCCGCGCGGCCATCACCCACAACCCGAGGGTCTCCCCCACCGCGCACCGGCAAAACGCCACGCGCCTCCCATCGGGTGATTCACTCGCCCGGAAATCCCAGACCGGCGGCTCGCTCGCCGTTAGACGCCGGGCCTTTCCGTCCGGTGGGTTCACGCGCCAAATCTCCGTCCCCCCCCGCGCCAACTCCGGCTTCCAATCCCGGTTGAAATGATCTGTGTCCGGCCGCGCCGCCTGGTACTCCCACGCCACGCGCGCCCCGGGCGTCCGGCGCGAATACAGAATCTCGCCATCCTCCGTCCACGCCGGCATGTTCGAGCCGCTTCCCCGGCGCGCCGGGTTGCCATAGGTCGCCCCGAACCACTGCGCCTGCCCGTCGGTCAGCCGCCGCAACTCCCTCCCATCCGGCCGCGCCACGCAGATGTCCGACCAATCATGCCCTGGGTCCCCCTTGAACAAGCAATCCTGGAACATCAGCCACTCGCCATCCGGCGACCAACTCGGCCCAAAATAAAGGTGGTCCGCGTGCCCAGCCACCAACTGCCGGTTCGCCCCCTCCGCGTCGCTGGTCCAAATCTGGTAACCCTCCGGCCCCGCGAGATGAAACGCCACCCGCCGCCCATCCGGGCTCGCGCTGAAGCCATAGGGCAAACCCTCCCCCGGCTTGGTGAAGGCCCGCGCGTCCGACCCATCGAGGTTCATGCTCAACACCTGGCCCAACTTGCTCCGCGGAACCTGCACCAACATCCGCTCCTCCCCCACCAACAGCTGCGGCGTGTAAAAAACCTCCGTCCGCTCCCGCGTCGCCAGCTCCTTCAATGACCTCCGCTCCAAGTCGTACTCCCAAATGTGAGTCGGCGTTTGCGTGTAGAACTCCTCGAACGGCCGCCCCGGTCCGTCCCGCCTCTCCTCCATGCTGAGGAAAATCACCCGCCGCCCATCCGGAAAAAACGGCCCCGGCTGCCACGTGGATTGCTTCGGAACGTCAAACTCGAGCGCCTCCAGCCCGGATCCATCGTCCCGGATCAGCCACGTCTTCCCCCCCGACGTGAAAAACAAACGCCGCACCGGCCGCCCCCTTACAACTTCGTGCCCCGCGCACCCTCCCGCCGCCGCGGCAAGGCCGCCGATCGCCAACCGTCCCAAGAAATCCCGCCGGTGCATCCGCCTTTCCTACCCCCGTCCCCGCTCATCCGTCCAGCCGCTTCGCAAACTCAAAGCGGAAGCCATGCAGATCCAACGTCGGCCTCCAACTCCCAAACGCGCACGCCCGCACCCGGCGCCCAATTTCCTCCGCCCCCATCCCCGGCGTGATCCGCCCCAGCTCGTTGAACTCCTTTCGGCTGTACGGCTTGCGCGTCCATTTCTCGTGCGACCGCGGCAGCTCCTTCCCCGCCGCCATGAGCGACGCCACCTCGTAAAAAAGCGCCAACTGCACGTCGTAGGTCCGCCCCAAAAGGGATGCCACGTCATCGGACGCGAAAACCGGGAAGCGGCTCACCCGGATGATCCCCCCAGTGTCCACCTGCGGCTCCATGTGGTGGCACGTCACTCCATACTCCGCCGCGTTGTCATACAGGGCGAAATTGTTGCATCCAATCCCGGGATAATCCGGCGACGCCGGGTGGAAATTGATCGCCGCCTTCCGCGCCCTTTTCAACAGCCACCCCGGCACCACCCACCGAGACAAATACGAGACAATATAATCGCCGTCCCAGTTCGCCGCCGCCTCCGGCAACGGTTCCCCCCACCGCCCCACGCAACTCGTCACCGCCCCAAAATTCCGCTCGCAAAATTGCAGCGCCTTCCCGCAATGCCCATCCTCGGCCTTTCCCAAAAACAAGAGAGATGCGTTCGACATGATCTTCCCGGATTATTAGCAGCCCTGCGCGAGGCCTGCCAAGCGTCTGTCGAAAAAACCTTTTTCCCCCTCCCACGTTCCCGCTACCCTCCGCCCCAACAAAGCATGATCGCCTGCGCCATTTTCGACCTCGACGACACACTCTTCTCCGAACGCCAATTCGTCGAAAGCGGCCTCCGCGCGGTCCATGATTGGCAACTGCCCCTCCATGGCGCCGCCCAATTCCTTGACGAAGCCCTCAAACTCCACCGCGGCCCGTCCCGCGACCGGCTTCTCAACCGGGCCTTCGCCGCCTGCGGCATCCCCGAGTCCGAGCCCCTCATCGAGGGCGCCGTCCGCGTCTTCCGTGAACACCTCCCGACGCTCACCCTCCACGACGACGCGCGATTCCTCCTCGACCACTTCAAGGGCCGCAAACGCATGGGGGTCATCTCCGACGGTTATCTCATCCCGCAACAAAACAAAGTCGCCGTCCTTAACCTCGCCCCGTACTTCGAGCACATCCTCTATTGCGAATCGTTCGGCCGCGAATTTTGGCGCCCGCATCCCCGGGCCTACCAACACATGATGGAACTCATGGGCGGCGACCCCTCCACCTTCGCTTACATCGCCGACAACCCACTCCGCGATTTCATTGCCCCCAACGCCCTTGGCTGGCAAACCTTCCAAATCGAGCGCCCGGAAAACATCTACTATCAAACCCCTTGCCCGCCGGAAGCCCGCCCCCAACGCGTCGTCTCCTCCCTCCGCGAGTTGGCCGAAATCTGACCGCATGAGACTCCGCCCAATCCTCAAACGTCTGGGGCTGGCCCTGGCCGCCCTCTTCCTCCTTTCCGCCGCCCTCGCCGCCGTTGCGTGGTGGTACTTCCACCCCGCCCACACCCTTCAACCCGGCGTTCCCTACTCCAAACGCCAAGGCCAGGACCTCACCCTCACCATCGCCCGCCCCGCCACACCCAACGGGCTTGCCATCGCCCTCATGGTCAGCGGCGGGTGGAAATCCGGCCCCAATTCCTTCCGCCCATGGATGGTCGCCCCGCTTCTCCGGCGCGGATACACCATCTTCGCCGTCACCCACATTTCCCAACCCAAAGCCAGCGTCATGGAGATCACCCAGGACATGCACCGCTCCATCCGCTTCATTCGCCATCATGCCCGCGACTACGACATTGACCCCTCCCGCCTGGGCGTCACCGGCGGCAGCGCCGGCGGCCACCTTAGCCTGATGCTCGCCACCACCGGCGGCCCCGGCCCCGCCGACGCCCCGGACCCCATCGACCGCGAATCCAGCGCCGTCCAGGCTGTCGCCATCTTCTACCCCGTCACAGACCTGCTCAACCTCGGCGCCTCCACTGAAAACCCCGGCGACGGCGGCCCCCCGAAAAGCTTCGTCCACGCCTTCGGCCCAAGTTCCACCAACATGGCCGCATGGAAACAAATTGGCGCCGCCCACGCCCGCCGCCGCCGCAGTCTGTCCGGCCGGGGGGGGGGGGGGGGGGGGCGGGGGGGGGGGGGGGGCCG
>CAZSXX010000119.1:0-8096 GCA_964611245.1 uncultured Verrucomicrobiota bacterium | reverse complement strand
CCCCCCTCCTCATCTCCCACGGCGACGCCGCCACCCTAGTCCCCCTCGACCAATCCCACCGCTTCCAAACCCGCGCCCTCGCCCTTGGCAACGTCGTCCAACTCATTGTCCACCCCGGTGGCCAGCACGGCTGGCTGAGCATGCTCTGGGACATCCGCGCGTTCGCTTTCTGGTTCGACCGCCATCTCAGGCCCGGTTGATCCCGCGCGGCGGCAACAAATTCGATGTAAGGGACTCCGACAAAAAGTCGGAATTCCTTACACAATTCGCCGCTCCATCCCGAGAATTCCTAGGTTTCCGCAACCCCTGGCGTTCAGGCACGCGAAGTGCTGATGCCCGTCCGATGCAAGTGAAGTTCAAATCAATGGCGGCGGCCGTGGCCATTCTTTCCGTCGGCCTTCCCGCAACTCGGGCCAATCTCGTGGTCAATGGAAGTTTCGAAGCGGACATCGCTCCCCCCGCATCTTTCATTGCCGGCGCCACCCCTTCCGGTTGGACTCTCTTGGGGACCGGCGGCCTCGTGGACGTCATCAGCGCCGGTTACGGCGGCGCCTCTGTGGCCTCCGATGGCGCACAATTCCTGGACCTCATTGGAGGCGGCGTCGGCACCCTTCCGTCTGGAGTTCGCCAATCTTTAAGCCTGACGGGCGGCCAAACTTACGAGTTCTCCTTTAATTACACCGGTGATTATTCCTCTCGTCTTCTGGACTATTCCATCAGCGGCATCCTCAGCGGTTCCTTCGACGTCACCTCCTTCAACGTTTACCCGGTTCTGGGCGCCGCCACTCCGTGGCAGACATACCAAACATCCTTCGTCGCGCCAGCCACAGCCAGTTACACCATCGAATTCAAGACCGCATCCGGTTCCTTCGAATCCCCCTTCATCGACAACGTTTCCCTCACCCCCATCTCCGTCCCCGAAACCGCCTCAACCCTCCTCCTCCTTGCCCTCGCCGCCGTTCCAATGCTGACGCGAGTCGAGGTCAAACGATAGTTTCGTTCGTTTTCGGAAGGTTTGGTCCAAATTCAATCGGCGAGGAACCCGGTCGGCCAATAGCCCTTGCCATGATGGACTCACGTTGGCGGTGGCGGAGACCAAGGTGGCAAGGCGATTTTTGGCATCCCGAGTGTAGGCGCAGCGACCGTCCTGGGTCAGGTAGCCTTCGAGGTGGAGTGGAAGCCGGAGGGGGAGCGGCGGGCGGGCGAAAGCGGCTGGGGGAGCCGGGCTTTATGGCCTTCGGCGCCCGGATGGGAGGATTGGTTATGGGCGGAGGCGGATGAGGCGGAAGTCGCCGGCTTGGGCGAGGAGTTCCCATTGTTGGAGGGGGAATTCGGTGCCGAGGCGGCGGCTGACGGTGATGCCGCAGGCGCCGGGGCCGAGGTTGGCGCAGTCGGCGGGTGTCTGGAGCTGGGGAAGGGCGCCGGGGTTGGGAGGGAGGAGTTGGTCGGCTTGGTCGCTGGAGACGGAGACGAGGCGGTTGAGGTAGAATTGGAGGCCCGGGGCGTTGGCGCCGTAGAGGAAGACGGGGGCGGAGGGGTGTTGGGCCTGGATGATGCGGGCGAGGGAGCGGACGGAGGCCTGGCGTTTGAGGAGGTCGTTGAATTGGTTGGCTTGGCTGAGGAGGATGAGCCAAAGGCTGACGGCGGCGGCGGAGGCCCAGGCGAGGCGGCGGTTTTGGGCCCAGGAGGCGGCCCAAGCGCCGATGGCGATGGAGCAGAGGGGAAGGATGGGGAGAATGTAGGTGAGGAGTTTGGAGCGGGCGAGGGAGAGGATGAGGAAGGGGATGAGGGTGGCGCCGGCGAGGAAGAACCATGGGGCGGGGAGGGAGCCGGCTTGTTGTTCGCGGCGGAGCCAGGCGATGATTTTTGGGAGGAAGATGGTCCAGGGGAGCAATCCGCCGAGGAGGATGAGGATGAAGAAGTAGAAGGGCCGGGAGCGGCCATGTTGGTCGGAGACGACGCGGCCGACGAGTTCGTCGCCGATGAAGAAGTGGAGGAGTTGGGGGTGTTTCCAGGAGACGACGGCGAACCAGCTCAGGGCGATGGTGAGGGAGAGGGCGCCGCCCAGGGCCCATGGGATGGCGGTTTTTTGGCCGCGGCGGCGCATGCCCCATTGCCAGACGAGGGCGCCGGAGATGGGGACGACGAAGGCCATGGGGCCTTTGGTGAGGAATCCCAGGCCGATGGCGATGAAAAAGGCGGCGATCCATCTGGGGGCGGGGTTGGCGGTCCAGCGGGCGAAGGAGGCGACGGCGGCCATGATCCAGAAGGTCATGAGCATGTCGGGGGTGAGGGTGCGGCTGAGGGCGAAGAATTGGAGGGAGGAGCCGAGGACGACGACGGACCAGAGGGCGGCGAGGCGTCCGAACCAAAGGCGGGCGGCGAAGTGGAGGAGGGCGAGGGAGCCAAGGCCGGCGAGGACGCTGGGGAGGCGGGCGGCGAATTCGTTGAGGCCAAAGAGGCGGAAGCTGGCGGCGGTGGCCCAATAGATGAGCGGGGGTTTTTGGGGGTGGGCGAAGCCGTGGAGGGAGGGCATGAGCCAGTCGCCGGAGGCCAACATTTCGCGGGCCATTTCGGCGTAGCGGCCTTCGTCGGGCTCAATGAGGCCGCGGGAGTTGAGGAAGAGGAACGGCGCGGCGGCCAGGAGGCAGCAAATCCAGATTTCGGCGCGTCGTGGGTTCATGGCGCCCGCAGCATTCCTGAACTGGGGCGCGGATGGAAAGCGGAATGATGCCGCTTTGGCCGCTTAGGCGAGGCGGCGGCGGAGGCGCGCGGCGGCGAGGAGGCCGACTCCCAGGCCGGTGGCGAGGATGGAGGAGGCTTCGGGAACGGGGTCGATGCCGGATTCGGCGAAGGCATCGGCGCCCAGTTCGATGGTCAGGGTGTATTCCTGATTGAAATTGAGGGTCCGAGTCAGCGAGACGTAGTCCCAGTAGGAGCTCTCCAAGAAATCTTCCGAGCCGATTCCCTGGCTGTCCTCAAATTGGAGGACGATGTCCGTCCCGACGAGGATTCGGAAGAACGTCGCGGCCGTGGACCCGATGCCGGCAAATTGGGAGTCCAGAAAGATGTCCGATTCGAGCCAGGATTCAAAAAAGACGTCAGTCTCGGTTCCCCCCTCCAAGCCCGGGAACAAGGTGAACGTGCTGGAAATCGTTGCGCGCGAAAATCCGGACGAGAACGGGGAAGACCCATCCGTTCCGGCGATGGCGCCGACGCCGGCAATTGGGTCGGGTTGGCTGTCCGGAAACTCAATGTCCGCAGTCGCGGCCGCCACTCCGTAAAGAGTTTCGACGTACACTTCGTAAAAGGTGCCCGAGCCTGAGTCGGATTGTGCAATCGTTCCGAATGCATCGGTCAGGCTGGATTCCACGGAGAAGTTCCAAGTCGGCCCCCAGGTGATGGACCCGTTTTGTGGCTGCGCGAGGAACGAATCGAAGTACATGGCGCCGTAGCCGACCGCATCCGCATGGGTTTCGATTGGAGCCGCCGCCATTGCGAAGAGGGAAGCCCCGACCAAGGCGAGCCGACACGGGGAGGTGGATTTCATGTTTTTTTAGTTTTTTTAGGTTAAGCAATTGGTGGATAGCAAAAAAGGGTGAGCGGGACAAGGAGATTCGACCGGTATTTTTGGGGTGCGGCCCGGGGGTGGGGAAGGGCGGGAATGGAAGGCGGCTTGCGGGGCAACGGGTCCTTATTTAAGGTGGGGGCATGTACGCTCCGGCCGATTTGTTTGACCTGACGCAGACGGAACACGCCGCGTTGTTCGAGGGGTGCGAGTATGCGTGGGACGCGTTGAAGAAGTTGAAGGGATACCTGCGGGCGACGCTGCGACCCGGGAACCATGGGTTGTTGGAGGGGCATGCGTTTCTTGGGAAGGATGTGTTCATTGGGGAGGGGACGATCATCGAGGACGGGGCGATGATCAAGGGGCCGGCGATCATTGGGAGGAACTGTCAAATCAGGCACAACGCGTATGTGCGGGAGGATGTGATCATCGGGGATGGGTGCGTGATTGGGAATTCGTGCGAGTTCAAGCATTCCGTGTTGTTCAATGGGGCCCAGGTCCCGCATTTCAATTATGTGGGGGACTCGATTTTGGGGCACAAGGCGCACCTTGGGGCGGGGGTGAAAATTTCGAATGTGAAGTTGATGCCGGAGAATGTGACGGTGGAGAAGGATGGGATTCCTTTTGACACGGGGTTGAGGAAATTTGGGGCGTTGTTGGGGGACCACACCGACATTGGATGCAACGCGGTGCTGAATCCGGGATCGATCGTGGGTCGGGGGTCGGTGATTTACCCAAATGTCTGCTGGCGAGGCATTTTGCCGATGAACATGCTGGCGAAAAATCGGGGGGGATTGGATGTGGTGGTGCGGCGGCCCCGGATGATTTAGGGGAGGGGAGCGGGAGGCACCCAAAAAACTTTCCAAAAACTGTTGACGGTCCCGTGGGTTCATGGTTAAGTGGACCTCAGGAAGACGGAATTGTAACCGGACAATTTGTTTGAATTGTTCTTTTGGTCCGGGAAGTTTTCCAGTTTCGGCATAGTACTGGCCGAGATTGGTACGGTCCCCGTAATCCTCTAGTAGTACTGAATCTGAAAATTCCCCGGGCTTCCGTGTCATCCTCTGACTAAGAAGCCCGGTTTTTTTTGCCTTTTGGTGGTTTCAAGGCGGAAGCGGGGCCCAATTTTTCGCGCGAAGGCGCGGTGTTCGTTGCCAGTGGGGCGTTGGCTGCGTATGGTTCCGGCACGGATGGAAATGGAAACGCCAGCGTGGCATTGCGTGCGGACGCGCCAGAAACAGGAACACATCGCCGCCGCGAACCTGCGGCAGCTTGCGGGGGTGGAGGTTTTCAACCCGCGGCTGCGCTTTCGGCGGGCGACCCGGCGGGGGCCGGTCTGGTTCACGGAGCCGCTTTTTCCGAGCTACCTGTTCGCGCGGTTCCCGCTGCGGCTGATGCTCACGGAGGTGCGGCATGTGAGTGGAGTTTCGACCGTGGTGCATTTCGCGGACCGGGTGCCGTCGATTCCCGACGAGGTGATCGCCGAATTGCGGTCGAAATTCGCCGACAACGAAATTGTTGTCCAGGATTCGGAGCTGCGCCTGGGGCAGGAAATTCGGGTGGCCGCCGGGGCTTTCCAAGGATTGGCCGGGATCGTGAACCAAATTCTGCCGGCCGCGCAGCGTGTCCGGATTTTGCTGGAGATCCTGGGGCGGGAGACGTCGGTTGAAATTGACGCGGACGACATTGTGACGGCCAGTCCGCAGGAGTGGAAACGTTCGGCGGCTGGAGCGCCTTGATTCGCGGAATTTGAACCCCTATTGAAATGACACACGACTTGATAGTGATCGGCGGCGGGCCGGGAGGTTACGTGGCCGCGATCCGCGCCGCGCAACTGGGCCTGAATGTGGCGTGCATCGAAAAGGAGCCGGCTTTGGGGGGGACGTGCCTGAGGGTGGGTTGCATCCCGAGCAAGGCGCTGCTGGAGTCGAGCGAGCTCTTCGAGAAAACGAAGCATCACTTGGGCGCGCATGGAATCAAGGCCACGGCCGAGCTGGACCTTGGCGCGATGCTCAAACGGAAGGATCAGATCGTGGCGGCACTGGCCAAAGGCATCGAGGGCCTGCTGAAGAAGAACAAGATCACCCGGGTGAGTGGGCACGCCACGTTGGTTGGGCCGGGGGTGGTCCGGGTGGATGGCAAGGAGCTGAAAGCCAAGCATGTCATCATCGCCACGGGGAGCAAGGTTGCGCCGTTGGCCGGAGTGAAATTGGATGGCGAGCGGATTGTGACCTCGACCGAAGCGCTTTGTTTTTCGGAGGTGCCCAAGCGGCTTGTTGTCATTGGCGCGGGTTTCATTGGCCTGGAACTCGGGTCGGTCTGGCGGCGCCTGGGTTCGGAGGTGACTGTGCTCGAGTATCTGCCGCGCATCCTGCCGGGGATGGACACGGAAATCGCGGCGGATGCGCAGAAGGTTTTTGAGAAGCAGGGCCTGCGGTTCCGATTGGGCCGGAAGGTCACGGGCGCGCGCGCGGAGGGGAACGAGTGCGTGGTGGAGGCGGAGGGCGACGAACCATTGCGCGCGGACCGCGCGCTGCTGGCGGTGGGCCGCGTCCCGAACACGGACGAATTGGGCCTCGAGAATGTGGGCATCAAGACGGACGCGCGGGGGCGCATTCCGGTGGACAAGCATTTCATGTCCAGCGTTCCTGGAATCCACGCGATCGGCGACGTGATTTCGGGGCCGATGCTGGCGCACAAAGCGGAGGAGGAAGGGGTGGCCTGCGCGGAGCAGATCGCCACGGGCCAAAGCCACGTCAATTATGACGCGATACCGGGCATCGCGTACACGCACCCTGAAATCGCGACGGTGGGCAGGACGGAGGAGCAGTTGAAGGAGGCCAACGTGCCGTACCGGAAAGGGGTGTTTCCATTCCTGGCCAATGGCCGGGCCAGGGCGTTGGCGGACACCGACGGAAAGGTGAAGATTCTGGCCCACCTGGAAACCGACAGGATTTTGGGCGTCCACATCCTTGGCCCCCGGGCGGGGGATTTGATCGCGGAGGCGGTGGCGGCGATCAATTTCGGCGCGAGCGCGGAGGATTTGGCCCGCACGTGCCACGGGCACCCGACGCTGTCGGAGGCGTTGAAAGAGGCGGCCTTGGCGGTGGATGGGCGGGCGATTCATTTTTGAGCCGCCGGGGCAGGGAGGGGCGGCGGTTATTTTTTCAGCGCGCTTGACAGGGGCGGGCGAGTGAAGCGACCTTTTTCGGATGATGACGATTGCCGCTCAGGAAAGCTCGGTCAGCGCGAAAACACGTGAACTGTGTGAAACGATTCTGAACGACCCCGGTTACCAGGGATTGCGCCAGAAGATCGAGACGTTCCTCGCGGACGAGGGGGCCAAGGAGCTGTACCGCAACCTCGCCGAGAAGGGGGAGCACCTTCAGCACAAGCAACAGCAGGGCGTGCAGCTTTCCCGGGAGGAGATCGCCGACTACGAGAAGGACCGCGACGCGATGATCGCCAATCCGGTGGCGGCCGCGTTCATCGAAGCCCAACAGAACATGCAGAAGGTGCAGGAAACGGTGGGGCAATACGTTTCCAAGACGCTGGAGTTGGGCCGGGTGCCGACGGACGAGGAGATGGAAGGCGGCTGCGGGCATGGCTGCGGCTGTTCGCATTGAGTTGACCACGGCGGGCGTCCGGGTTTAATGCGGCGTGCCCAGGCTGCGGTATTTCCACGTTGACGCGTTCGCCCGCGAGCTTTTCCGCGGCAATCCGGCGGGCGTTTGCCTGCTGGAAGGCGAATGGCTGCCCGACGGGTTGATGCAGCAGATCGCCTTCGAGAACAACTTGGCGGAGACGGCGTTTGTCCTGCCGCAGGGGGCTTCCTTTGGATTGCGGTGGTTCACGCCGGAGGTTGAGATCGATCTATGCGGCCACGCCACGCTGGCGGCGGCGTTCGTCCTGTATTCGCAAACGGGCTGGAGCGCCCCGTCCGTTGAATTCCATTCCAAGAGCGGGCCGCTGGGCGTTTCGCGCAACAGTTCGATTTTTGAATTGGATTTTCCGGCGCGGCCGGGCCGGCCCGAGATTGCGCCGTCCGCGCTGGCGGAAGGCCTTGGAAGGGAGCCGAAGGAGGTTTTCAAAGCCCGTGACTGGATGGCGGTCTTCGAGAGCGAGGAGGAGGTGCGCGCGCTCCGGCCGAAGTTTGAGGCGTTGGCCAGCCTTCCGGGCGGAACGGTGATCGCGACGGCGCCGGGGGTGGAGGTTGATTTTGTCTCGCGATTTTTTGGGCCGGGCGTGGGGGTGGATGAGGATCCGGTGACCGGCTCCTCGCATTGCACGTTGATCCCCTATTGGGCCGGACGCTTGGGACGGACCAAATTGAAAGCCCAGCAAGTTTCCGCGCGGGGCGGGGAACTGTTCTGCGAACATCGCGGCGACCGGGTCGGCATCGGAGGGCATGCGGTCCTTTACTCCTCGGGCGAGTTGATTTTATGAGCCGAAGTGCCGACATCACGGTCAAGGCGGTCTCCCTTTATTTCCTGCCGGTCCGGACCAGGGTGCCGTTGAAATTTGGGGC
>CAZSXX010000118.1:0-11537 GCA_964611245.1 uncultured Verrucomicrobiota bacterium | reverse complement strand
CCGGCTGTTCCACAATGAGGGCGGGGGGAAGTTCAAGGATGTGACCGGGGCGATGGGGGTGGTCGGGGGGGCGTGGAGCAGCAGCGCGGCGTTTTTCGATTTCGACAATGACGGGGACCTGGACCTTTTCGTGTGCAATTACGTGGAGTGGAGCCGGGAGATTGATTTGAGGGTGGATTACCGGCTGGTGGGGGTGGGAAGGGCGTATGGGCCGCCGATGAATTTCGCGGGGGCGCACCCGTATTTTTACCGGAATGATGGGGCGGCGGGATTCAAGGAGGCGGCGGGGCAGGCGGGGTTGCAAATCCGGAACCCGGCGACGGGGTTGGCGATGGCGAAATCGCTGGGGGTGGCGCCGGCGGACATCGACAACGACGGGTGGATGGACCTGATCGTTGCGAATGACACGGCGCAGAATTTTGTGTTCCGGAACGAGGGGAATGGGACGTTCCGGGAGATTGGGGCGGCGGCGGGGCTGGCGTTCGACCCGTATGGGAGCGCGCGGGGAGCGATGGGGATCGACACGGGGCGGTTCCAGGATGAGAACACGCTGGGGATATCGATCGGGAATTTCGCGAACGAGATGACGGCGCTGTACGTGCAGCGGGACAACATGCTGTTTTCGGACGAGGCGCTGGCGCAGGGGATTGGGGCGGCGAGCCGGACGTTGCTGACGTTTGGGGTGTTCTTTTTCGACTATGACCTGGATGGGTGGCTGGATTTGTTGACGGTGAACGGGCACATCGAGCCGGACATCGCGAAGGTTTCGCCGCTGCAATCGTACGCGCAGCCGGCGCAGCTTTTTTGGAACGCGCATGATTCGGGGAAGAAGGCGGGATTTGTGCCGGTGACGGCGGCGCGGGCGGGGGCGGACCTGTTCGAGCCGGCGGTGGCGCGGGGATCGGCGTTCGCGGACATCGACGGGGATGGCGACCTGGACATTTTGGTGACGCAGGTAGAGGGGCCAGCGCGGCTGCTGCGGAATGAGCGGGCGCGGGACAACCGGTGGGCGCGGCTGAAGCTGGTTGGGAAAAAATCGAACCGGGACGCGATTGGCGCGGTGGTGAAAATCCGGCTGGGGCACAAGACGATTTCGCAGCAGGTGAATCCGACGCGGGGGTATCTCTCGCAGTCGGAGTTGCCGGTGACGATTGGGCTGGGGCGGGCGGCGTCGGTGGATGAGGCGGTGGTGATCTGGCCGGGCGGCGCGCGGCAGACGGTGAAGGGGATCGCGCCGGGGAAGTTGACGGTGATCCATGAGCCGTGAGGGGAATGCGGCGCCGCATTTTCGGTGGACGCGGGGCGCTAAGGTAGCGGGATGAAAACGTCGGCGAATTCGCTTTGCGAAGAGGAAATGCTTGGGGCCTGGAAACGGCGCGACCCGGGATTTGACGGGCTGTTTTATTTTGGAGTGAGGACGACGGGGGTTTATTGCCGTCCGTCCTGCCCGTCCCGGCCGAAAGCGGAGCATCTCCTGTTTTTTCAAACGGTGGAGGAGGCGGAGTCCGGGGGGTATCGGGCGTGCAAGCGGTGCCGGCCGGATTTGGCGGGCGGGGAGGCGCCGGAATGGGTGGCTGCGTTGATGAAGCGGGCGGAGGTTGGGGAGGGGCGGATTTCGGCGGCGGATTTGCGGGGGATGGGAATCACGCCGGAGCGGGCGCGGCGGTGGTTCCAAGCGAACTTTGGGATGAGCTTCGCGCAATGGCAGCGGGGGTTGCGGCTGGGGCGGGCGCATGGGGATTTGCGGGCGGGGAAAGAGCTGGATGAGGCGGCGCTGGGGAATGGATATGAGTCGTTGAGCGGTTTCCGGAGCGCGTTCGGCAAGGAGTTTGGCGCGGCGCCGGGGAAATTGCCGGAGGATTGCGTGCGGGTGGCGCTGCTGGAGACGCCGCTGGGGCCGATGTTGGCGGGAGTGGATGGGCGGGCGGTGAGATTTTTGGAGTTCGCGGACCGGAGGAGCCTGGAGAGGACGCACGCGGAGATGCGGCGGCGATTTGGGATGGCGATTGTGCCGGGGGAGAACGTGGTGATGGCGCAGTTGCGGCGGGAATTGGGGGAGTATTTTGCGGGGAGACGGCGGGATTTTGAGGTGGGGTTGGTGATCCACGGGACGGCGTTCCAGGAGAGGGTGTGGCGGGAGTTGGCGCGAATCCCGCATGGGCGGACGGCGAGCTATGAGGAGGTCGCGCGGGCGATTGGAGCGCCGAACGCGGTGCGGGCGGTGGCGCGGGCGAACGCGACGAACCGCATTTACATCCTGGTGCCGTGCCACCGGGTGATCGCGAAGAGCGGGGCGGTGAGCGGATATGGAGGGGGGGTGGCGAGAAAGCGGGCGTTGCTGCGGTTGGAGAGGGGAGGGGAAGAGGCGGATGGCCGGTGACGGGATTGGCCGATTGATTCAGGAGGGCGTCGACTTTGGGGAGCCGGTGGGGACGTCGGGGAAGATTTCCGGGAATTGTTCGTGGGCGCAGCGGGGGCACATGCCGTGGGAGAAGAGGACATTGGTGCGGGCCTTGATGTAATTCTCCACTTTTTCCCAGTAGCCCGCGTCGTTGCGGATGCCTTTGCAATAGGAGCAGATGGGGAGCAATTGTTTGGCCTCTTGGAGTTCCTCCGCGACAGCGGCGAGTTGGGCGGAAGTGCGGCGGAATTCGAGGTGCGCGACGGCGACCCTGCCCAATGTTTTGAGCGACTTCAGTTGTGCGGGGGAGAGTTGGCGGGGCTTGCGATCGATGACGCAAAGGGAGCCTAGGCCAAAGCCATCGCGGGTGAGGAGCGGGGCGCCGGCGTAGAAACGGATTTTGGGGTCGGAGGTGACAAGGGGGTTGCGCGAGAAGCGGTCGTCCAAGGTGGCGTCCTCCACGACAAGAACTTCTGTTTGAAGAATGGTATGGGCGCAGAAGGCTTGGTCGCGGGGAGTCTCGGAAATGGCGAGGCCGATTTTGGCCTTAAACCATTGCCGGTGGGAATCGACGAACGTGACGAGGGCAATGGGGGCGTTGCAAATGTCCGCGGCAAGAGCCGCCAAATCATCGAAGGCCTGCTCGCTTTCGGAATCAAGAATGCGGTAGTCGGCGAGGGCTTGGAGACGGGTGGCCTCGGTTTTTGGGTTGGCAAAATTCATTTAACGGGGGCGACATTGACGAACTTAGGGCCACGGTCGGGCCCACGTCACCCCTTTTCTGAATGGGAAAGCGTCGGACTTTGCCATCGGGGATTGCCCGACATGAACATATGGAGAACTACGGGCGCGGAAAGGCCGCAGTGAGGCGTCCTTGACTAACGAGGGCGGGGAGGGGATTTTTGGGGATGGACCAAAATCCAAATCCGTTGTCGGACCCGAGTTTTTTCCGGATCACAGCCTTTTCAACCGCGCTGGGGTTTGGATGCCTGCTGGCGTTTTTGTTTTCGCTGCGGGACATCCGGCATGATGTGACGTTTGATTTTTCGGCGGTGACGGTGGTTTCGTTCGCGGTGGGGGCGGCGGCGGGTTGGGGATTTTGGGCGTGGGTGCGGCGACGGATGGCGGACGTGAAGTGAGTTATTGGCGGGCGGACTCGAGATAGCGGGTGAGGAGGTCGGTTTGCGGCGCGGTGAGTTTGGATTTGCGGGCCATTTTGTCCATCCACATTTCCCAGTCGTCGGCGTCGTAGGCTTTGGGGTCGAAGAATTTGTGGCAGCCGCCGCATTTGAGGGCGTAAAGGGAGGAGGCGCGGTGGGTCTCGTCCTTGGGCCAACCGGCGGCGGCGACGCGCTGGGCGACGACGGCGGGGCGGGCCTCGGGGATTTTGGAGTTGGTGAAGGAAGTGGACGCGCAGCCGGCCGCCCAAAGGAGGACGGCCGGCGCGATGCACCTGGAGAGAAATGGCATTAGAGGTCGATCCCGACGATCAGGCGGACGTTGTAGCGTTCGTGGCGGCTGAGGTCAAGGTTGCGCATGGCGTCGGGCTCGCCGGTGAAATTGCGGCCGAAGATTTGGGGCATGACGCTAACGGTGGCGAACCATTTGTCCTGGCGGTAGCTGGCGACCGGGCCGAGGAAAAGGGCGGTGTTGTCCCAGCGCTTGTATTCGGGGATCTCATTGTCGTTGCGGAGCTCCAGGCCGAGGGACCAGTTGGAGGAGAGGTCGCGGGTGACGCCGAAGGTGAGCTCGAACTCGCCCTTGTGGTCATTGAAGTTGTGTTCCCATTCGGTGGCGTGGACGACGTTGAAGGCCCATTTCCAGTCGCCATGGCGCTGGCCGATGATGATCTTTTGCTCGATTTCGAGCTCGTCGCCCGCGAAGGTCGGCTCGAGGTAAAGGGTGAGGCCGATGGGGCGGTCGGCGGGGTTGAGGAGCATGTAGCGGTTCTCGATGGAGATGCCTTTGAAGGAAAAGGTGGAGCGGTCAACGGGGGGCGCGGCGCTGACGTCGCGGTAGCTGTCGTTGCGGCCGTTGAGGTAGAGGCCGACGGTGTAGCGGTCGGTGACGCCGAACTCGAATTCCTCGCGGATTTCGAAGCGGTTGAAGTTTTCGCGTTTGACCGTGCCGCCACTGGTGCGTTGGCTGCGGAGGGTGACCCATTGCTCGAATTCAATGGCGCCTTTGGGGAGGACCTCCGGTTCGTAGGTGTAAGTGAAGCGGCGGTCGTCCGCGACGGACGAGGAGATGGCCAACGCGGAGAGCGCGGTGGCAACCAAGGGTTTGATCAGTTTCATGTTGTTCAATTTCATTATCGACGGGGGCAAATGTAGAGGAGGGCCGGAGGGGGGCGCTTTGGGCAGCTTGCGAAGAATTAGCGGTGGCTTGCGGTCGGAATTTGGCGTCCGGACAGCAAAAAGCGAGGCACGGAGGCCTCGCTGCGAAAATGGAATGGAGGATGAATTTAGGCGGCGGCCACTTCGGGGGGGAAGACGTTGATGCGGCTGCTTTCGCGGTCGAACTTGACCTGGCCATCGACGAGGGCGAAGAGCGTCCAATCGCGGCCGGTGCCGACGTTTTGGCCGGCGTGGAATTTGGTGCCGCGCTGGCGGACGAGGATGCTGCCGGCGGTGACGAACTGACCACCGAAGCGCTTGACGCCGAGGCGTTTTGATTGACTGTCGCGCCCGTTGCGGACGCTTCCTTGACCTTTCTTATGTGCCATACAAATTAAGCTTTGATTTCCTTGATTTTGACCACGGTGAGCTCCTGGCGGTGGCCGACCGTGCGGTGGTACCCTTTCCGGCGCTTCATTTTGAAGGCGATGGTTTTGGGCCCGCGCTTATGCTCCACAACATCGGCAAGAACCGTGGCGTCCTTAACCAAAGGGCCGCCGAAGGAGACTTTGCCGTCGTTGCTCACCATGAGAACGTGGTCGAAAGTGAATGTTTGACCAGCCTCGGAGGGAATGCGTTCAACCTCGAGGGTATCGCCCGCGGCCACCCGGTACTGTTTGCTGCCTGTCTCAATTACTGCGTACATAAATCCGTTAAAAAGAGGCGAGAGGAAACCAAATTCCCAGCAGGGTGTCAATGCCTGTTTTTCGCGACTGGGAAACCAATAGCGCTTTGGGCGTGAAAAGCAAAGTCAATCGGTCAATCGGGCGCCCCAAAAGCCTATGGATTCCCTGGAGGCGGCCTGGGACGCGATCCTTGAAGCGCGGCGTCGATCTTGGAGAGCAGGCGCGGGAAATCGTACGGCTTGGTGTCATAGTCTTGGCAACCCGCTTCCAGGCACTTTTCGCGGTCGCCCGCCATGGCGTGGGCGGTCAGGGCTATGACCGGGATTGGTTTCAGGTTTTCGTCCGCTTTGAGCCGTTTGGTCGCCTCCCAGCCGTCGATGCCAGGGAGCCCCATGTCCATGAGGATGAGATCGGGAGGGTCTTCGCGCGCGAGGGCAAGGCCGCGTTCGGCGTCCTCAGCGGCGGTGACGACATGGCCGCGCCGCGTGAGCATCCGGCAAACAAGGATGCGGTTGTTTTCAGTGTCCTCAATGTAAAGAATGCGGGCCATGGGTGTCAAACAGGGGCGAGGCGCTTTTTGAGGCGGGAACCGGCGATGTCCTGCACATGGCGGGCGAGGTCATGGAGCGAGAAGGCGCCTTTCTGCAGGACGGTTTCGACGCGGCCGGAAAGAGCGAGCCGGTCGGCGTCGGTGAGGTCCTTGGCGCTGACCACGATGACGGGGATCCTTCGCCAGGCGTCGGACTGGTTGACGCGGGAGAGGAATTCAAATCCGTCCATGCCCGGAAGCATCAGGTCGAGGAGGATCAGGGAGGGGGTGGCGATTCGGAGGTGTTCGAGGGCTTTTTCGGCGGTTTCGGTCTCCTTGACCGCGAATTCCTCCTGTTCGAGCGTGCGGCGGAGAATCTCGCGCATGGCAGGGTCGTCTTCGATGATCAAAACATGTTCGCCCGGGACAGGTTTAAGGATGCGTTTGACGGATTGGATCAGGAGTTCGCGCTGGATGGGTTTGCCGAGGTAGTCGGCGATGCCCATGGCGATGCCGAATTCCTTGTCGGCGCCGACGGAAAGGAGGAGCACGGGAATGGAGGCGAGGCCGGGGTCGCTTTTCAGGACGGACAAGGCCATCCAGCCATCCATTTCCGGCATCACAACGTCGAGAGTGATCATCGCGGGCTTGATTTCGCGCGCGAGGCGAACGCCTTCATCGCCGTTTTCGGCGAACGCGAGGCGGTATCCGAGGGGGGAGAGAATGCGGTCGAGAACGTCGTGGACGGCGGGATCGTCGTCGACGCAAAGGAGGTCGCATTCCCCGGGACGCGGCAGGGGGCGGAGGTTTTGCGCCAGACTGGCGGGCAACCTGGGCTTGCGCAGCGGGTTGACCCGCGCGGGGATCACAATGCTGAACGTGGAGCCTTTGCCCAACTCACTTTGGACGGTGACCGTTCCGCCCATCATTTCGCAGAATTGTTTGGTCAAGGCGAGGCCCAGGCCGGTGCCGCCGTATTTGCGGGAGGTGGATTCGTCGGCCTGTGAAAAGACTTTGAAGAGCCGCGTCATTTGCTCCGGGCTGATGCCGATGCCGGAATCACGCACATCAAAGGCAACCCATGTCTCACCGTCGTCAACAAAGCTGCGCAAGGTGAGCTTGACCTCGCCTTTGCTGGTGAACTTGTTCGCATTGCTCAGGAGGTTGAAGAGGCATTGGCGGACCTTGATCACGTCGGCGCGCATGGCGGAGACTTTTTCGACCCGTTCGACGACCAGGTTGTTCTCCTTGTTGGCGACGAGCGGACGGATGGCGTCGGTGACCTCCTTGAGCAGGCCGGAGAGCTCAAAGTTTTCGAGGTGCAACTCCATTTTTCCCGCCTCGACCTTGGAAATGTCGAGGATGTCGTTGATCAACGAGAGGAGGTGGCGCCCGGAGCTGTTGATGCGTTTGAGGTCCTCAACCGAGTCGGTTTTGCCATCCATTTCCGCGTCGGTGATGAGCATTTCGCTGAAGCCGATGATGGCGGTCAGCGGCGTGCGAAGTTCGTGGCTCATGGCCGCGAGGAAAGTGCTCTTGGCGCGGTTGGCGGATTCAGAGGCGTCGCGCGCTTTTTCCGCCTCGGCCATGGCGGCGCGCAATTCGGCGGTGCGGCTTTCGACCTTTAGCTCGAGGTTCTCACTGTAATCCTGGAGCTTCTCCTTGGACTCGCTCAATTCCTCCGCGTGGCCCTTCAGGTCGTTGTTCTGCTTTTGGATCGTCTCGAGCATTTCGTTGGTGGCGTCGATGAGGAGGCCGATTTCGTCCTCGGATTTTTTGGAGGTCCGCAGGCTGTAGTCATGGCGCTGGGAGACGGAGTGGGCCATTTTCGTCAGGTCGAGAAGGGATTGATAGACCGGGGCGAGCAGTTTTTGGCCGAGACAGCCGGCGACCAGCGAGGTGAGGAGCAGGATGGAGGCGAGGAAAACGACGTACTGGGTCAGGCGCTGGTTGAGCTGTTGAAGCGAGACGGACATCCAGATGACGCCGAGTTGTTCGCCCTGGTCCTCGATGCGGTGAGCGAGGCTCATTTGGCCGCCGCGCAGCAGGCTGTGCGCGAACACAATGCCGGGCGCGTTGGTGGCCGCGGGAAAAGTCGCGGGATCTTTGGCGATGGGATAACGCGCCCAGAGCGCGCCGTCCCTGTAAATCCCGGCGGCCTGAATCCGGCGATCCCGGGAAAGATTCTCCATGGCGGCGCCGGCGAATTTGGGGTCGTCAAAGCGGAGCGCGGAGAGGCAGTTGCGTCCGGTGATTTCGGCCAGCGTCCCGATTTCGGAAGCGAGGGTGTTTCGATAACTCACCCATTCGAAGACCAGGAGGGCGCCGCCGGCCGCGAGCAAGGCGCCGAAGGCCAGGAGGACCAAGAGGTTGATCTTCCATTTGATGGAGAGATTCCTGAATTGGATGGGGGCGGTCATTTCTTCACCTCCCGCGCGAGCTTGAAAACCTCGCTGCTGATCCCCAACCTGGCGCGGTTGGCCGCGGCCTGGCTGATCACGAAACTGATGCGTTTGTTCTCCAGCGACATTCCAAGAATGCCGCCTTTGTCGACGAAACCATCCCCGTCGGAAACCGTGAGGATGGGGGCGTTTTCCAGGGCGGAGAGAGATTCGGCGAAGCGGCTCCTCTCATTGGAGGCCACAAACAAGACATGCGCATCGGCCTTGGCCTCCTGGGGGGAGTCGTATTCCTTGATTTGAAGGGGGCGATTGTTGACCTTCCTTCCCTCGAACAACCTGAAAGCTTTCCCGAACGGGTTCCGACCGAGGACTCCGATGATGTATGGAGCATCGGGGGCCACAAAGCGATCCGCCGGCCATTCTGTGTATTTGAGGAGATTCACGATGAACAGCGCTTTGGTTTCATACTCAGAGAGTGTCTTTTCCGCCGCGACCGAATGGCTCCCGACCAACAGGGCCAAAGCGAACCATGTGACGAGGCGGCGGCGCACACTCAAAAGCGATAGGAAAGCATCCCGTAAACTCCACGGGAAACGGGCGCATCCAGCAGCGTGATTGCGGGGTTTGGTTTGAACTCCCGCCGGCTGGAGTCGAGCAGGTTCTGGCCCACGATCGACAGCGAAAGGTTTTTGGAAGCGTTCCAACCGACGCGCACATCCATGTCGAAATAGGCTGGGATCGGGTTATAGTAGATTCCATCCAACGGGACCGCCCCGACGATGGTCAGGCGATCGACAAACCGAAGCCAGATGTCCAGTTCGAGGCCGCGTGGCAGATCAATCGAGTTGCGCAATGAAACTTGGTGGGCGGGAGTGTCCCCAGGGTTATAGAGATCGGCCGCGACATTCATGCTCACGTGGACATAGGAGTAGGAAAGGGCGGTCCGCCAATGCTCAGTGGCCCGGAACTCAGCGGCAAGCTCGGCGCCTGTGGTGTGTGCCCTGCCTGTGTTGACCTGGCGGACTGGCAGGCGCAGGTGAGGGACGGGCGCCGCGCGAAATTCCACGCGCTGATTTTCCAGCCCCCAAGCGTCCTCATAGTCGCTATAGAAGGCCGCGGCATCCAACGAGAGCCGCGCGGTTGGTTGAAAGCGATAACCGACCTCGTAGGACATGATTTTTTGGGACCGCAAATCCGGATTGGGGATCAGTTCCTGAAAAACGGGGCCCACAGGAAGCTTGAGGACCGCCGGGAGGACGGCCGAGAATGATCTCCCCACGGACGGAACCTGAATCGCCCTGGAAACGCTTGCCCAGGCAGTCTGTTTTGGGGAGACCAACCAGAGCAACCTCCCGCTGGGGTGGAGTTCCCAACCGGTGGGGTCGTGATGTTCGACCTTCGTCCCAAAAGTCAGTTTCAGCGTGTCTTCCACCAATTCCACTTCGTCTTGCACGAACGCGTTGAAAATCTGCCAATGGAACGGCGCGCCGACAAAGCGGTGGGCGAGCCCGTCGGTGATGTGGACCGGGCTGTAGCGGTAACCAAAGCCATAAGTGAGATTTTGGCGCCAAGGCAGCCCGAGGCGATGCTGGAACTCCGCATCGTAATTCTCGCGGCGGTCCTCATACAGGACAAAAGCCGCGCTCTCGGCCCGATCATAATAGGTCCGGAATTGAATTTCAGAGTCGGGCCCCAGTTCACGCGAGAAGCGGAACATGACGTTGCCGCTGTTGGATTCGATTTTGTCGCGAACCAGGGGGGAATTCAGGGAAAGGTCCGAGTACTGCAACAGGGCGTCGTGCGTCCGCCGCAGGTAGTCGCCCTGGAAAGTGAGGAGGTTGCCGGCGAGGTCCCAATCGGCCCGGAACCCCGCTTGGTAGGAGTTTGCGTTGTCCCAATCCGCCAGGCGATTGTCGATCCTGCCGCCCTTCAAATATCCGCGCAGGTAGCCGTTTTCACTGAGTTTGTATCCATACCGCGCGCCGCCGAAGGCGAGTTCCTCCGTTCCCCCCCCCGCCTCGAAATAGCCGCCTTGGGTGGAATGGGCGGACTTGGTGATGATGTTGATGACGCCGTTGTTCGCGTTCGCGCCCCAGAGAGTGCCGCCGGGACCGCGGATGACCTCGATGCGTTCAACGTCCTCCAGCAGATAATCCAGGTTGCTCCACTCGATGGCGCTGGTCGCCACGTTCCAAAGGCTCCTGCCATCGATCAGGACCAGCAAGTAGGGGGAGTATCGATCGGCCAGCCCGCGGATTCCATTGCCCCAGGAGGAAGTGTTGATGCGGCTGACGGTCATGCCTGGCGCCATGCGGAGAATCTCAGGGAAACTGCGGGCCCCGGACCTCCGGATATCGTCGCCAGTGATCACGAACGCGGCCGCGGCCGTCTCCCAGAGTTTTTCGCTGTGCTTGGAGACCGAGGTCACCTCAATGCGCAGCACGTCCTCCAGGGTCATGCCCATGATGGCGTCGTCCGACGGTTTTTGGGCGTTCTGTCCCCACACGGCCAACGTTCCGAGAAGGGCAGCGGCAGCATTCGCGATTCCTCTGGTGATCATATGTTTTGAGAGCCTTTAAAGAAATTGCGGCGAAAGGTTCCGCGGAAACGCCAAAAAAAAATACTGGGTTGCAATTCGGGCCCGGAACCCGTAGCAAAACGGCGTCACTGATCGCGCTACTGGCTTGAAAAGCTGTCCTAATTGCGGGAACGAACTCTCGGCGAGCTCCGTCGCGATGTTGTGCCTCAAATGCCTCTATCAAGCGGGCCTCGCGGCCATCGAGACGCCAGCCGGGGAATCCGCGGGAGTTTTCGGTGATTACGAGATTGAAGGCGAGATTTCGAGGGGCGGCATGGGCCGGGTGTTCCGCGCGTTCCAGCGCGGATTGAACCGGCGCGTCGCCCTAAAAGTGATCGCCAGCGGGCCGTTGGCCCCGAAGGAGATTGTCGGGCGGTTCCAAACCGAGGCGCGGGCGGTCGCCAATTTGGACCACCCGAACATCATCCAGATCCACGAAATTGGGGACCAGGACGGGCAACATTATTTCTCCATGCAGCTCATCGAAGGCGCGCCTTTGGATGAGATTCTGGGAGGGAAACCGATGGAGCCCATGGCGGCGGCGCAGTTGACACTGAAGGTGAGCCGAGCGCTGCACCACGCCCATTCCCGGGGCGTTTTGCACC
>CAZSXX010000117.1:0-11623 GCA_964611245.1 uncultured Verrucomicrobiota bacterium | reverse complement strand
CGATGCTCCCCGGAAACTCCCCCGCCTTGGCCCCCGCCATGATCAGTGAGTCGATCGTGAAGACAGCCAACTGCGCCGCCCCGCGCTGCAGCGCCTTCAGCCGCCCCTCATAATCCGCCTTGTCATCCTGGATCGTCAGCTTGATCTGCTTCCCCTTCAGCTCCTGCTTGACCGCTTCCGACCGCAGGATCGCGTATCCAGAGAAGGAGTCCGCCAACAGCACGATCTCCTGCTTGTACAGGCTCGCCGATCCGGTCTCCGCTTTCAGCTTTTCCGTGAAATGCGGATGCACCAGGAATTTGTACGCCACCGCGAGGACCGCGAGGATGCCGCACCAGATGACCGCCGCGGCAAGGCACCCTTTCGCCCGCCGCTCGCTCATCGCCTCCCCCCCTTCCTCAGCGCCCGAAAAAACAGGATGACCACTGCCAGCAGGATGAACGCCGTGGCTGAGAACCGTTTCTTGCCCTCCGGCGGATTTGCCGCCGGCGTCGCCTGTGCGGCGTCCGCCGGCTGCGCCGCCGGGGCCGGGGCAGGGGAGTGGGCCGCCGTGTTTGGCGCGGCGTGGGCCTCCACGGGCGCCGGCTTCTCGGCCTTGATCTCCCCAATCGGCTGGTTCGGCGCCGACGCCACCGCCGCGATCATCGCGCTCGCCATCCCGTCGGGAATCCCGGCGATCACCGCGAACGCCTCCCCGCCGCCGGTGTCATTCGCCGCCCCGCGCACCTCCGCGAACACCTCCGCCAGCGCCCGGTTGAGCGCCCCCGGGTCGTTCGCCGCCCGGTACGAATGCGCCTTCTTCGCCAGGGTGTGGGCCTGCTTCATCCCCACCCCGATCACATCCATCGTGATGCCGCGCGCGATCACTTCGGGCGTGAACCGTTCAACCAAATGCTGGTCCCCGGCCTCGCCGTCCGTCACCACCAGCAGCCGGTACGACCCATATCCAAATTGCCGCGCCCGTTCCTCCAGCAGCCGGTCCGCCGCGATCTTGATGTATTTTCCCAGCGGCGTGTCCGTCCCCGGCTCGATCGAATCGATGGCCGCGAACAGCCGCTCATTTTCGCGCGGCCCCAAAGGATACGCCCAGTCGTTGGCCAAATTCTTCGCGCTGAACACCAGCAGCCCCACATGCGTGCTCGGCGGCACCTGCGCGAGCACGGACTTCAACGCCCGCTTGGCCGCCGTCATCCGCGTCGTCCCGTCCGCCTCAAACTTCCCCTTCATCGAGCCGGACGCGTCCAATAGGATGACCACCGTGTTGTGCCGCCCGCCCTCCGCCGTCCGCGTCGCCTCCGCCGCCTGCCCCATGCAGATGGCCAGCGCCAGCAAAAACAGGCGCGCGAACCTCCTCGCCGTGTTCTCCACGGATTTTCCCATGCTGTTGATCTTCATGGTTGGGCCTGGTTAGAAGTCGAAATCAGACTGCTTGGCCACCTCCGGCGCCACCCGCACCAGCCGGAATTCCACCCGCATGTTCTGCTTCGCTTCGTCAAGGTTTCGCGGTTTCGACACGAACGGCTCGCGCACGCCCACGCCCACCGCCTGGATCTGCGATTTGTCGATCTGGATTCCCTTGCCGCGTGCGTATTCTATCAGCGAATCGCGCACCGCCTCGGCCCGCGTCAACGACAGGTTCAGCGCCGCCTGCATCGTCTCGCGCGGGTTGCTCCCCGCCACCCCGTCGAACGACCCGGATTCGATCAACTTCGTCAACGCCGGCGTCGCCCCCAAATCCAGCGGCCGGCCATTGAGCGAGTAAGTGTAATTCCCCTGCGTCCCGGCCCGCTGCAACGCCCCGCTCGCCAGCCCCGCTTTCACCAGTTCCATCAGCATCTTGCTGGGGTCCGCGTGCCCGCGCACCGCGATCACCGCGTTCCCAAACTTGTCCGCCGTCTCCACCACCCGTTGGTACTCCCCGCCATATTGCACCGCGCTGAACGTGTCCTGGTTCGGCTCGAAATTGATCGTGAACGACAGGATTGTCCGGTCATCCAACGCCCCTCCCGCGCTCAACTGTTCAATCTCCGTCCGCACCGCCTCCGCGCGGAACCGGTCCTGCCGCTCCATCTCCGTCTTCGTCAGGTAATTCAGGAACAACGGCGACTTGTAATCAAACCCCGACGGGAACAGCCCCATCCGCTCCTTCGCGTAACCGTGCGAGGTCGCCAAATCCAGGGCCGATTTTTGGAACGCCTCGAACCCATGCAGGTTTCCCTGCTGCGTGAAAAAGCTCACATTCCCCGGGTACCCCGCGAACGTGCAGTCCGACAGCAGCCCATGCGCGTCGTCCAGCACCGGGATCGTCGTCTTCCCGTAAATGTCCTGCGTCATCTGCAGCAGGCTTTTGTAGGCGGTCGACCCCTTGGTCTCGTGCTGTTTTTTCAGCTCGATCACTTCCTCGCACGCCTTCAGGTATCCGGCCGCGAATTTCATCACCAGCTCCTTGTTCGCGTCGTAAAAGTCCTTTCGACACACGTAAACATCCGCGATCGAGCGCGACAGCTCCGCCGTCGAAACCAGCACCCGCGCCCCTTTGACCGTCCCCTCCGCGCCCGTGCCCGTGCCCTGCAATCCGCCAGTGAGCCCCGCCATGTCCGGCGTGATCGCAAAACAGGCGTCGATCTCCGCGCGCTTTCGGAACATTTCCGCCGGGCTCTCCGGCGTGCCCGTCAAATCCTTCGCCCAGACAATCTTCACATCCTCCCAGCCCAGCCGCGCCGCCTTCAAAACGTCGTCCAGCATCCCCACGTGCGGCCCACCCTGCTGCAGCGCGATCGTCTTCCCCTTCAAATCCGACACCGTGCGCACATTGGTCCTCGCCACCATGTGGTCCCCCGCCGACCACGTCATTTGCAGGATCACCACCCCTTTGGTGCGTGGATCCGACCCGATCGCCTCCGAGGCCAGCCCCGCCATGTGGAACGTCCCCCGCAAAAACGGCGTCTTGCCCGCGCGGTAATCCCGCACCTGCTGCACAAAATCGTCGCCGGGCGCCAACCTCAGATTGAGGCCCTGTTTCTGGAAGATGCTCCCCGCCTTGGTCGTGAGCCCGCCGTTGGCGTGAAACGTCGCCATGTCCCCGCCCCACGTGATGAACGGCACAAGCAGGGGCGTGGTCTGCGTCACCGGTGCCACCGCGCCCGGCCCGACCAAGTCCCGGAAATTCTTCTCCTGCGCCCGCCCATCGCGGCTCGGCGCGAAAAACGAGAGAAGGACGGAAAGGAATAATATGCGGCGTTTCATAAGCGGTCTTTCACTTCGTCACACCGGACGGCCGATGGAAGCTCATTGGCTGTCCTCATGTTTATCGTGAATGCACGTCTCCGGCAATTATAGTTTGGGCCCTTGTTTGTAACGCGTGCCCAACGCTCCCCAAGGCCGACAATCTTTTGACAAGACCGTTGCTTGACCGTTGCCGGACGCTTGGTTATAAAACGTCTTGTTCAGGTCAGGGGTCGGTTAACAGACAACCAATTATGAATTCCATGACCAAGCGAGACCTTGTGGTGCGTATCAGTGACGAAACCGGCATGGTCCAGCAATCCGTTCAGGAGATCGTGCAGCGAACCCTGGACCTCATCGCGGAGTCGCTCGCCAAGGGAGCCAAGGTCGAACTGCGGAACTTCGGCGTCTTTGACGTCAAGGTCCGCAAGGCGCGCATTGGCCGAAATCCCAACGCGCCAGCCAATGACGTCCGGATTCCTCCGCGCGCCATCGTCAAATTCAAGCCCGGCAAGGAAATGCGCGAGGCCGTGGCCCAATTGAGCCCTGGCGAAGGGGCCGCCCCTTTCAGCCCCACGTCATCCGTGCCCCCTCCCGTTCCTTAAAGGTTCGCCGCGTAGGAGATCACTTTGCGGTACTCCGCCAGGATCGATAGCAGGGCCACGATGATGGCTTGCTCCTGCAACGCCGCAGGCGCCAGTTGCGGTGTTTCGAAAACCAATTCAAACGGCCGCGGGCGAATCCGCGGCGGCGCGCCCAGCACGCCCTTGTATCCGGCCTGGATGATCCCTTTTTCAGCCTCAAATCCATCAATCACCGGCTGCTCGTTGCGCGGCAAAAAAAGTTCCGCCGCCCGCAGCGCCGGCTCAATCAGGCTCCGCGTCAGCGTCGCCCCCCGCACAAATCCATAAACTCCGTCGGTCGTGTCGTCGGCATGCAGGGAGATGATCCCGTCAAACGCATGCGCGCAAAGCTCCGTCTGCAATAATTGCACCTCGGGCTCCTCGGAATTCCTCCAGAATTCGCGGTTCAAGTCCCGGCCGCTCCTGGAGAATCGCGTGTCATTTTCATACCCCGCAGGATTGCACACCGGATAAACAAAAAGGCAAAAGTCCCGCGCCAACTCCGGCGCTTGGTCCAACAACTCGATGAATTTCACCAACCCACTCGCGGTGGCCGGCTCGTCTCCATGAATTGCCGCGAAAATTCCAATGCGGATCGGCTCGGCCCCTCCCCGTGGGCCAAGAAAAATGTAGCGGGGCAGGGCGCATTCCGCCCCATCGTGGGCGATTCCCATCGGTTTCCGCAGAAGGCTCGCCGATGTCTCGGCGCGCCGATCCAACGGCGCCAGCAGGTCCACGACCGAGCGAATCGGGTTCTTCCGCGCTGGAAATGATGATTTAACCATCTCGATCATGTTAGTAGATTATCAAGATTTCCGGGCCTAGCAAGCCCCATTGTTCAAAATAACCGCATTTGCCTCGGACCGGTCCCGGACAGTCCTGAAACCCCAATCCCCAGCAGACGAAGGGGGCCCTTCACCAACCGGTCCCGCGCCAGGAGGTAACAAGCCAGTCGATAAATCTGCCCCGCCTCGGCGATCGGATCCTCCACCGAGATCTGCCGAGTCAGGGTCTCAAAATTCCGGTAGCGCACTTTCACCTGCACCGTGCGCGCCGTCAGTTGCCGCCGCTGCATCCGATCCGCGATGTCCGACGCCTGTTCGCGCAGGCACCGCCGCAGGGTCGCCCGGTCCTCGGTGTCGTGGTCGAACGTTTCCTCGGCGCTGACGCTTTTGACCTCATCCCCGAGTTCAAGCGGTCGGTCATCCTCGCCAAACGCGAGTTGCCGGAGCCTTGGTCCCCAGGAGCCCACCAGCGCCCGCAAGTCCCCCTGGAAATCCTGCAGGTCGCCAATCGTGTGAATCCCCGCGCCCTCCAGAACCTTTCCCGTGACTTGCCCCACTCCGTGGATGCCGCGGACTGGGAGCGGCCGCAAAAACTGGACCCGTCCCTCGTCGGTCACCACCGTCAGCCCGTCGGGCTTTTGAAAATCGCTGGCCATCTTCGCCAAAAACTTGTTGCTGGCGATCCCGATGCTCGCGGTGATCGCCCGCTCCCGGCGGATCGATTCCTTCAGCTCCCGCGCGGCGGCCAAGGCCCCGCCCAACCGATCCTCATCCCGGATCACCGCCGAGAAATCCAGGTACGCCTCGTCAATCGACATCGGCTCCATCGCGGCGCCGGACCGCGCCACAATTTCCATGATGCGCCGCGACTCCTCCCGGTAATGGCCGATGCGCGGCGGCACAAAAACCCCGCGTGGGCAGAGGCGTCCGGCCGTGACGCTCGGCATCGCGGAGCGGACGCCAAACTTGCGCGCCTCATAGCTGGCCGCGCAAACCACCCCGCGCCGGTCCGGCGGGCTGCCCACAATGACCGGCTGGCCCCGCAGGGTGGGGTCATCTCGCTGCTCGATGGACGCGAAAAACGCGTCCATGTCCAAATGGAAAATGATTCGTTTCGTCGCTGTGGGTATAGCGGGCGCGGGCTCCGGGTTCCAGCCGTTTAACCGGCGCATTCCGCGAAGATTCGCCATTGAACTGCGGCATCCCGCGCCGTAAGCTCGCCCAAAATCATCCATGCGGAAATTTCTGTCGGTTTTGCTGTGGTGCGCGGTCTCCATCACGGGCGCGGGTGCCTTCGCGGCATTGGCGCTGCATCGCGGCGAACCCATCAATTCGATTTACATCCTCACCGCCGCGCTCTGCACCTACGCCATCGGCTACCGTTTCTACTCCAAATGGATCGCCGCCTGCGCGCTGGCCCTCAATGACCGCCGGGCCACTCCCTGCGAGGCGCACGACGACGGCAAGGACTTCGTCAAAACCAACAAGTGGATCGTTTTCGGCCACCACTTCGCGGCCATCTCCGGACCCGGCCCTCTGGTCGGCCCCGTTCTGGCCGCCCAGTTTGGATACCTCCCGGGCGCGCTCTGGATTTTGATCGGCGTGGTGCTGGGCGGGGCCGTCCAGGATTTCGTGATTCTTTTCTGCTCCATGCGCCGCAATGGAAAATCCCTCGGCCAAATGGTCCGCGAAGAGCTCAATTCCACCATCGGCAACATCGCCATGGCCGCGATCCTCTCGATCATGGTCATCCTCCTCGCCGTCCTGGCTCTGGTGGTGGTCAAGGTCCTGGCCGAAAGCCCATGGGGCATTTTCACCGTCGCCGCGACCATTCCCATCGCGATGCTCATGGGCGGCTACCTCCGCTATTGGCGCATCGGCAAGGTGATGGAGGCGTCGGTCCTTGGCGTGGTCCTGCTCCTGCTCGCGGTTTGGGGCGGCCAGTTCGTCCATGGCAACGCGGCCCTCTCCCGCATTTTCACCGTCTCCGCGGAGCCCGTCGCCTGGGCCATCATCATCTATGGGCTGGCCGCCAGCGTGCTGCCCGTCTGGCTCCTCCTGGCCCCGCGCGATTATCTCAGCACCTTCATGAAGCTGGGCACCATTTTCATTTTGATCCTGGGAGTTTTCATCGTTCGGCCCGTCCTTCACATGCCCGCCGTCACCCAGTTCGTCGATGGCAGCGGCCTGGTCTTCGCCGGCAAGCTCTTCCCATTTTGCTTCATCACCATCGCGTGCGGCGCCATCTCCGGGTTCCACACGCTCATTGCCAGCGGCACCACCCCAAAAATCATCACCCGCGAAAGTTACGCCCGCCCCATCGGCTATGGTGCCATGTGCCTGGAGTCCCTCGTCGCCATCATGGCCCTCGTCGCGGCCTGCACCCTAGACCCCGGCGTTTATCTCAGCATCAACCACAAGGCCCCCGGCGCCACCCAGGAAATCGTCGCCCAAAACACCGTCGCCGCCGTCTCCGCCACCGGCTTCCCGGTCACGGTCGAGGAGATGAACAAGCTTTCGGCCGATGTCGGCGAGAACACCCTCTTCGGCCGCACCGGCGGCGCGGCGACTCTTGCCGTGGGCATGGCCGTCATTTTTTCAAAGGCGGTGCAAGGCCGTTGGCTCGACCTTTGGTACCACTTCGCCATCATGTTTGAGGCCCTCTTCATCCTCACCACGCTCGACGCCGGAACCCGCGTCGGGCGCTACCTCCTGCAGGATGTCCTCGGGCATTTTTCAAAAACTCTCGGGGACACCGGCAACCTCGGCGCAAACCTCCTCGCCAGCCTTTTGGTCGTCCTCGGCTGGGGCTACTTCCTCATTCAGGGCGTCCGCGATCCGCTCGGCGGCATCAATTCGCTCTGGCCCCTTTTCGGCATCGCGAACCAGCTCCTCGCCAGCATCGCCCTCTGCCTGGCCACCACCATCATCCTCAAAATGCACCTCGCGCCCCCGACCGAGCTTTCGCCAAAGGCCCGCCGTCCCGCCTACGCCCTCATCACCTTCCTTCCCTTGCTGTGGCTTCTGACGGTGACCATGACCGCTGGCGCGCAAAAGGTCTTTCATTCCGACCCCCGCATCGGCTTTCTTTCCCTCGCCGCGAAGCTGGACCGGGATCTGCCCGCGCTCCAGGAAGCGGAGAGAATAGCCGGCCCCGAGGCGCTCGCGGCCGCCAAAAAAGCCGTCCGCAACAACCGCATTCTTCACTTCAACCAATACTTGGACGCCGTGGTCGCCGGCGCGTTCATCGTGCTGGTGGCGCTCGTGTTTCTTCTGAGTGTCCGCGAATGGCTCCTCCTCCTCGCCCGCAAGCGGGTCGCCGATCTCCGGGAAACCAATCCCACCTGGCTCCCCGATTATGCCATTGTCGAGGGCAAGCCTTCGAGCCTGCTCAGTTACTTGGCGCTCTTTCTCGGCCTCGCCCGCGAGCTTTCCGGCGAAGCCGATGTCGCCCGCGCGAACGCGGCCCACACCGCCTGCGCCCACCACCCGGACAAAAAATCCGACGCCAAAATTTACGTCGCGGCCACCGAGGCGCGCTACAAATCCATCCGCCGTTGTTGTTGATTTTATGAACCTGCCAAAACTGATTCTGATCGCGGCCCTCCTCGCCTCCAGCGCTTGGGCGCAGCAGCCGCCCGCCCCACAACCCGTCAACAGCCTGACCGCCGAGGAGCAGCGCGAAGGATTCGTCCTCTTGTTCAACGGAAAAAACGGCGCTGGCTGGCACAGCCTGCGCAAGGACACTTTTCCGGCCACGGGCTGGGTGGTCGAAGACGGCGAATTGCGCAAGGTCGCGAATGTCCGGGGCGGTGACCTGCTGAGTGAAAAGCTCTACCGCGAATTCGACCTTCGCTGGGATTGGAAAATCGCGCCGGGCGGCAACAATGGCGTCAAATATTTCGTCACGCCTGAGCGCGGCTCCGTGGGCCACGAATATCAAATGCTCGACGACCCCACCCAGGCCGAGGGCCGGAACAACGGCAAGCACAGCACCGCGTCGTTCTACGATGTCCTGCCCCCGTTCCCCGAAAAAGTCGCGGCCCTCAAGCCCGCCGGCGAATGGAACAGTTCCCGCATCCTCGCCCGGGGCGGCCACGTCGAACATTGGTTGAACGGCCAAAAGGTCTTCGAGTATGAGCTCGGCAGCCAGGCGGTCAAAGACGCCGTGGCCAAGAGCAAATTCAAAAGCGTCCCCCAGTTCGGCGAGAGCGTCAAAGGCCACATCCTCCTCACCGACCACAACGATGGAACAGCCTTCCGGTCCATCCGCATCCTCGACCTCGCCAAAGATTGAGCCTTGTGCCGGGGTGATTCGGGGTATATTTGGCGGCAGGCCTCTCGACGCTGGCCCGGGCCAAACTCGGCCAGCGCTGGCCCCCGAAAAAAAGGAAACCTGAGCCCATGTTCCTACGATGCCTCTTGATGCTGGCGCTGACGGTGGCGGTCGCCTCCGCGATCCAGCGCCCCGGGGCGAAGTCAACCCTCCGTGGTCTGGCGCGCCTGCCCGCGGTTGAGTCCCGATTCACAATCCAGTGCGATTCCGACCGGGGCTTTCACGCGTTCCTCACCGAAAAAGACCCGGGCGTCGCGGCCATCGAAAAACGGGCCTCCGCCACGGGCTCCGCCACCGACGGAAAACTATTCCTCGAGACCGCCGCGTTGCGCCTCGATGCCGGAGATCTCGTCACCGCCCGGCGCGATTTCCAGCGGGCGGCCGACCTGCTCCGCCGCCGCCTTGACGCCGAGCCCGGCCACGAACAGGTCAAACTCGACCTCGCCAGCGCCCTGCACGGTCTTGGCCGCGCCTCCGAAGCGGAGTCCATCCTCCGCGAGGCCGTGTCGCCATCCCAAGCTTCATCCGCCGCCTGGTCCGCCTTCGCCTCGTTCCTTCACGCCCGCGCCTGGGAGATCGCCGCGGACACCGCCAACTGGCGTGGCCGCCGCCCGTTCACGGACCTTTGCCATCTGGCCCTCCGGCGTGAGCCCTCCGCCGAGACTTTTGACCGCTCGAATCGCCTCCTGGATGAGGGCGTCGCCGCCGCCCGCCACGCCGCCGCGCTCGATGAAAAATCGGCCATTGCCCGCCACGTCCTCGCCATGGGCCTGGCCAGCCGCCAATGCCTCACTGGCCTCCGCCGTCGGTCCGTCGGCAAGGACCTGGCCCCTCCGCCCCTCGAGTTCATGATTTTTTCCCAGGAAAGCGTCCCGCACCTGCGGCGCGCCGCCGAGTTGGACACGGAAAACCCGGTCCGCCTCGCCACATCCCTCCTCTGGAGCGCCTTGGGCACCGCCTCCGACCGCCACCTCTCCAGCGCCGCCCTCGGGCAGCAGCCCCTTTGGGAGTCGTTGCCCGGGGAACTCCGCCGGAGCATCGAGGATGGCCTCGTGCGCCTTGGCGGCTTTGACCATTCGGCGTCGGCGGGCGCGGCTGGGCAGGCCGTGGGCATCCTTCGATATGTCCTCCAGAAAGACCATCGCGGCGCCGCGGACGCCCTCCGCAACGCCATCAGCTCCATCCCGGAATCCGAGCAGCTTTGGGAAGCCCTGTGGGACATCCTCAACCAGTCGGACGACGCCTACGAACTCGCCACCATCGCCCAAGCCCGCGCCATCGTCCGCCCCAGCGTCCGCAACCGCGTCCTCCTCGCCATGGCCTTCGAGAAGCTCGGCCATTCCTCGCGGGCCATCGAGGAGCTCACCGCCGCCCTCGCCCTGAACGCCAACGATTTTGCCGCCAATCTTTCCCTCGCCACCCTCCTCATGCGCCATTCCGGCGAGGAAGTTCCAACCCGTGTCCGCCAGGCCCTCGTCAACGCTGAGCGCGCGCTCCGTTCCAGCGGCACCGGCTCCCAATTCGTCGATCTGGCCCTGGCCCAAAGCATTTACCACGGCCTCACCGATGACCTGGAGCGGGCCCGCGCCATCCTCAAAGCCGCCCAGGAATACGCCAAAAACGACCCCGCCATCGCCGCCGCCCTCAACGCCATCGGCTATTGACTGCGCGCTTTGATTGAGCATGGGCCTCCCGTTGCCAGATTCCCCAGTCCTCCAGTGGTTTGAGCGCCGATTTGGCGCCCCGACTCCCCCGCAGCGGCAAGCTTGGCCGCGCATCGCCGCAGGCGCCAATGTCCTGATTATCTCCCCGACCGGCACCGGAAAAACCTTCGCGGCCTTCCTCAGTGTGCTGAACGCGTTGGCCGTCGAGCACGCCGCCGGAGTCCTCAAGCCCAGGCTGCGGGCTATTTACGTCTCCCCGCTGCGCGCGCTGGGCTACGACCTCGAGAAAAACCTCAAGGAACCGCTTCACGAAATCTACGGGGCCGATCCGCCCATCCGCATCGGCCTGCGCTCCGGGGACACCTCCAGCACGGAGCGCGCCCGCCAATTCAACGCCCCGCCCCATGTCCTCCTCACCACGCCGGAAAGCCTTTCCCTTCTCCTCACCCAGCGCAAATGGCTCCCAATCCTCCAATCCGTCCAATGGATCATCGTCGATGAAATCCACGCCCTCGCGGAGAACAAGCGCGGGGCGCACTTGAGCGTCAGCATGGAGCGGCTTTCCCATCTTGTCGCCGCGTCCGGCCCGAACCTCCAGCGGATCGGCCTCTCCGCCACGGTGGCTCCGGTCGCCGAGGCAGCCCAGTTCCTCGTCGGCACGGGCGGCATTTGCGAGGTCGTCGACACAAGTTCATCCAAAAAAATCGACCTTCGCGTCTATTCGCCCCTCGGCAAAAATCCCTACCCTCCTTCGGGCTACACCGGCCAGCGGCTGGTTCGCGAGCTGGGCCGGTTGGTGCAGGCCAATCGGACCACCCTGGTTTTCACAAACACCCGCTCCGGCGCCGAGGCCGCCACCTTTTGGCTCCAGCAGGCGTTGCCCGGTCTGGCCGGCCAGATCGAATGCCACCACGCCTCCCTGGGCCGCGACGTGCGGCAGGAAGTGGAGGATCGCTTGAAGCGCGGCGAACTCCGCGCGGTCATCTGTTC